>JBBFKY010000001.1:0-300000 GCA_037481875.1 Desulfosoma sp. | reverse complement strand
GTCTCCTGTGCTCGGCCAATGGAGTCTTGGCCGATCTTATTCATCAAGGCGAAAAATCACGAGCCGAAACCATCTACGACCTGGAACGTGAAGGTGACATGGCCAGACGTCACGCTTTGTCCATCATCTTCGAAGGGGCTTTTCTACCCTATATTCGGCCAAATTTATGTCGTTTCGTGGAACTGGTGGACCAAGCTTTTGATACCGTGGAAGACACGGCACGGTATTTTGAACGCATCAATCTCCATGACTCCACTGCTGAAGAATGCCGTACCATCACCTCGCTTAACAAGGAAATGTGTGAAATCCTCAGCATCGCCTTTCAAAGGGCCGTCCAAGGCCAGGACATTCGCGAACAGGTCTTGGCCATTCGCATTTTGGAAAAACGCGTCGACGACCTAAAAGCGGAAATCTACCAAAAAATCCACAGTCTTCCTGTCTCCGAGTTTTGGCAGGGCAAGTTTTACGCCGACTTTCTTGAAAGCCTCACCACCTTTAGCGACCTCATTGAAGATGCCAGCGACGCCCTTTATGTGCTCACCGTGAGCTTCCGCTAGACAGGTTCTGAACAAGAGGGGCGGGAGTAATGTGGCGGATCTTCGGCGGGCTTTTTCTGGGATGGAGTCTGGGGGCGAATCATTGCGCCAATATTTTCGGAACCGCTGTGGCCAGTGGCCTTCTGCGCTTCTCCCAAGCCCTTTGGCTTACCGCGGCTTATGTGGTTTTGGGAGCGGTCGTGGAAGGAACCAAGTGCGTAAGCACTTATGCCAAGCTGGCCTATGTTCACGCCGACACCGCTTTCATTTTGACCAGCTCTACCGCCGTGACCATGACGGCGCTCACACGAGCAGGTGTCCCGGCTTCCACATCTCAAGCCCTTGTGGGGGCCATTCTCGGCTGGTCCCTTCTGAACTCGTCCCCTGATTTTTCTCAACTGACCAAAATTGTGATCTGCTGGACTCTCACCCCGCTTAGTGCCCTGATCGCCAGCAGCCTTTTGCATCGTGGCCTTGAAAAACTCGTGACGGTCCAGATCAAGTCTTTCTCGGCTCGAAACCGGTTCTATTTCGTGGCCGTGCTGGTAACCGGCTGTTACGCAGCCTACAGTTTGGGAGCCAACAGTGTGGCCAACGTCACAGGGGTCTATGTCACCTCGGGACTTCTGGACCTTCGTCTGGGGGCTCTGATCGGAGGTTTGAGCATTGCCTCAGGGGTCCTCACGTACAGCGGGCGTGTCATGATGACGGTGGGCAAAGGAATCGTGCCTTTGGATCCTTTTTCGGCCATGGTCGTGGTGTTTGCCGAAGCCGCCACCCTTCACCTGTTCACCCAGGTGGCGGTGCCCGTGTCGTCCTCCCAGGCCGTGGTGGGCGCTGTTGTGGGCATTGGGTTCGTCAAAGGACTTCAAACCATTAACAAAAGAGTGGTGCTCAAAATCGGTCTCGGATGGGTTCTGACGCCCATATGCGCCGGAATGCTCACTCTGGGACTCCATTCGCTCTTTCTTCTCGTGGGGGCCGATTCATTGCAAAGCTTTTTCGCGAAGGCATTTGCGTTCATAGGCCAGCTCAATCTTCGGTAAAAGCTCAGTCAGCTTACAGGGTTTCATGACGTAATCGAAAGCCCCCAATTCCATGCCCTGAAGTCCGGATTCCACCGAGGCATGTCCCGTGAGCAGAATAACTTCCACAAGAGGCCAGCGCTTTTTGATTTCCTGAAGCACCTCCAAACCGTCCATGCCGGGCATGCGCACATCCAAAATCACCACATCCACAGGGCGCTGCGAAAGAACTTCCAAGGCTTCCCGCCCCCCCGGAACCCCGACGACCTCCACTTGACGCTTTTCCAGACGTCGAACAAGGGTTTCCAGAAAATCGGCTTCGTCGTCCACGACCATCACTCGGTACGGTGGCCGATCCATAGAACCATACCTCCCTTCAACACGTTCTCTCTCCCTGACCGGCTTTTTTACATGGCAGGAGACGCCCCCGGAGCCTGCAAGGGCAGGGTGATGATAAAAACGGCGCCCCCTTGAGGGCTGTTGCGTGCTTCAATGCGACCTCCAAGTTTCGTCATGATGCTATGGCAGATACTCAACCCCAGGCCTGTTCCGCTGCCAAGCTTTTTGGTTGTGAAGAACGGATCGAAAATCTTGTCCAAAATTTCATCCGGAATACCCGGCCCCGTATCCCGAACTTCCACCATCACTTGTTGCAAAGGCTTTTCGAAGTGCGTTTTGATGAACACATGCCCGTCTTTTTGCACAGCATCAATGGCGTTATTGATGATGTTCAAAAGTACTTGCTGCACCTGAGCCCCGTCACTGATCACTTCCGGAAGACCTTCCTCCAGTTCCACATGCATTGTGATATTGCGATGCCGCGCTTCGTTCTCCAAAAAGGTCAGGGTTTCCTCCACAACTTTGTTCACATTGACGGGATGTCTCACGGGTTCCATGCGGCGTGCAAAACCAAGAAGCCGATGGGTCACGTTGCGGGCGCGATCCACATGGTGCTGTATCTTGGCGATGGCGGCTTCAAATTCTCTGAAATTCTCACTTTTCCTGAGATCTTCCTCTTCTAACAGATCCTGAATCCAACCTGCCTTTTCCTGAATGACAGCCAAAGGATTGTTGATTTCATGGGCGATGCCCGCCGCCAAACGACCCAAGGCAGCCATTTTGCTCGTCTGCATGAGGTCTGCATCCAGCAAAGCTTTTTGCCGGTCGGCTTCTTGAAGCTGCAAAATCATGAGGTTCACCACAAAAACGGCGCCGAGCACCACGGCAGCGACACCCGCCGCTAGAAGAATCAGAGCCAAAGATCGAGTCTGAAGGATGGGAAGATACTCTTCCTGAGGATCTTCCATGACGACCAGCATCCAGGGGACGCTCGTCAGCCATGTGGCCCCGACGATCATGGAACGCAGGCCGACGTCTTGGGTCATGATGCGGGTGCCGACGAACCGGGGCAGAGCGGGGATGCCCGGATTTGCCATAACAGGTCCCAGAAAGCGAGAGGAGGTCTGCAGCACGTTTTCTTCATTGAGCAGAAAAGCATCACCGTATTCTCCCGTTTGCGCCGCCTTGACCATGGATTCAAAAAGATCCGTGTTGATGGTTGCCCTGAGAATCCAAGACCTGTCGCCTTCGCGACGCAGGATCGCGATGACAAAATGGGGAAAGTTTCGTACCCCCAAGAAAACATCGCTGATATGAATCCCTCGAAGGCGCACCGATTGAAACCAATCGGAATCCTTGTAATTAACGCCTTTGAGGGAATACGGCCCCACATAGGCCACATGATGGCCTTGATCATCAATAACCCCTAAGTCCACATAATATTTGGAGCGGCGCTGCATGAGGTCAAAGATCTCGTTGAGTTTCTCCTGGGAGCTGATCTGGTCAAAGGTCTGGGTGTAAGCCACGGTGTAGAGTTGGGAAAGGCGTTCTTCAAAAAAAAGATCCAGGGCATGCCGACGATCATTCAACAAGCTTCCAAGGTTGTTTTCCACTCGAGTCCGATAGGCTCTGTCGAACTGATAGTAGAGGCTGATTCCCACAATAAAGAGCGGAATCAAGGAAAAGGCCAGCATTGAAGCCAAAAACTTTAGTCGAAGATTGGAATATTTATCTTCCATGGGCGTCTCATGAGTGCTCGAACAGGCAGATGAAAGTATCTTCGCCAATGTCCTTCCCGCCAAACCATGTTCCAGGCTGAACGGGAGGTGAAGACCGCCCTTCGGCGCAAGCCGCCTTCGCAGCTTGCGCCTTCCGTTCCATGATCTCGACAACGAGCTTTCGCAACCGCTGAAAAGCCTACCCCGGCAGAGCGGTAATCAAGGTCGGTGTCTTGACCATTTGATACAGTTGACGTTTGCACAGTCGATATCTGTCAAAATAGATATGAGCCACTTCCTTCATGAGAATGTAGCCGATGGATGGCGCCCATTGAATGATTTCTTCGAGACCCTTGACATTCACTTCGTAGAGTTCGGTGTCCTCCTGACATAGGGCCGTAAGGGTGTAGGCTTTGGTGGGCATGAGGGAGGCTACTCCAAAAAGTTCTCCGGGACCCCGTGTTTCAAAGGCGATGCCGACGGCATCCCCGGGCTGGAATTCCCGAAGGCTCACAAGGCCTTTTTGGACAATGAAAAATTTTTGGGCGGCATCCCCGTTTCGGTAAACCACATCGCCTTTTGTGTACTTTTTCTTTTCGGTCACCTGAGCGATCTTTTCCAGCTCGGCATCGCCGAAGACCAAGAAGAAACGGCAGGCCTTGAGTTCATCGACGCTCATCATACACAACTCTCCTTGTGCAAAAGACCCACAAACACCGTGCGCCGCTCGCCATTCGAGCAATCCTGTTTCAGAAGCTTGTCCCTACGGTCCCCAGCCCACAAAAGATGAAGGGCAGCCGGACTCGAAAGGAAAAAGCTTGGTTATCAATAAGGCAAGAATTGCACCAATCTTAAAAACAAGCCTGCCTCTGTGGAATGCCTTGAAGCATCGCCTTGCTTGTGCTTGAAGGCACACAGAATTTGACGGACTGTAAAAGAAGCTGACAGTTCCAGATTTTTCAAAGCCACGGGTCGACTCGATGTTGACAACCCCTTGAATTTCGACAAATCTGATGAAACCTTTTTTCGGTGTCTCGTAAAGCCTGAGGCGCTTTTCCGAACAGGCCCGTCCAGGGCCGACGTGAAGACGGGGGGAATATTCCATGCAAAGGCCTGGGGTGGAGCTTAAAGACCAATGGAAAAGGGTCGAGGCCGATCCTTCTTATCGTAATCTTGTGGAGCATCTTCCGGCGGTGGTCTATTGTGAGACCCAAAGTGAAAACGGCCGTTGTCTTTACATCAGTCCGCAGCTGGAACGGATCTTCACCGCTTCTCGCGGGTCCAATGAGGATGATTTTTGGCATGCATGTGTGCATCCGGAAGACAGGGAAAAGGTCTTAGCCGAACGGCGTCGAGCTTTGGAAAAAGCCGAGCCCCTGTGCTGTGAATACCGTCTCGTCACTTCGGACGGTCAGGTTCGCTGGGTCTTGGACCAGGCGAGCGTCGTGCATGCCAAGAACGGCACGCGAGAGCTTCACGGCATGCTTCAAGATATTACCGAAAGAAAGGCTCTGGAACAGGCGCTATCCGCACGGGATACAATCCTTCAGGCTGTCGCCTATGCCGCCGAATACTTTCTTCTCCATTCACGAACCGAGGTTCCCCTGGAAAAAGTTCTGGGTCGACTGGGAGAAGCCGCTCAAGTGAGCCGGGTTTATATCTTTGAAAATCACCGCGCCTCGAACGGCACTTTGCTGACCAGCCAGCGTTATGAATGGACGGCTGAAGGAATTTCTTCGCAAAAAGGAAATCCCGACCTGGAAAATTTTCCTATGGTTGAAGCAGATTTTGGACGGTGGCTTGAGGTGTTCCTAAAAGGAGAACCCATTTACGGCCTTGTCGAGGATTTTCCTGCTTCCGAACGCCCTGTTCTTGAAGCTCAAGACATTCTTTCCCTGGTGGCGGCACCCATCTTTTTGGACGGAACCCTCTGGGGTTTCATCGGCTTTGACGATTGTGTCACACGCAGGCATTGGACCACCGTGGAAATCGACGCCCTGAAGACGGCGGCACATCTGGTAGGGGCCATGCTTCAGAAACAGCATTCCGAGCAAATCCTGGATCAGGCTGCCCGGCGCTTGGAAGAAGAAGTGGCCGCAAAAACAGCCGAACTTAAGGAAGCTAACGCTCGGCTGCACGAAGAGCTTCAGCGACGTCATGAGGCTCAAGCTCAGCTGGCGGAATCGGAGCGGCGCTACCGGGAGCTGTATGAGCGAAGCCGAGACGGGTACGTTCGCACGGATTTTCAAGGTGTCATTTTAGAATGTAACCGGCCTTTTGCTGTCATGTTGGGTTACGACGATCCTAGTGAAATCGCGGGGGTGGCTTGCGGGGACATGACCCCACCTCATCGGTTTGATGCTATGACGCGAGCCATGCGTCGACAACTCTTTGATCGAGGGTTTTCGGACAAATTTGAAAAGCAGCTGATTCGAAAGGACGGTACCCTCTTGGACGTGGAAGTCCGCATGTATCTTCATCATGGTCCCGACGGCACCCCGGATTCCATCTGGACTTTTGTTCAAGATATAAGTGATCGAAAACTTGCGGAGCAGGAGCGGCTTCGAGCGCAAAAGTTGGAATCACTAGGGCTTCTTGCGGGAGGAATCGCCCATGATTTCAACAATATTCTTACTGGCATTTTGGGGCATATTTCTCTTATCAAACACGCCTTAAAGAACGGAGCTGTCGTCGGTGATCGTCTGGATCACGTGGAAAAAGCTTGCCTCAGAGCCCAGGAACTCACCCGTCAGCTGCTCACTTTTGCAAAGGGTGGAGCTCCTATCAAGAAAACGGGCTCCTTGCAGGACCTCATTCGAGACTGCACGGAATTTTCCCTTCGGGGCACCACCTCCAAGTCCTGTTTTGATCTTCCCGAAGATTTGTGGCTTGTGGACTACGATCCCGCCCAAATCAGCCAAGTCATGCAAAATCTGGTCATTAACGCTCATCAGGCCATGCCTCAAGGAGGCACCGTGGCCGTCAAGGCCCGCAACGTTTTTGTGGAGGAAGGCGGTGATGCCACTCTGGCTTCCGGCCGCTATGTGGCCGTGTGCGTTGAGGATCAGGGTATCGGCATTCCCGAAGAGCATTTGGATAAGATCTTCGATCCCTATTTCACCACCAAAAAGGAAGGCAGCGGCTTAGGGCTTTCGACAGCTTATTCCATCGTCAAAAGACATGACGGCCACATGACCGTACGCTCCAGGGTCGGCCAGGGAACCAGCGTGACCTTTTACCTTCCGGCCTCCTCAACCGAGACCGACCAGGCTCAAGCTTTTATGGAGGAGGAACCTTTTCGAGCAACAGGGCGCGTTCTTGTCATGGATGATGATCCCCTCGTGCGGGATGTGCTCTCGGCCATGTTGCAACAACTGGGATTGACCAGTGAGACCACGGAGGAAGGGGCCCAGGCCATTTTGTGCTACAAAAAGGCTTTGGAAGCAGGAAAACCTTTCGACGCCGTCATCTTGGATCTGACAGTGCCTGGAGGTGTGGGCGGTCGGGACGTTATCGAAAAGTTGCGTGCCCTGGATCCTCAAGTGCGCGCCGTCGCCTCCAGCGGGTATTCCAACGACCCGGTCATGTCTCAACCCCAAGCCTATGGGTTTCAGGCCGGCATCGCCAAACCTTACTGCATGGAGGATCTGCAAGCGGTGCTGCGCAAGGTGCTGCCCACAAGCACCGTGACGAAGTTTCTTGGGAATTCTAAGGGCTCTTAAATGAAGGCGCCGTTCCCACCAGCTAAAAGTCCTGACGCTTCAGAGGGCGGCACCCGTTAGGACGCCACGGTGGCTTCGACCCGAATGCCGTATTTTTCCATGCGCGCCAAGAGGGTCGGCCGAGAAATGCCCAAAAGTTTGGCAGCATGGGTTCGGTTTCCTTTGGTCACTTCCAAAGCTACCCGAATGACTCGGGCGCTGAAATCATCGACAAGAGAATCGAAAAGCCTTTCGGAAACATCCTTTCCCAAGTGTTGAAGAATCCATTGATCCAGCACGGAAGCCGTTTCATCGAAATCTTTGGCCTTTTTTTCCGACTCCTCCCCGTTGGATTCCCCACCCACCACACGCTGAACATCGGCACGTTCCAGAGGAAAACCTCGATTGAAAATAAGAGCCTTGCGAATGACGTTGGCCAACTGACGAACATTGCCCGGCCAGTCCATGGCCATCAAACATTCCAGGGCGTCTTGGGTGATCCCGGGATTAGGAACCCCCATCTCGGCGGCGCAACGGCTGAGGAAATACTCTGTCAGAAGAGGAATATCCTCCCTTCGGTCACGCAAAGGAGGCAGGGTCAAGGTCACCACATTGAGTCGGTAAAAAAGATCGTCACGAAAGCGCCCTTCAGCCACCGCATCTTCCAGGTTTCGGTTGGTGGCCGCGATAATGCGGACATCCACGGCGATGGGACGTTTGCCCCCTAACCTTTCAATGCTGCGTTCCTGAAGCAGCCTCAAAAGCTTAGCCTGAATGCTTATCGGCATGTCGCCGATTTCGTCCAAAAACAAGGTGCCTCGATGAGCTTGTTCCACCTTGCCCATTCGGCGAGTGACCGCGCCGGTAAAGGCCCCTTTTTCGTATCCGAAAAGTTCGCTTTCAAGAAGCGTTTCAGGAATGGCCACACAGTTGATGACCAAAAAAGGCCCATGGGATCGATGGCTGTGCTGGTAGATGGCTCGAGCCACCAACTCCTTGCCCGTCCCCGATTCTCCACGGATGAGCACGGTGGCATCGGTTCCTGCCACACGCCCGATGGCTTTGTAGACTTCCTGCATGGCTCGGCTTCGGCCGATGAGAGCGTCTTCTTGCGGCGATTCAGGCTGAGCGTCCAAAGCCACCTTGCTGCGCATGAACCGACCTGCTTTGATGGCTTGCGAAACCAAGTCCAGCAAGGCGGGAATGTCAAAGGGCTTCAGGACGTAATCAAAAGCGCCCATTTTGGTGGCTTCGATAGCCGTTTCCGTGGTGCCGTAAGCGGTCATGACGATTACGGGCAATTTGGGGTCCACCGCTTTCATGGCCTTAAAGGTTTCCAGACCCGACATGCCGGGCAGACGCACATCTAAGACCACCAGATCCGGCACACGTTCCTTGACGGCGGCCAGACCTGCTTCCCCTGATCCGGCCATGCGCACCTCATGGCCTTCGGCTCGTAAAATCTTTCCAAAACTTTGCCGCAGCTGCGGGTCATCATCCACAATCAGGATCTCAGCCACAGCCCCCGCTCCTCGCAGGGCAGCCCGACCACGAAAGTGGTCCCCTGCCCTACCTTGGAATGGACATGAATCCATCCCTTGTGATCCTGAAGGATCCTTCTGGCAATGGCCAGCCCCAATCCGGATCCCTCTTCCTTGGTGCTGAAGAAAGGCTCAAAGATCTTGTCCTTGATTTCCTCCGGTATACCGGGTCCATTGTCTTTTATGCGCACAAGAACCACAAACCCCTGATCCCCTATCATGCCGGACTCTTCGACAATGCGTATCTGCCCACCTTCTCCCATGGCTTCGCAGGCATTCAAGATCAGGTTCACCAAAACCTCCTTCATCTGGTCAGGATCCAGCATGGCCAAAGGAAGCCTTCCTTTTCGATCCACCTCGATGCGCACGCCGTAAGATTCCAATCGATGTTTGAGAAGTTGTAGAGTCGTATCCACTACGTCGGAAAGGCTCATGGGCTGCATCCTGAGTTTCGGCGGGCGGCTGAATTCCAAAAAATTGGCCACAATGGTGTCGATATGGCCGATTTCTTCCGAAATCACTTCAAAGTCTTCGCGTTGCATTGGAGTCAAATTGAGGCTCCTTTCCAGGGAGAAAAGGCGCATTTTCACGGAGGTGAGAGGATTGCGAATACTGTGGGCCACACTGGCGGCAAGCTTTCCTACCATGGCCAGTTTTTCTGACTGTATCAAATGTTCCCGACTTTCCTCCAATTCCTCATGGGCCCGGTCCACATCCTCCAGCAAACTGTGCATGCGCCGACTCAGGGCTTTCACTTCGTCTCGAGCCTCTTCCTCCGGAACCGAAAGACCTTCCTTTTCCTGAACAAAAGCCAAACGCCGAATGGGTTCCAGAATCTGGCCCCATAGAACCACAGCCAATCCGATGCCCATGAGCAGGACCAAAGGCAAAGCCACCCAAGCCAGCGTGGTCAGGCTTCGAGCTTTACGTTCAGACAACTGCTGGTGACGGTCGATTTGAGCCTCCTGCAGGCTTTTGAACTTCTCGGTGAGCTCATAGATGCCGTGAAACTGATCCCGCACCGTCCAGTGCTGTCGGGCTCCCTCCTCCTTGCGTCCATCCTTGTAGAGTTGAATGACCTGATCCCTGGCCGTTTCAAAGCGCTCATAAGCCTTGCCGATCTCATCCAGAATGCGCCGGCCTTCATCCATCCGTGTGCGCTCTTGGGCCACTTCCAACCAGTGATGAAACGCCCTCTGATGTTCCCTCAGCCGCGTCAACCATTGTTTGTCACCCGTCAGATAATAATAGGTGACGTAACCTTTCTGCATTACCAAGGCGCTGTTCAATTTTTCCGCCGCAAGAAGCGCCTGAAGATCTCTTTTTACCACGGATTCGGACATCTCCAAAGTCTGGGACGTTGTCCAGATGGTCATCAGCGCTCCAGCGCAGTTGACACCCATCAAGGCGACAAGAAGGATAAAGATTCGAGATCTCAGGGTCAAAGAGGGAAGCCTAGGCATGTCCTCCGGGCCTTTCTATAAAAGCCTAAAATGCCTTCGCCGACACCGGGCTGCACATCAAAAAAAGAGGGCTTGCAATCCCAAAGGCTCACAGCCTCCCTCTTTTTTGGACTCTGAATCCTAAGGGTCTTTTCGAGAACGACAAAGACCGATCCATCTCATCCCATTTTGTCGGAGCGAGGCGGCGCCCCGCCCCTACGCCGCAAGACCTTTGTTTTTCTGGGAGCTCGGGCCTTTACCTGCTTTTACGGGATGCCCCAGCTCCCAGGGATAAATTCTCGGTCACCTTCGTAGGAGCGAACCCATGTGTCCGCCCCTAGCTGTTCAGGCACGACAATCCTATGGGGCGGACACACAGGTCCGCCCCTACAAACGGGGTACCGGCAGAAGCCTCCAAGCTTGCGTGCCACTGAAAAAAGGCCATGGCTTTTCCTGGAAAATTGATTCCCGCCACGCTCATGATGCGGGCGGGACGCCAGCGCTTGCAGAGACAAATCCGTTCTTGGACAGCCTTCTAAGGCCTAATGTCAATGCTCGGATACATCCCTTTCATATCACCTTCCGGGTAAGGCTGAATAATGTTGAACACGATGTTCTGGCCTTTTTGCGCATGCCCCATGTGTCGGCTACCATCAAAGTAGGCACCGTTTTCTTCCAGAATGTGCTCGATACGATGCTGAAAGGCTCGAACAAAAGCCGATCCGTTGCCCCGAAAGGTCATACCCTCTCGCCTCAGCTCCCCTTCCAGCGTCACCAACTCATCCACGGAAACACTGTTCTCTTCAAGATCCCGAGCCGTACGAACATGTCCCCACACCACATGGCGCGGCGGGATCACCACCTCCTCTTCCACGTCAATGATCGTATGGGGCATCACGATGGACTCCTCCCCAATGACCAAAGGAGCCCTCTGAGAAGAACGAACAAAAGCATTAAAGCCCACAAAGACCTTGCGCCCCAAACGCGCTCCTATGATTTTTCCGCCGTGGGCCGTCACGTTGAACCCTTCCAGATGCGCATCGACGATGTAGCAGTTTTCCTGGGCATTGGAGCCCGGCCCCATCCAGGCGTTCATCAGGTAGGCTCTTTGGGCCACCAACACATTTTCCCCAATAGTGCTTGCCCCTTTTACCACCGCGTACCGACTTACAGACGCTCCCGTGGGAACTTCCACACCGAGGCTGCAGGTGACCGAATCAAAAACGCATTGAAATTCCTCTTTACGCCCTTCCACAAAATCCATGAGTTCCCCTGTCGGTACAGCCCCTGGCTCCACCCAAATGTAACGCTCCAGCACGCTTTTCGGAAACCGATAGAGAAATTCAAAGGCTCCGTCTGAGCGAATCCACACGGTGCCTGCCTCCACCTTTGTGTGGGACAATTCTCCCGTCTGCACGTAAGAAAACGCACCCAAGACGGAATCGTGGACCGTTGTGAGATCCACGGTGGCAAACGGTCCTAGAAAACACCCTTCCGTAGGTGCTCCGTGAATGTTGGCGTAGTGCATGGCCACGCTGTTTCGAATGCCAAACTCCTCAGGGTTTTCCGGATCGTGGGAATGATTGTGCACCAAGGTCTTGATGAGAAAACTGTCTTTGACGGTGATAACTTCATCGTCGTGCAGAGGAATTTGGATGCCTCGATAATAAAAAACATCTCCTTCACGCTTCAGCTCGTCACCGCGAAGATCGCTCTTATACAACACAGAATGGTCCACGTTGCAGCGCCCAAGAAAATAGCTTCCAGCCAGGCTGGAATGTTTAAACACGAAGTGCAACGGATGATGGGGCGTCAGCCCATAGAAGGCATAAAACTTGGTGAATTGCTCCAGAGGAATGAGATGGCGTACATAAGGCCCCACATCAAAGGCAGGTTCCCTGAGGTTGATATTCACACGGTCAATGATACGGTCAATGAGTTTTTCCAGTTGCCTCATAGATCATTTACTCCCTTGCAAGTCAGGAAAAGAAAAAACCCAAGGTCTTAGCCTTGGGTCTGCCTTTTTGCGCAATCAGCCCTTAAGAGTCACGGGCATGCCCATGACGGGCCAAATAAATGCTACAAAAAGACCTAACACCACCATGAGCAGGATACTTGCCGGGATCCCATAACCAAAGAACTCACCAGCGGTGAACTGCTTGGACTCATAGGCGATGGCATTAGGGGCCGCACCCACTAAAAGAAGGAATGGCATGCCGGCTGTGACCAAGGAGGAAAAGAAGACCACTTCGCCTGCCACGCCAAGATACGGAGCGATCACCAGAGCCACAGGAAGCGAGATGGCGATGGCGGCCACGTTCATGATGAAATTGGTCATCACCAACACAAAGAAAGCCATACTGATGACGAAGACAAACCAATTTGCCTTTTGAAACAGGGTGAGCCAATTGACAGCAAGCCACTTGGCCGCACCGGTTTCCCAGAGGCAAAAACCGATGCTCATGGCCCCGGCAAAGAGAAGAATCACGTTCCACGAGATCTCTTCAAGATCCTTGATGTCCAAGATGCCGGTAACGAAAAACAAAATAGTGGAACAAAGAATGATGGCCGTCTTGTTCAAGTCTTTCAATGCAGGAATGAAGGACTGCAGGCTCATCAAAAGAATCACGGAGGCCACAATGATCAAGGCTAAAATTTCATTTTTGGTCATGGGACCTTGTTGGGAGGCTAAAACCTTGGCTTTTTCCCTGAGCCCTGGAATCACCTTTTTCTCCGGAGGGCACAGCACAATGAAAAATCCCCAAAGCAGAAAGACCATCAACCAACCAATGGGGAACATGTAGTAGGTGAGCTCAAAAAATCCCACATTTTTCTGTGTGATCTCATTGAAAAAACCGATGGCCACAGCACCTCTGGCCGCACCCAGCAACGTAATAACGCTTCCAGCCCCCGCCACATAGGCCATGCCCATGAACAAGGCCTTGCCAAACTTCGTCCGGCCGTTGTCTTCTCCGTATAAGGAATGAATGGACATCAGAAGTGGAAACATTGTGGCAGCCACAGCTGTATGGGCCATGATGTGGGTCAGCGCCGCCGTCAAGACATAAGAGCCCAGAAGAATGTTGTTGGTTTTTTCTCCTACAATGACGAGCATCTTATAGGCAAGCCGCCTGGCAAGGCCGGTCTTTGTGAACACCAAACCGATCACCACCGAACCGAAGATAAAGAGCACGGAAGGGTCCATAAAATCTTTAAAGGCGCTTTTGGCCGGCCGCACCATGAAAAGAGTTTGAAGAACACCGATAAGCAAGCTGGTAACGCCAATGGGGACAACCTCAAAGACCCACCAAGTGCCTGCCCACAGGAATACGGCCAACGCCCCCTTGGCTTCCCGGGACAGAGGAAAATGCACTCCCATGGGATCGACGGCGTCGGCCCATGGGGGAGAGAAGTAAACGATAAAAAACAAGAAAGGACCTAGCAGCATAAGACAAAGTCGCTTCCAGTTTATACGATTTTCCAAGGCAACGGCCACATCATGCATGCTCATCCTCCACTATGTTCCTCAAGCGCTTAAAGTTCACAGGCCTTGATCCGTTGACTGATTTCCACATAGACGTCAGTTAAGCGCAAGATGCCCACGATTGCCTCCCCGCGCTTCACCAAAAGAGACTGATGCGGCCCAAGAACCAATTGGCGTATCGCCTCGTTTAAGCTGGCCGTCTCTTCCACAATCTCCCCCTGGGTAGGACTGTGCATCATGTCTTTGACGCGAATGCGTGCCGCTTTCTTGCACAGATCATCCAATGGGTTTTCCAGCAAAGAAAGTTCCTTGGTGATGATCCTGACCACATCAGGCCCCAGTCCGAAGCGCCCCAAAAGCCCCACATCCCCGAACTTCTTGAATTTTGGCTCCAAAGCTCGAAGCACATCCAACTGACTCACTTTTCCCACCACCTTGCCCGAAGCATTGCACACCAACACGGCTCGATGCTTGTACTCCCGAAAGTGGGGCCTCTTTTGAGCCTCCTCCAAAGCCAGCACCGCTTCGTAAAGTGTGGCGTCCTCGGATACCGTGCCGTATTCCTCGATAGGGACCATGAGATCCTTAACCGTATCCTTACTCACAGCAACGCCCCCTTTGAAATAGGAATGATCGATCTATCGGCTACCAACCTCGACGTTTCACAATCTCGTTGATCTCTGCTCTTCGAATGCGCTCTTCATGCTCGCGCTTTCGAGCCAATGCCGCGTTGATTTTTGCCACAAGCTCCGGAGTCTCCATCGGCTTCATGAGGTAGTCGTAAGCCCCTAATTTCATCCCCTCAATGGCCGTCTCCACGGTGGCATGCCCTGTCAGCATGATCACTTCTACGAGGGGCTGCTTGTGCTTAATCTCGTGAAGTGTCTCAATGCCGGATTTGCCGGGCATGAGCACGTCCAAGATGACCACGTCCACTTTGTGCTCGTCCAGCTGCCGGAGAGCCTCCTCTCCGTTGTAGGCCTTATGGACAATAAAGTCCCGAGCCTCCAAACGCTCAGACAAAACATCCACAAATTCCACCTCGTCGTCCACGACCATCACATGCGCTTTCATCACTTCCCTCTTTGGTCTTGACCTTTTTCTTGTTCTTCCACGGTTTGAAACCCGCCGGTGCCGGAAGGAACCTCGGCTGCCGTCGAGTCCTTCTCCCAAGGGCGCAAAGATTTTCTGTTCTTAACTGCCTTGCGCCCCGCCTTAATGGCCGCCTCAACCGTTTCTTCCAGATTTTCCCATGCAAAAGGAATGAGAAGGTCATCAAAAGCACCTCGCTTCATCCCTTCAATCCCGTGCTGGACCTGCCCCTTGGGAACCAAAAGGATCACAGGCGGAGCCGGTGACAAAGTGCGCACATGATCCATGAGAATCCAGCCGCACCTGTCACCGGAAAAACAATGCCAGACCACCACATCCACATCCGAGAGATCCAACAGACCCACCGCTTCAGCCTGATCCGCCGCCCCTAGAACACGGTAGCCCCTTTTTTGCAGGTGCACTTTGATGCCCGAGCGAAAATCTTCCTCCAATGCCACCACCAAAACAGTACCCTTCATGACCATCGCCCCGTCAGGCCGACCTTTCCCGCGAAAAGCCTGACGCAGTGTTTCGTAAACTTTTCATCATGACAAAAAAATCCAACAAATCGGCAAACCCCGGCCACCGAACCCGATGCCCCGCGTGATCCGTAACCTTGGCGCCCTTAGGATTTCCCTTCAAGTCACGCCGTTCAACCACTCTTTTCTTACAATCTCTCCTTCATAGACCGCGCCCTGGTGTTTCCCGGGCGTGGCGTTTGTTCGAAAATGCACAAAGGATGCCAGAGAAAAAACCATGGTTTCTTAAAGGACTCGCTTCGATGCCGCTCTGACGGCTCCCCGCCAAGCTTCATCCTAAAACAATATGAGACATATGGGAGTGAAACAAAATGATATGAAATGGCACAGAAAGGGCAATCTTTAAGGGCAGGAATCGGAATCACCAGGAAACGCGCTCACCACTTCATCCCCCCGAACTTTTGTTCTCGACGGCCTCCCGCATCTTTTCCATGAGCTGTTCGATGTCCACGGGCTTTATCAGATAATCGAAAGCGCCCAGATGCATGCCTTCGATGGCTTCTTGCAGGGCGCTGTATCCTGAAAGGAGAATCACCGGCGTTCCTATTTTCCGGGACTTGATGTGCCTCAGGAGATCCAAACCGCTGAAGCCGGGCATGCGCACGTCCGCCACAATGACGTCAAACCGTTTTTCTTCCATCCATCGTAGGGCATCGTTTCCGTTGAAGGCCACACTCACCTTAAGGCCTCGAATTTCCAGTCTTTCAGACAGGGTGGTCGCAAATTCTTTTTCATCATCCACAAGCAGTACGTGAAACGGTTCCATACCCACTCTTTGGCTCCTTTCACCGCTTGTTCAATTTTCGCTCAGCTCAGGTCCTTTTTTCGGCAGATAAACAGTAAAAGTGCTTCCTCGACCCTCCTCGCTCTGAACCTCAATGCAACCGCCCAGCTTCTTGACGATGCCGTAGGTGATGGGCAAACCCAGTCCTGTCCCGGAACCCTTCTTGGTCGTAAAAAAGGGCTCGAAGATGTGTTGCAGCGTTTCCGGACTCATGCCGTGCCCGTTGTCCTGAATACTGACGCCGATTCGCTCGGAATCCGCATCCCAGGTGGTAATGCTCACCATGCCTCCTTCAGCAACTGCGGCAAAGGCATTGTTGAGAATGTTTAAAAAAACCTGCTGAAGTTGCCCCCGGTCGGAGGCGATTTTGGAAAGATTTGGTGCCAGATGAAGTCTCAGGTCGACATTGCGGTACAGAGCCTCCTTTTCCAGAAAACCCACGACGTCATGAATCACCTCGTTGACATCGAGCACCTCGATATGCACATCCATACGCCTAGCAAACCCCAGAAGCCTATGAGTGATGTTGCGGCAGCGCTCCACAGAGTCAAGGATCGCGGTGATCAAGACCTGAAACTTTTCGCGATACGGAAAATCCGGAACCCCTTGCAAAAGGTCCATCATCAGGCCGGCTTTTTCGTTGATAATAGCCAAAGGGTTGTTGATCTCGTGGGCAACGCCGGCAGCCAACCGGCCGATGGAAGACAATTTGTGATGATGCTGCATTTCTTGATAGGCCGCTTCGCGTCGTTCATCAGCCTCCCTCACCTTTCGCACCACGTTGCCGGTCAGCCTGTAAACCACAAGAAAGATCAGCGTGGTGGCCGCCAAAAACAGGACCACCAGCTCGTTCTTGAGCGTGGTCCAGGCTCGAAGCACGTCCGCCTGGGGCTTAACCGCCATAAGGACAAAATTGGGATGCACAAAATGGGCATAAGCGAGAAAAATGGGGCGTCCCGAGGGATCCACGGCCGTCGTGACATTGGCCTGGTAGCTGACCGGGGGAATGGGAAGCGGGCATTTTTCTAAAACGCCTCCATAAAAGCGCGAAGGCGTCTGAAAGACGCCGTCATGGTTGACGAGAAAGGCATCGCTGTCCGGATCTAAACCCATCGAAGCGATCAGTTCGTTGAACCTTTGGGTGTCAATGGTGGCGCGAAGAATCCATCGATCCCCTTCCAAGCTGGTCTGTTCTACGGCGATCACCACGTGAGGGAATCGACGATATCCCAAAAAAACATCGCTTACATAGATCCCTCGAACATTCACTTCGTGAAACCAGTTCTGATCCGAGTAATCTCTTCCCTTAAGATCATAAGGGCCTACATAGTTCACCTGAACGCCGCGCGAGTCTATCAAGCCCATATCCACAAAGCCGGAAAATTCCTGCTTGACCACTCGAAAAATGTGATTGAGTCGCTGGGGATCCACGAGTTCGTGATATCCGTAAGCGCGAGCAATGAAACTCACCGCCGATTGACGTTCGGCAATGAAAAGTTCAAAGGAATGCTTCGTCTTATTGACAATATTGCGTAAAGGATTGGCAAGTTCCTGGCCGAGCACCTTTCGATATTCGTGATAATTGATGGCAGCCATAAGGACCAGAGGGACAATCGTCACCACGCCCATGAGAATGACCAAATTGCGGCGCAAAATCCCATATCGAGCGGCACCGCTTTCGTCCAATTCCAGGCTGAAAGCCTCACGAATCTGGTGAATCCACCGGTCCCAAAACATGCTCTGACTCCTCAAGGATCCTTTCCAAAAGCACAGCGCCAGGTTTCAAGGTGCCCTCTTCGAGGGCCTTTTTCACGGCGTCCACCGTCGCTATGACATCGTCATAGACCGTAACTTTTTTCCAAACAAGATAATCGAAATACTCCTGTTCGACGGCTCCGCAGACCACCACGTGCGCCCCTTCGGACACAATGAGCTGACACAGGTTTTCCGTAGACGCCTGCGGCATGACCACCGTGCGTTCTTGCATAAAACGGCCGTCCGGTCCCTGCACACCGATCCAGACTTCTGAGGCCAAATCAAAGCGGGGCGCCACTTCTGAACCATGCACAGGAATAATCACTCGAACCATAGAATGCCCCACTTCTAAACGTCCACTTGGTCGGATCCAGAAGCCAAAAGCCCGTATTGTTTCATCTTACGCCACAAAGTGGAACGCCCCCAGCCCAGAATTTGCGCCGCTCGAGTTCGTTTGCCTTTGGCCTTGACAAGAGCTTCCACAATGAGACGTCGCTCCATTGCGGTCCAGTCGGCCGTTTCGGCGCCAAGAGGCAACCCCACGAAGACACTTTTCGTCGGCGGTTCCAGGTCTCCAGTCTCTGGCACGTGCAGAACCCTATCCCGCATCTCTGTCACATAGGACGGCAAGTGATGCACATCAATGGTCTCTTCACGACACACGTTCACCGCATATTCCACAATGTTTTTAAGCTCGCGCACGTTTCCAGGATAAGGGTATTCCAAAAGACAGCGCAAGGCATCCTTGGAAAAGCCTTTGACATTCTTTTGAAAATTGGAAACAAAAGCGGCAAGAAAATGCTCCAGCAGCAACCGCACATCTTCGCGCCTTTCTCGAAGGGGCGGAATGTGAATTCGGACCACGTTTAATCGATAGAGCAAATCCTGGCGAAACTTGCCCTCCCGAACCATGGCTTGAAGGTCCCTATGGGTGGCGGCGATGATGCGCACATCGACGCGCGTGCCTTTAGTGGAACCCAAAGGGTAGATGACATGGTCGTCCAGAAAAGTGAGCAGCTTAACTTGAAGAGGTAAAGGCAGATCCCCGATCTCGGTAAGAAACAACGTGCCGTTGTGAGCCAGCCGGAATCTACCCGGTTTATTTTCCACAGCGCCCGTAAAGGCTCCCTTTTGATGCCCGAAAAGCTCGGACTCCAAGAGGGTTTCCGGCAGCGCTCCGCAATTGACTTTTACGAAAGGCCCTTTGGCCCGGCTCGAAAGTTGATGAATGGCTTCAGCGAGAAGATCCTTGCCCGTGCCGGTTTCCCCCGTAATGAGCACCGAAGAATCGGTCTGGGCAATGCCCGGAAGGATGCCGAAAAGCCGCTCCATGGCGGGACTTCCACCGATGATACGGCTGAGCCGGTCCGCTTGGCCTGATCGAGATTCCAGCATCTGAAAAGGCCGAAGATCTTCAAGAATTTCCAGGAAACCGGCCACGGCGCCTTCCAGGTCTCTCAGAACCACGTAGCTGATGCGCACAGGAACCCGACGTCGATCCCTATTGATGATGTCCCCTTCACGACACTGAGCCCCTCCATGACCCCAGGGTTGACGGAAAGGACATTCCCTGAGGCAAAGATTGCTGCGCACGACATGGCGGCACGGCAGCCCTCGAGCCTGTTCATCGCTAAGCCCCGTGAGCACCTCCGCCGCTCGGTTCAAGAAGAGGACCCTTCGATGAAGGGACAAAAAAATGAGAGCGTCAGGAAGGTCGTTCAAGGCGGTGGCGCATTCGATCGGTCTAGAAAAGAGCCCGGAAATGAGCGCAGGAGTCGCGGGTGCCATGGAAGGTTCGCCCCTCGTGTTTTCAAAATGAGACGTACGCCGTCACAGGGCTGAACCCTGGGGTTTGAAAAAGACTGCCGCCAAGGGAGGCAAATTGATGCTCAAGGAGAAAGGCCGACCATGGTAAGGGGAAGCTTCGGCCACCACGCCGCCCAGATTTCCTTGGCCGCTTCCACCGTAGATGACGGCGTCACTGTTAAGCACCTCTTGCCAAAAGCCTCCAAAAGGCACCCCAATACGATAAGGGTATCGTGGAACAGGGGTAAAATTCATGGCGCACACCACCAGGTCTTCTCCCTTTTTCCCACGGCGCAAAAAGACCAGGGTGCTTTGATCGCTGTCGTTACAGTCGATCCATTCAAAGCCCTGGGGTTCATTGTCCAGCTCATACAGGGCCGGTTCGCTGCATAAAAAGTGGTTGAGATCCTTCACCCACTGCTGAAGTCCCTTGTGGGAGTCATGTTCCAAAAGAAACCAATCCAGTGAACTCTCATGGTTCCATTCACTCCACTGGCCGAATTCCGAACCCATGAACAACAGCTTCTTTCCAGGATGGCCGTACATATAGCCGTAGAGAAGCCTTAAGTTAGCAAATTTCCGCCACAAATCTCCTGGCATCTTGGCCAGCATGGACGCTTTTCCATGAACGACCTCATCATGGGAAAAAGGCAGAATAAAGTTTTCCGAAAACGCATAAAGCAAGCTGAAGGTCAAAAGATTATGGTGGTATTTTCTGTGAACGGGATCCTTGGACATGTATAGCAAGGTGTCATGCATCCAGCCCATGTTCCATTTGAAGCCGAACCCAAGACCGCCCAGGTATGTGGGGCGTGACACCATGGGCCACGCGGTGGATTCTTCGGCGATGGTCATGGTGTCGGGGTGTTCCCGGTAGACCATTTCATTAAAACGGCGCAAAAAGGCAATGGCTTCCAAGTTCTCGTTGCCGCCGTACTGGTTGGGAATCCATTCTCCATCACGGCGGGAATAGTCGAGATAGAGCATGGAAGCCACGGCGTCCACTCGAAGACCATCCACGTGATAGACATCCAGCCAAAACAAGGCATTGGAAATCAAAAAGTTCATAACCTCGTTGCGGCCGTAGTTGTAGATGAAAGATTTCCAATCCGTATGGAAGCCTTTTCGAGGGTCAGCATGTTCGTAGAGGTGCGTGCCGTCGAAAAAGCCTAAGCCGTGTTCATCGGTAGGGAAATGGGCAGGGGCCCAATCGACGATCACCCCGATGCCATGCTGGTGCAGCGTGTCCACAAAAAACATGAAATCCTGAGGGGTGCCGAAGCGGCTCGTGACGGCGAAATACCCGGTGGTTTGGTATCCCCATGAGGCGTCCAAGGGATGTTCGGTCACAGGGAGTAATTCCACGTGAGTGAAACCCATCTCCCGAACGTAGGCGGCCAGTCGAGGCGCCAGTTCGCGGTAAGTGAGCCAGCGGTTGCCTTCATCGGGCACCCGCATCCATGAGCCCAAGTGGACTTCGTAAATGGCCATGGGGGCCGATCGGGTGTTTTTTTTGTTTCGGGACCGCATCCAGGTTTTATCTTGCCAGATATAACCAGAAAGATCCCAGACGATGGAAGCTGTCCCCGGGCGTTTTTCGGCAAAAAAGGCATAGGGATCTGCTTTGAGCACGTGGTAGCCATTGAAGCGGGAGGTGATGGCATACTTGTACAAGGTGCCCACACCGATTCCAGGAACAAATCCCTTCCAAATGCCGGTATCTCCAAAGGGTTCCAAAGGATGGGCCGTTTCATTCCATGCGTTGAAATCCCCCACCACAGAAACCTTTTCGGCATTGGGAGCCCACACCGCAAAATGAACCCCGCTCACACCGTTCAGAACACAGGGGTGAGCCCCCATCTTTTCCCACGATCGGTAGTAGCTGCCCTGCTTCCAGAGATAGACATCAAAGTCGCTGAAAAAACGCCATTGGCTTTCCCCCATAACGCCAGCTCCGCTTCCTTCTTTCATCGATTTCAGCTGTTTCTTCTGATCTTTTGAATCCTTCGCAGACTGTGTGAACCCTCATGCCTCCATGCTGTCATGGTGAAGCCCAAAAACCTAGATTCACAGTTCTCGACCTGTCGTGCCGCTTAACGTACCTATTTTAGCTCTTGCGGGCAAGGTGAGTCATGGAAGCTTCAGGACACAAGAGCAAAAAGGCGTTCTGCTCGCAAAGCCTTTTTTTGAATCCATTGCAAGAAATTGAAATGACAGCATTTCAGCGCATGCCGATTCAAGGGGAAGTGGGGCGTGCCCTGTTTCCATAAGACGGAAAGAAGCGGCTTTCTCGCGAAAAGAGGATCGCCTGCATGAAAAACAGACTCAAGGCGCCGCGCTCCTAAGGAAAAGGTCCTTTTGAGGCCGTTCTTTTCAAGGGTCGTCCTTGAGAGAAGCTCTCCTGCCGCTTTTTTGTTGGCTTGATCTTTTTTTCTCTTGACCTGTGTCTTTTGAGCCATTAAAGTAAAAAACGACTGAGCACTCAGTCGACATCTCAGGGCGAGGATCAAAGATGAAAAAACGTGATGCGATTCTTCAGGCCGCCACTTATTTTTTCTCCCGCAAAGGCTTTAAAGACACATCCATGAGCGAACTGTGCAAGGCTGCGGGAGTGGCGGAAGGAACGGTTTTTTATCATTTCAAGAACAAACAAGAGATTTTTCTGACCATTTTGAGAAACCTTCGGGACACCATTCTTCCGGAATTCGAAAAATACAAGGCCGAAAAAAAAGTCATCACGGGGCTCAATCTCGTTGAAGAATCCATTGCCTTTTACCTTTACATGGCATCCATTAGGGAAGATCTCTTCTCCATCCTGCATCAGCGTTATCCCTACGAATTGGCGGAAGCCAACCCTGATTGCCGTGAACTTTTGGAATCCATTTATGAAGCGTTTGTGGACATATTTGAAAATGCCATCCGCATGGGCCAGAAGGATGGCTCCATTGGTCCCTGGCATACGCGAAAAAGTGCCATGATCCTTTTTGCCATGGTGGATAGCATGGTCCGATTTCGCATGTACAACCTGTACGATGTGACTTCGCTGTACAAAGAAATGATCGAGGCTTGCAGACGCATGCTGGAAAACCGAAACATGCCTTTGGAAGAGGGTGAGAATGGAAAGGCTGTTGCTGAGAACGAAAATTGTAGAGCGGCCAACTAAAAGGGTTCGCGCCACGCTTTGACAATCCGTGAATCATGTCCAGGTTTTTATCATAACTCTTTCTCTAACGGGTGGACGAAATGCTCAAAAAAATCTTTCCTTTTCTCGACTGGTTCAAAGGGTACAACATCGCCACATTTCAAGCCGATGCCATCGCCGGATTGACCGTAGCTCTGGTCCTGATTCCCCAGTCAATGGCCTATGCCCAACTGGCGGGTTTGCCTCCCTACTACGGCCTTTATGCCTCCTTTTTGCCGCCTATGATCGCATCCTTGTTCGGCTCTTCCCGACAGCTGGCAACTGGTCCCGTGGCGGTGGTTTCCCTGATGACATCGGCTTCCCTTGAGCCGCTTGCCACGGCCGGCAGCCAAGAATACATCGCCTATGCCGTCTTGTTGGCGCTTTTGGTTGGACTCTTTCAGTTCAGCCTCGGTGTCTTGCGCCTAGGGTTGGTGGTAAATTTTCTTTCCCATCCAGTGGTCAATGGCTTCACCAACGCGGCCGCCATCATCATCGCCACCTCCCAACTCTCCAAGATGTTTGGTGTCAATGTGGACAATGCTCCACATCACTACCAAACTGTTTACAGAGTGATCCAGCAGGCTTTTCACTACACCCATTGGCCCACGTTCTTCTTGGGGGTGACAGCCTTCGCCATTATGTACGGCCTCAAAAAGGTTGCCCCGAAGCTTCCCAACGTTTTGGTGGCCGTAGCCATCACCACGGTTATCTCCTGGTTCATGGGGTTTGAACACAACACCACGGTGCCTCTTTCGGCGATTCAGGATCCGGAAACACAGGAGCGCGTGCAATCCTTTAACAAAGCCGTCTACGAACTTAAACCTTTGGCGGAAAAACGCACCCTTGTGAGCAAAGAGATCGAAAGAGCCAAAGAGGCCCATGACGCAGTCGCTCAACTGAAGTGGGAATCCGAGGACAAATTGATCCAGCTGGAAAGTGAGGCGCTGAAAACGAAAGCGCAACAATATCGAGAACAGCTGCGATCCACTCTTTTTGAAGCGGCCATGAAGCCTGACGGGACCATGACTTTTTATCTCAAAGGCCATCTGCCACCGGGATTCAAGACCGACGGGCGTATCTGGCGTCTTCGAGTCGGGAACAGGCCCCTGCAAACGGAGAGCCTCACCATGATGGGAGGCGGGGAGGTTGTAGGTGTTGTTCCCAAAGGGATCCCCGCCTTTTCCGTGCCTAAAATTGAGCTCTCAGCCGCTTTGCATCTGTTGTCCTACGCCGCCATCATTTCCCTTTTGGGATTCATGGAAGCCATTAGCATTGCCAAGGCCATGGCAAGCAAAACCGGACAGCGATTGGATCCCAATCAAGAGCTCATCGGACAGGGGCTTGCCAATTTCATCGGGGCTCTGGGCAAAAGTTACCCGGTCTCAGGATCGTTTTCCCGATCGGCCGTGAACCTACAGGCAGGGGCCGTCACTGGACTTTCCAGCGTCTTTACCAGTCTGGCCGTCGTTATCACGTTGATGTTCTTCACCCCTCTTCTCTATCACCTACCCCAGTCGGTGCTCGCCGCCGTTATCATGATGGCCGTCATCGGTCTCATCAACGTCTCAGGTTTCATTCATGCCTGGCGAGCCAAATGGTACGATGGGCTCATTTCCATTCTGTCCTTTATCTTCACTTTGTGGTTCGCCCCGCATCTGGACAAGGGCATCATGATGGGAGTCGGGTTGAGTCTTGGAGTGTTTCTGTATAAAAGTATGAGGCCGACGGTGGCCTCCTTGGCCAGGTATGAGGACGAAGCGCTTCGTTGTGCTACCACCCATGGGCTTCGTGAATGTAAGTATATTTCGGTCATGCGCTTCGATGCGCCTTTGTTTTTCGCCAATTCCAGCTATTTTGAGGATCTGATAACGGATTTGATTCGAAAAAAAAGCACTCTGCGCCACATTCTTGTCGTATGCAATGGAATCAACGATATGGACGCATCCGGTGAAGAAACACTTTCTTTACTGATAGACCGGGTTCGAAGCGGAGGGATTGAGATTTCCTTCAGCGGTGTGAACGAGACCGTGATGAGCGTGTTGAAGAAGACCCATTTAACTGCCAAGATAGGAGAATCACATATCTTTCCAACCATGGAAAAGGCCATTCGTGCCATTCACGAGGATGCGCATCGAGATGGGGACGAAAAAGACTGCCCGTTGCTGACGGTCTGTCGGCTTGTTGCTTGAACTCCGCATGAAAAGGGGATACAAACCATGTCAGTCATTTCCGTCTTTTACGGCTTGTACTGCAATGAAGGTTCTGTGATTCGAAACGTGGCGGAGCGCACCGGATTTCGATTGGTTGAAGACGATACCCTTGCCGCCTTGGCTTCTCAGTTGTCCGGCATGTCGGTTGAACGCATTTCCCGAGCTTTCAGTGCCAAGACATCGATCTTCAATGCCTTTACACATGAAAAAGAACGCGCCGTCGCTTACCTACGATTGGCCACGGCGCAGATGCTTCAGGAAGAACGTCTTTTGGTTGCCGGCTGTTGCGGCCTTTTGATCCCCTCCCAGATCACCCATGTTCTTCGAGTGTGTCTGATTGCAGATCTGGCCTTTCGTCTTCGAACGGCCGCGACAGCGGAGGCAGTATCCGAAAAGGACGCACTCAAAGCCATCCGTAAATCCGATGAAGACCGCTCTTCCTGGACATCCATGGTGAAGAAGGAAATCGATCCGTGGAAACCGGCGCTCTATGACATCTTGATCCCGATGGATAAAGTTTCCGTGGAACAAGCCGTGGATTTGATCGTCAGTAACACTCAAAAAGATGTCCTGCATCCGACAGAAGCCTCTCGAGCCGCAGCCGCCGATTTTCTGCTTCAAGCCCGCGTAGCGGTGGCTCTTGCGGCCGAAGGCCATGATGTGGATGTGGAAGCCAAAAACGGTGCCGTCACCCTGATCGTCAACAAGCATGTGTTGATGCTGTCTCGATTGGAAGAAGATTTGAAGGCTCTTGTGGCGCCGATGGAAGGTGTTCGATCCGTCGAGGTTCGAGTTGGACCCAATTTTCATCAGGCGGATATTTACCGTAAATATGATTTCCGGGCACCGTCCAAGGTTCTTCTTGTCGATGATGAACGGGAATTCGTCCAAACACTTTCCGAACGCCTGCTCCTGAGGGATGTGGGATCTGCCGTCGCCTACGACGGTGAATCTGCGCTCAGGCTCGTCAGTGAGGAGGAGCCCGAGGTCATGATCCTTGATCTGAAGATGCCTGGTATTGACGGCATTGAAGTCCTTAAAAGGGTCAAGGCGACCAAACCCAACATCGAGGTCATCATTCTGACAGGGCACGGCTCTGAGGCTGACAGGGAAACCTGTATGAAGTTGGGCGCGTTCGCCTATCTTCAGAAACCGGTCGACATCGATGTCTTGAGTGATACGCTGAAGCGTGCCTACGACAAGATTCGAAAAAGTTCCGGTGCCAAAACGTAGGGGGCTGAGAATCCCAGGCTTAAACCCGGAAAGCCCGATAAAGTCCATGAATCGGCCAATACTTGAAGGGTATCTTTTCACGTATGTAGCTTCTCGAGGGCTTCCTGCAGCGACTCTCGCAGGTGGACAGAACGCCTTCTAAGGGCATCGCATACAATCTGGAGAAAAAGATGAATATCTTGTTGGTGGATGACGAAGATCAGCTGGTCTCGACCCTGGCGGAAAGGCTTGAACTTCGGGGGATTCATGCCTCTTGGGTCACCAACGCTGAGGACGCCATCCGGATGGTAAAGAACCGGGAATTCGATGTGGCGGTTCTTGATGTGAAACTGCCGAAAATGGGCGGGATCGAGCTGAAAAGGAAATTGGCCTCTATTCGACCGAACCTCAAGTTTTTGTTTATGACCGGCCATGGTTCCCAGGAAGATTTCGACGCAGCATGTCGGGATACGGGAATAGATAATTATCTTGTTAAGCCTGTGAAAATCGAACAATTGATCGAGCATCTTCGAAAATTAGTCCAATCGGAAAAAAGAGAGTAAACCCCATGGCATCTTTTGAATCGTCCGAGGTCAGAGGTTACGACGATGCGCCGGCTGTGTGTGGGCTACGGTTTTTTGGAGCCGTCTCCGCATCGATTTCCCATGAGTTGAAAAATGCCATTGCCATCGTCAGTGAACATGCAGGGCTTTTGGAGGATTTGGCGCTCCTTGCCGAGCGCGGAAAACCTCTTGATCCGGAGCGACTCAAACGGACAGCGATGCAGATCACACGACAGGTGCAGCGGGCTAACGTTCTCATAGGGAACCTAAACCGGTTTGCGCACAGTATTGATGAGCCCATCACAACCGTTCCTCTGTCTGAACTGATCAGCTTCTTAGTCACGTTGGCAGAAAGAAAGGCGACGATGTCAGGCATTACCCTAAAGGTGGCTTGTCGGGAGGCTTCGTTTTCAGTGCAAGTGCAGCCCTTTTTCCTGTTGAATCTTCTTTGGCTATGCTTGAAAGCCTTGTTTGAGACGATCCCTCCCTCCTCCGTGGTCCAGGTCGACGCCCAGGAAAAAGACAAGGACGTGGAAGTCCGACTTCATTGTCAAGCCATTCAACCAACGCAGACAAGCTTACCGGAGAGCCTTCGAAAGGATGCCGCGCCGCTTTTGTCTATCCTCCATGCGCAGATCTCCATGGACTCATCCACAGGTGATGTCGTGCTGAGCCTCCCCAAAAACGTCCCTGAGGCTTAAACAAAAAGATCACGACACCCCAGAAAGGAGCCATCCATGTCCGAGAAAGTCTTGTTGGTGGATGATGAAACCGATTTTCTTGAGGTGATGGCGGAGCGGATGAAGGCTCGGGAAATCCGGGTCAAGACGGCACCGTCGGCAAGAGAGGCTTTGTCTCTCATTGAACATGAAAGCTTTGATGCAGTCATTCTCGATTTGCAAATGCCGGAAATGAACGGGATTGAAGCCCTGAAGGTCATGAAAAGCAAAAACCCTGACATTCAGGTCATTGTGCTGACAGGGCATGCAACCGTTCAAAAGGGCATCGAGGCGATGAAGCTGGGAGCGAGCGATGTTCTGGAGAAACCGGCGGATGTGAAGGTGCTTGCCGACAAAATCAGAAAGGCTCACGTGGAAAAGATGGTTCTGGTTGAGAAAAAAACGGAAGAAAAGATCCGAAACATTCTTAGGCAAAAAGGCTGGTAAGAAGCGAACATGAAAAAAGAAAGAAATGCACTTATCCAGCCGTGCCTTTTGGTGCCGGCAGCCGGTTGATGGATTTGCTGAAAGGAAGGCGATTTTTGTTTAAGCAGGTGACGACGTCTTGTCCAATTCGTCCTGGGCCCAGCTCAGAGCGGCGGATACGGACGGAAACCCTATGGTGCTGACCAGGAGGATCAGGGTATGCACGATTTCTTCGCGACTGGCACCCGCTTGAAGCGCTCGCCGTGTGTGGCTGTGCACGGCGCCCTCAGAGCGAATAGCCGCCGCGGCCGCCAATTGCACCAGATGGGCCGTCTTAGGATCCAAGGGCCCTTCTCGGCGCACAGCGACTCCCAAGGCGTCTAGGGCATCCATGACACTCGGGTGGTTTTCGCGAAGGAAGCTATACCAGCGCGGCAATCTTTCTTCAGCCATCATTGATCCTTCCCTTTGTACGTGATGCATGTTTCTTGTCTTGGCACATAGGCCCGCCATAAGCATGAAAGCACCTTAATGTTTTATTTTACCCTGCTCTGCTTCTACAGGCAAGACACCCTCAAGGTCATGAGTGCTCCAGTGTTTACACACGAGTGAAAAATCTTTATAGAGTAGCTATTTGTTGTTGGATGAAGGCTTCTCCGTGGAAGCCGCGGCGCCCCAGGAACCCAAATCCTTTTCTCATGTTACTAGGGAGCTCTTATGAATAGGGAATTGCGCCAGGCGATGGTGGAACGAAAAACCCAGGAAACCGCTATCTCGGTGAAAATTGTTTTGGACGGCACGGGAATGGTGGATGTGGACACGGGCCTTCCTTTTTTTGACCATATGCTTACCCTGTGGGCTGTGCATGGTCTCTTTGATTTGACCCTTCGAGCCCAAGGGGACTTGGAGGTGGACGGCCACCACACCGTGGAAGACGTGGGTATTTGCCTCGGCCAAGCCCTCTCCAAAGCCCTGGGGGACCGTAAAGGTCTTCGTCGTTACGGGACCGCCTTCATTCCCATGGACGAGGCTTTAGCTCAAGTGAGTCTCGATCTTTCCAATCGGCCCTACCTGGTCTACCGGGTACCTTCCCTGGCCGAACGGGTCGGCACCTTTGACAGCGAACTGGTGCCGGAATTCTTTCGAGCCTTGTGCCAGAATGGAGGCATTACGGCTCATATTCTGGTCCCTTACGGTGCCAACACGCATCATATTCTGGAAGCGGTCTTCAAAGCTTTTGGGCGCGCTTTGGACGAAGCCGCAAGCTTGGATCCACGCCGATCGGCCGTGCCCAGCTCCAAAGGCGTCCTTTAGGAAAGAAATCCCGTGCCACCCTGCGCACGCCTTCCTCTCTGTTAAGGGAACGCAAAAACCCGAATTTCGCCCTCTTGACTTCTCATCAACCATGAGCTATACAACATCGCTCGCTGACGCGGGGTGGAGCAGTTAGGTAGCTCGTCGGGCTCATAACCCGAAGGTCGGAGGTTCAAATCCTCCCCCCGCTACCAAGACAATCAAGGGCTTGGCTCGTCAGGCTAAGCCCTTTTTTCTTTCTGCTTGCGGATAGTTGCGTGTGATCGTTCACCACGTCGTCCAGCGCGTCGATGGTGGAACGGCTCTCAATAGGCGGCCATTTTAGCAAGTGTGGAAAGTGATCTGGGCGGAGGTGTATTCCATGTCCATTGTCACTTTCCCCAGTGGGATCCCCCTTGCCAAGTTCTAACGCCCCGTAAGTCTGCTGCATGTCACGAGGAGTATGCCATCGAAGGCCGAATTTAGAATTTATCCATAGCCCGGTTTCCGGACCCTTATGCGGAAATTGTCAAGATCCATCGGAATGCCGTACCCATTGCAGAAAAGCCAGTGCGGAACATTCGGCCAACCTTTGCGCAAGCCCCCTTCCTCGCTCCTCTTCCTGAGCTTCTCCAGCTTGCTCACCACCCGATTGAAGATCGCCGAGTCTGTCCTTCTCCTTCTTGGTATCGCAAGCTGCGGAAGAAGGACTCTCACGTCCCGTCTTTGGCCTGAACAAAATATTTTGCGTTTACATCATGATAGTTGTCTCTGCCTAGGAAAAAGACTTGTCATTTTCCAAGAATCCCAGAATTTGGGTGAGGATTTTCTGGGTTTGCTATTAAGCCGAATTTTTCATCTCTTGACCCCATGGCGACGATAACCCTTGGCCCACTTATGGGCCATCCTCCACCGGTTTTGGTTGCTTCTCTCAAGCATGGCTTCTTTCAAACACGCCTCGATTTTGTTAGAAGAGAGATCTTTCTATTCGCGTGGTTGCCGAGAGCAGCAAACCGATTCTCAAGAATTCAGGAGGAAGGCATGGATCGGCCCGTGGATCACTACTGGCAACTTCGATTGAAACGCGTCCAGGAGGCTCTGGAAAAGAACAATTTCGCTGTTTTTGTTGCGCAAAACACTCAGGACGCCAAACGTATCGTCCTCGAAGAAATCCTGCCGTCCCTGTCGGTGAAAAGCGTTTCTTGGGGAGGATCCATGACCTTTATGGCCACAGGCCTTTATGAAGCCATGAAAAACCGAAAGGACCTGGAAGTCTTGGACACCTACGAGAAAGGCCTTGCTCCTGAAAACATGCTGGAACGGCGCCGCCGTTCCCTGCTGGTCGATCTCTTTTTTACGGGAACCAACGCCGTGACCGAAGACGGCCAGCTGGTCAACCTGGATATGATCGGGAACCGAGTGGCCGCCATCACCTTTGGACCTCGGCATGTGATTCTCCTCGTTGGAAGAAACAAGGTGGTTCCCAACCTGGAAGCCGCCATGAGGCGTATCAAGGACTACGCCGCCCCGGCTAATGCCATGCGCTTGGATAAAAAGACGCCGTGTTACCATACGGGCTGTTGCGATGATTGTTCCAGTCCCGAGAGGATTTGCAATCACTGGACGGTCACGGAAAAATCCTATCCCAAGGGGCGGATCAAGGTGGTGCTCATCAACGAAGACCTTGGGCTATAGAATAGAGATCCATACAAAGCACGCGCGTGGCCTTTTCCTTGTCCCGTGTTCGAGAAACCGCTCACGCCGGAAACCTGAAGGCTCAATCCAGTTCTGGAAACAAGCCTCTCCTGGACGCAAGGAGGCCGAAGACGATGCAGAAGCATACTTACGATGTCGTGATCATTGGCACAGGTCCGGCCGGCTTGCAGGCCGCCATTCACGCCTCACGAAAGAAGGTTTCTGTGGCCGTGGTGGGAAAAATTTCCAAAAGCAGCGCCTACCGAGCGCATATAGAAAATTTCTGTTGCATTCCACATAGCACCGGAGAAGATCTGCTGACTCAAGGACGCCTTCAAGCGGAAAAATTCGGGGCTGTCTTCTTTGAGGAAGATGTGGTCCAAGCACAACACGTTGATGGTCATTTCAAACTAGAATTGGAAGAAGATCACGAGATTGAAGCGAAAGCCGTCATTCTGGCCATGGGTATTTCTCGAAAGAAACTAGGGGTTCCTGGAGAACGGGAATTCCTCGGCAAAGGCGTCAGTTATTGTGTGGAGTGCGACGCCAACTTTTTTCGAGGCGTTCCTGTAGCCGTGGTGGGCTGCGAAAGCGCTGCCGTTTCCGGAGCTCTAACCCTTCTCTTTTACACCGACCAGGTGCACCTCGTCTGCGAAGAACTACAAGTTTCAGAAAACTTGGCCGAGAAACTGCGTCAAAGCCCCATTTTCCTCCATGAAGGCCGCAAGGTGGTGAAGATTATCGGTGCCGATGCTGTGGAAGGCGTGCTTTTGGATGACGGCACAACCATTGCCGTCCAAGGCGTCTTCATTGAACGAGGGGCCAAAGGCGCTTTGGAGATCGCCACAGCTTTAGGCGTGGCTTTGGATCCGGAATCCTTTCAATATGTCGTGACAAACAAAAAGCAGGAAACCAATGTTCCCGGAGTCTACGCGGCCGGGGATATTTGCGGCCCTCCATGGCAAATTGCCAAAGCCGTCGGGGAAGGCTGCGTGGCTGGGCTGGAAGCCGCCGACTACGTCCGGAGACTGTCAAGCTGATCTTAACGGGACAGTGACCCGTTCCCGCCACAGACGAAGGAAAGACGTAGGTACGCTTGTAAAGCCTGCGGAGGCCGCGGACTCTTTACAAGGAAGAACCGTTAGAGAAGGATGCAGCCAAAGCGGCTCGAAGGCGTTCTTCACCTCTTTTACTTAAAGAAGTCACCAGCACCGTCCCGCCGACTTTTTTTAATGTTTCCAGCATCTCTCGAATCTTAGCCTGGCGCACGACCACCACCAAAGCCCACATTCCCGGAAGCACCGCACAGGCAAGCTGTTTGATGAATTCGTCATCGAGACCTACATGGGACAAACTAAACTTTGAGCTTCCGGCGGCGGCGCCTGTGAGGGTCCCCAAGGCGGCACCGAGTAGGGGATGCATAAGAAGGGATCCCACCAGAAGGCCGGCAATGCCTCCCACGGCCGTTTCCTTGATATCCACGTGTTGCACGGGCTTAAGGGTCAGCCTTCCCTGCTGTTCCCGATAAAGAATAAGCATTCCTTCTAAATGCACAGCTCCTTTTCGATGCCAATGCACCAACTCCTCACGCAATCTCTGAATGGTAGCTTCCGTCTTGTCCCCGATGACAAAGAGATGGATGTCATGGGTCCGTTCCCATAAAGCGCGGGCCAGTTTATGGGCCAACCAGTCTCGAAAATGCCCTACTGTCTTCCAGGATTTTCCCAAGGAATCCACCAAGTGCACATTGTCATCCCTCATGTCCAAAGCCACGTAAACGTCAATGTCTTCAGCGATCTTTTCAAGGGTCCGCTTACCTTCCATGCCGATAATGAGCCAGTTCTTAGGAAAATCAGGAAACATGCTTCGAAACGTCTGAGTGGTTCCCACGGCAAAGTCCGCATTGCCGATCCCCGGAATCCAGCCCGGTTCGGACAAGGGATCCGGAGACAGATGCTCATCGTGGTGCGTCAGCAAGGCTTCATAGCAAGAAGAAATTCTGACATCCAAAGCCTTCTGGAATCGTTCCACGAAACGGCTCATCTCTGCACGTCCTTTCCCTTGAATCGCCTCGATCCTTTCCCGACGTCAATAGAACACAAGGCCTTTTCAATGGCAAACAAGATCTTGGGAATGCTCGGCTTTTATGATACAGAAGACCAAGCTGAGCCATTGTGTCGATCAGGAGGGAATCCCATGGCACGCATGACCGTCCGCACCGCAGCCCAGGCCCTCGGTGTTTCCCCGGAAACCCTGGAAGAATACCTGGAACGGACAGGCAAAATGGAAGCTATTCGCCAAGGCAAAAGAGTCTTTATTCCCTCCCACGAAGTCAAAGCGCTTCTTGAAGAAAAAAAACGCAGAAGCCACCCCGGGGCTGTTTCCTTCGTGGAAGACAAAGCCACAACGCCTGCGCCCGGCGTTCAAGAAAATACCGTCTCCATTCCCGTAAGCCATTACGAAGCCCTGCTGGAAGAACTGGGCCGACTCCGCTACCAAAGTCAACTCCTTGACTTCTATCGAACCGAAGCCTATGAAAAAAACGCTCTCCTTTTGGAAAAGGAATATCGCATCGGGCAGCTGGAAGCTGAATTGGCCCAGCTCAAAAAACCATGGTGGCACCGCCTATGGCGCCGCTAAACAATCTAGAGCCCACACCCACGCACCTTCCTCAAGCCATGCCCCCGTGGAATCCAGCCATAATGGCGTGTTTATGGCCGATCTGTCGTGATTGTGGCGCGATTCTTAGGCCGCTTGCAATTTCTAGAAAGAAGGAAACGGGCCGCCATGGCGCTTCAGAAGCGGATTGGCCTCGAAGGTTTCTCATTTGGCACACCCCTTGCTCCTGCATACAGAGCGAAAGAAACCAACTCTTTCCTCCTCGAAAAAAGGCCAGACGGTACAGCCCCGCCGTCTGGTCTTTTTTTGTTGCCGAGGACGCTTTACCAAACCACGGGATGGGGGTTCTGAAAAGGACAAAGCCATGGACACACCGGTAAACCCTTTGGATCAGGTGGTTTTTGGCCGTACGGGTCGACTGGTAACCCGGGTGGGTCTGGGAGGCGAAGGAATATTGCGCACGCGATCTCAGCTGAGTGCAGCGCGAGCGGTCATTGAAACCGCTCTGGACCAAGGTCTGCTCTACTTCGATAGTGCTCCGGCCTATGCAGACAGTGAAGAATACTACGGTGCGGTGTGGAAAGGGGATTTGAAGCTTCGCGATGGGGTTTTTCAGGCGAGCAAGTCCGCACAGCGCACTCGAGACGGGGCACTTCGGGACTTGGAACGCACGTTTCAGCGTATGGGCATTTCTCGGCTCGACCTTTGGCAGATCCACGATGTCCGTACCATGGAGGAGCTTGAAACGTTGGAAAGGCCTGGTGGAGCCTTGCATGCCTTTCTTGAAGCTAAAGCTTCAGGATTGACCAACCATATCGGAGTCACCGGTCATCACGATCCCAAGGTGCTTACGGAAGCCGTGTCCCGATGGTCTCTGGATGCGGTTCTTCTTCCCGTAAATCCCGTCGAGGCCATTCTAGGCGGTTTTTTGGACAAAACAGTCGATGTGGCTATGGAAAAAGGCGTGGCCGTCATCGGCATGAAAGTTTTGGGAGGGGGTCAATACCTGGCACCCCAGGACGGTATCACCGCCGAAACCCTGATTCGTTTTGCCCTGTCGCAACCTGTGACCATGGTCATCGTGGGCTGTCACAATCCCCATCATGTGCGTACTTTGGCGTCATGCATTCGACCCTTTGAACCCATGGATCAGCAGGAACAGAATGCCGTGCTTCGTATCTTTCGCCCCTACGCAAAAAGACTTGCCTACTATCGAGGTTCTTTATGAAGCCGCCGTGCAGACGTTACAGCCCCAGTTGTGTCTTGAGCCATTGTTTCAACTCTTCACTTAAGGCATACACCCCTACACCGGGCTTGCGTCCTTCTCGGTTGACGATTTCCTGCACCATGGACGACGGCACCGAAATCTTGGCCAATTCCTCCATGCCTTGGGAATCCCTGCGCACCAGGGTCACCTGGGCAGGTTCTTCCCACGCATACACGACGAAATAGAACGATTCCTGGCCGGGAACCGTGGCCGACTGCCCCTTGCGGGACCACCCCGTCCCCCATTCCAGGTAAGTCTCTATGGCCCGCTCCGGAGTCATGTCCCAATCGATCTTATCCAAAAGGTCCTTGCGAGTCTTCAGATCGTTTTCGGTCATCATGGCAAATCCTCTCCAAAAAAGATTGCGATGAGTTCGGAATCCGTCCATAGAAAGCTGTACCGTAAACTTAAGAACAACGACGGGGCCGAAAAGGGGAAACCAGCCTCATGGGCTGAAAAAAATTTATGCTTTTTAAAAAAACAGCCGAAGACATTACGGGGGAGAAGCGACAGATGGAGGTTTACGCATCGTATTACGGTTCCGTGATCTTGGATCCATCCAGGGACAAGGAGCTGGGCCCGCCCCTTCGGTTCCTGAAAGAAACGGCACGTTCCCTCGATGAATCGGAGGGGGCTCCCGTGGTGGATTTTGATCCGCACACGGGAAAATTCCGTATCGACATGGAAGGCGTCCTTGATGCGCAGACCCACAAGAAAGTGGTCGGCGTTCTGCAGGCCTTGGGCCGTTTCGCCAAAGGTGTGGGCAGCTTCACTGTGGAACAGGACGAGAAGTCCTTCACCATCTGGATCGGAGCCGATCACGAAGTACGTCGCACCAAGGCAGGAATTTACTTGCAAGCAGCCATTCATTTGCTGCAGAAAGCTCGCGACCTGGCGGACGACCCTGCAGAAATACGCCAAGTCTTGGAACAATTGGAAAAAATGGATCTCGTTCGTTATGGGCGAGAGTTTCGTTTGCTTCCACCCCTTTAAGTGTCTCACTTAACGAAATAGAACCAAGGAGCCCGACACGGACTATGGCCACCATCGTCACCAAGCCCGCACTTGATGAAATCCTCAGGGCTGTGGACCGGCTGCCGCCGTTTCCCAAGGTGGTCACCCGTGTCATTCCTTTATTGCGCTCCATGGCGCCCATCGCCGAGATTGAAGCCGTGATTCGATATGATCAGGCTATTACGGCCCGCGTGCTTTCCATCGCTCGATCCCCCTTCTACGCGCGCCGTTACAAGATTCGCTCCCTGCGCGACGCGATTATCTTTTTGGGACAGCGCCAGCTCGTAGAAATCATCCTCATGGCCTGTTCCGCTCATTATTTTCGAGGACAGTTGCGGGCCTACGACCTTCGAGAAGGGGAACTGTGGGCCCATTCCGTGGCGACGGCTCTTCTTTCCCAGATCATTGCCGAAGACTTGCAGCGCCAACGTGTCCTCACCATTTACACGGCAGGGCTGCTTCATGATATCGGCAAGACGGTGTTGGACCGACAGGTTCCCGATTACTTTGACACGATGTATCTTTTGGTCAAGGAGCGCCAGATCCCGTTCCTGGAAGCGGAACGCGAGGTCATCGGGATCAATCATCAGGATCTCGGCGCCCTCATCGCCCACCGGTGGAATTTCCCTCCGGAGGTGCAAGTGGGCATTCGGTTCCATCATAACCCTTTGGAAGCTAAGCACCACCAGGATGTAGCCGCTATTCTCTACGCCGCCAATCGCACCGTGCACAGCCTAGGGATCGGCGTAAGTGCCGGGGATTTCCTTCAGCCGGACGCCGATGAAATTTTTCAAAAGCTGGGAATCACTCAGGAACGCCTGGATGCCTATCTACTCAAGATTGTCGAAGCCATGGAAGATGCGCATGGTTTTTTGAACCTCCAATAAGAAATGTTGGGGATCGGGCGGACCGACGTGCCCGCCCCAAAATTCCCGCCCTTTCAATCATCTGTTCTTTGCCGAGGGATTTGACGGCGGCCTGGAACGCCGGCCGGATCAGAACAAAAACCACTGGTGCCCTGAGGGCACGATTAAGACAAGATCACCGCATGCTGAAAGCTTTTCAGGAAAAGAGCGGGCCATGCGCTGAAAAAGAGAGGGCACAAGATTCCATGCCCGATGCCCCACCTCCGTTGCAGGTCGAGACAACAGGTCACGAAGCACATCGGCCAGGAAACCATGAATCGCTTGGATAACCGTCTCTTGCCAAACACCCATTTCCCCGGTAAACCCCAAGATACCGGCACCGGTTTGAACTTCAAAGGAAAAGGTCTCAACACTTCGAGCCCGCAGAACCACAGGCTTAGCCGCTTCATCAAAGCCCGCAAAAACGATCTCTTGCAGGTTTTCAAGCATTTCGGGTTTCTCCACGCCGCCCCGCATCTTCTGCGTCAACTCAAAGACGGTTTCCTCAAACAGCCTTTGCAGAGACCCGCTTTCGACAGTCAGAATCTTGGTGACTTCCAAGGAAGACCTATCTTCACGAGCCTTTTCTTCCAAAAGGTTCCGCGCGTGGTTTCGAACTTTCGCAAGAAAAGGGGACAACCCAGTGCCGGTCATCCACCAACCAAAACCCACCGCATGGATTTTTCGGGCATTCCATGACGTGAGTCCTTCCATTCGAGGGGACCCTTCCAGGCCGGCTCTGACGGTCCACACCTGTTTTCTATTGTCTGCGGCCAAAACGATGGTCTGAGCCGTGGTCAAATAGATGTAGAAACTCATGGTCTTTTGAACTCAAGATTCTTAACCGCGGGTCAGCACTTTTCCCAAACACCTTCGTCCCACACCTCTACGGCAACAGCTTTGGGATCCACACCGTGACGACGAAGCGCCGACCGAACGGCCGCCAGAGCTTGTTCCACGGAATCCGCCGGACCATCTTCTTCCAGCCCCAGATCCACATTGGTGAGCCTCCAATGCCAACCCAAAGGCCCGGTGCCAAAACTCTTCCAAAAGACAATAGCTTGCCATGCCATGCTTAGGTCCCCCTTTGTGCATGCCCCACCAGGTTGTAGTCGCGAAAAACGCTTTCCAGAGCCTTTGGGCACGGTCTCTGGGCCATGTAGCTTTCGCTGAAGAGAGGGTCATCAAGAAGTCCGAGAACATAAGTGATATGGCCAGAATATCCTAAAGGATCCAGCGCCTGAAGGGCTCGGGTAAATTCTTCGGCCAACATCCAGAATTCCCTGTGCACCACAGGCCCCTTGTCCCCACATGGACGAACGGAATATAGGCGCCGGCAGCTGAATGGACGAACGACATAAATACGGCACAGATTTGCCGGATCAAGAAACGGGCAGGGCAGAAGAAGGCTATGTTTCTTTCGCTCCCTGTTTTCCGCAACCGATCTGCGAAGGGCGGTCGCTTCAAAGACTGAAAGCGTCTCCATGACCTGCCGAATGCGCACTGCCTCCAGGGTCGTGGTGAAAATTTCGCCCACGTTGGTGCAGCAATCCGCACACCCAGGCTTACATGCCGCATGCGCCATAAAGGGTGACGCGGTATGTTGAAATTTATCGTAAAGAGTTTCCAGTTCACGGTATCTTTCTTCTAGCCAGCGACAAGACAAAGAGAATATCATAACTTTACCCTTGGTGGCATGCGGTTATTGTTCAAAGGTGCAGGCCTTTTGCTGTCCGAGCATGTTATGGTGAAGAGGAAGGCTTTCGCAAGGTTTTTCCCCGGCAAGGCGTCACGAGGTGCTAATGTTCACAAAGCTGGTCTTTTTAAGGATTCTCTTGCCTTTGGCCCTTGTGGTTATTGCACTTGGGCTGGCTCCATTTGGGTGGGCCAAAAGGCTGCGGGCCAAGATTCGTTTCGCCATTTTGTTGCGCCGATTCTTGATTGCCTTCGTGTGTTTGGCTGTTTTGGCCTACGGAGTAGATTATGTGGTCAACAAACTGATCCGCGACAAGGAAGAGTCCCAAATCCAAAGGCAAGGCGGTCGCACAGGAACCCTGCCACCACCCATTCACGGAAGACCTTTGCATTCCCCTTGAACCGCCCTATGTCTCTTTCGCCTATAGGCCGGCTCTTCGACTCCTGGATCCCCGGCGTCGTTTCTAAGAAGCCGCGCAAGAGGGCATCAAGGTCACCCCAGGATTCGGGATGAAGGTGACAGCACGAATCAAGGCCATGGCGTCCAGATGAGGATAATAGCCTTTTTCCACCGCAACAGGATCCCCGAAAGCCACTTGAAACCGGCGTCGGCCAGCGGCGATGTTCTTCCAATCCTTTCGAAATCCTCCCCAGATCCCTTGAATACGAATGGGAAGCACCACAAAGGAGACATATTTGGCAAAAAAGCGCAGAGCCCCTAAGTCTTGCCCCATATGTCCGTTGCAGGACACACATCCCTCAGGAAAGAGAAAATACACTTGGCCTTGTCGAAGTCCTTGAAGGACTTGCCGCACCACGGACCTTTCTCTTATGTTGACACACCCTAGACGCGCCATAAGCCAGCGTTTCCACGGCTTGTTGAAAAGTTCCCTTTTACCCAGAAAAGTCACGGGACCTAGGCGTCGCAGATCCTGGAGTTCGAGCACGGCACAGATGAACAAAGGGTCCCACGCGCTGATATGGTTCGCAATGAGAAGAAGGCCTTGGTTATGCTCCTTTGCCTTGCAACAGGCTTTGGTGATGTTTTCAAGGCCACTGACCTGCGGTTCCAGAAAAAACCGATAGGGTCCACGTACCAGTTTCCATGTGGCTAACTGATATGGATTCATCTTTAACACCTCCTCCTGCCGAACCCTTCAGCTCAAGGCTATCGCGTGTCGCCTTGGATGTTTCTGAAGAAAAATTCGGCACGAGGGGCGCATCACTTGAGCCCCTTTGGGGAGGCATAACGGAGTATCGCCGCCTTGATTTTGAGCGGCTGTGAGGTCTGTGCGGTCAGGTTCGAGCGGCCTTACGCCAGCCCTGGCGTTTGAGAGAGAGCACCTCTTCCTGACGGCGCCGAGTCACTTGGCGAATATATTCCTTGAGGTCCGATCGCTTGAGGGGTTCCAGTTCCTCATGAAGGCGTGCATTTGCTTCCAGATCTTTGGGGGTCAAACCGTACCAGCTGCAATAATCCTGGTCAAAAATTTCTTCTGGGGAATACTGGCTTCGACCCAGACGCTTTCCTAAATAGAACCTGGCCGCCTCCATGTCGTATTCCAAAATCCAGCCCCCGTCTTGGACCATGGTTCGCATGTCCCATCGGGCCAAGGCGGCACATTGAGGGCAGTAAAGATGCACCAAGACCTCTTCGGGTAAGATGCTATCCCGATGAAAAATGTAGGCCTCTTCCCGACCGCACTCACAAGCCCTTTTCTGATGCAGACACATGATGCCCTCCATTCTTCGGCTCGGCCTGCTCGTCAAGGAGTCGACGCACAAAGGGGCGATCCGCCGGTGCCATTGCATAGTGATGAAGATCCTTGAGAGGCACCCAGCGCACTTGGGCATGGACCGAGGGTTTTATTTCACCCAAAACCCAGCGAACCTTGTAGGCCATAAGCCGAATTTCTCCATGATCATACCGGTGTCGATTTTCGGCAAAAAACGAGAGCACCTCCACCTCAATGCCCAGTTCCTCCAGAATCTCCCGGCATAGGCACTCTTCAGGCGTTTCCCCAGGCTCTAAGGTGCCACCGGGGAATTCCCACAGGAAAGCCAGGGTGTCGGACGCAGGCCGTTGAGCTAAAAGCACGCACCCGTCACGTTGGAGAATGGCTGCTGTCACCGTCTTCCTGGTCATACCGAATCACGTTCCGGGGCCGTCTGGCGCGCATAATCACACAAATGGGCAAGGCGGCATCGGTTGCATGAAGGCTTACGGGCTTGGCAGATTTGGCGCCCGTGCAGGATCAGGGCATTGCTGAACCACGTCCATCTTTCGCGGGGCACCAAGTCCATGAGTCGTTTTTCCACAGCCTCAGGCGTCTTATCGGCCACAATGCCCAACCGTTGGGAAACCCGCAACACGTGCGTATCAACGGCAATACCTTCCTGAATTCCGTAAGCGTTTCCCAAAACCATAGCCGCCGTCTTGCGTCCTACGCCGGGAAGCTTCACCATGGCTTCCATGGTCCGCGGAACTTGCCCTGCATGCTTTTGCACCAACTGTTCCGCGCAAGCACGAATAGCCTTCGCCTTGTTGTGATAATATCCCGTCGGGCGAATGATCTGTTCCAGGCTTTCCAAGGGTTCCGATGCAAGAGCTTCCGGAGTTGGGCATTTCTTAAAAAGGGTTTGCGTGACCTGATTAACCCGTTCGTCGGTGCACTGGGCTGAAAGAATCACCGCTATGAGCAACTCAAAGGGATTGCGGAAAGTCAAGGCCGTAGAAGCATCGGGATAAAGCTGTTCCAGGTGCCTCAAAAGCTCCCTGGCACGGTCTTGGTCCTCCATGACGCCGTGACTCCTCGTTTCACGTCACCAATACCAAGGCGGCTTAAGATACTCTTTTCCGACGTCTTTCTTGATACGCCTTGAGATTTTCTGGAATACCGCGCACCTTGGCCGCTTCGCTGCGGGATCGCGTAACCACTTTGGCCGCCAGAGAATCTTTCAGGCGAAATCCCCATTTTTTCTTGTATTCTCGAGGAGTCAGTCCGTGGCTTTTTAGATGATTGGCCGTAATCTGGCGAAACTGGGCCCCACATTCCAGACAGACCACGCTGTGTTCCCCAATGGATTCATAAGGACCTTTACCGAGAACGGGGGCTTTGGCCGGGGCGGCCATTTCCTCACCCTTGCGAATCGTTTCCACGGCCGGCGAAATCTCTTCCGCCGTATCAAGCTCCTGCAGCACCCTGTAAATCCGTCTCAAAGACACCTCGATCTCCTCTGTGGACATCATGCCTGCCGAAGCTTGAGCCTCCACAATCTGCACACACATTTCTAGAAGTCTTTTGCTCATGGGCCTCTCCTCCTTTTTTAATGAACCCTTATGTTTTCCTTTCCATTGGGTAAATACAAAAAGTGGGAGGACATAACAAGGATTTTCTTTGCACCGGTTCTTCATATACTATTTGTGTTGTCTTCAGGTGAATCTAGAGAATGGTCTTCAAAAAGCCGCACCCGGTAGATGGTTTCGAAAACGTCGCACCTCGACACTCTTTTACGAGATCAACAAACCGAGCAAAAAAGGCCGCTCGGTTGGCGGCCCGTGTTTTTAACTTTAGATACCTTTGTGTCGCCGGGTGTTCATGACAGAGGGGGGAGATTCCTCCCCGAGTGCTTGGGCAAGGAGATGGAAATAAAAGAACCTCTCTTCCAAAAGGCTTTAGCTGGAAAGAAACGTTTGTAGTTGATAGACTAAAGCTTTCGAGCCTTAGACGTGCCCTAACAAACGCATGCGTTCTTGAGCCGCCTCTTCACGTTCCTGCTCCAGCTTCTCCCGAAGTCTCCTCAAGGCCTCGAGGCGTTCCTCAAGGGAACTCTCGGTTTCCAGATCCCTTTCCGTACTTGCACGAAGCTTTTCAAGCTTGCCCTTGACCTCCCCCGCTTCCTTTTTAACCTCCCGGATTTTTTCCAACACTTCCTGTTCCCGATAGGTCAACACAGATGATCGCTCTTTACATGTATACGGTTGGCCCGTACTGTCCACGGGAGTCGGGCAGCCGCTTTCGTCTACCGTTTGAAGGAACTTTTTTTCTTGCGCGACCATGGAACCCTCCTTTGCTCCCTGACCGAAGAATTTTTGTCCTGAGCCCGCATGTCCTGAATCTTGTCGCTTCAAGGACGGGTTCAGGCTTGTCCGCCTCCTATGCTTTACTTCTAAGCACGAAATCTTCCAAAGTCACCTCGAAAGCCGGTGTATCTGGATGATTTCATCCATGTGTTTCTGGAAAAGCTGCTTATCCTTTTCCTGCCACGTTTTGAGGAACCTATCGTTGACCCAACCTTCTTCGTGCGCCGCTTCACGTACCGCCAAAACTACCAAATGACCCTGCACATTATGGCTGCAAGCCCGGGAGCAGCTCTGACACTGGAGACAAACCCAAGGAGCGGGAGAGACCATGACATCTCGAGCATAGCCCAGCATGGCAGAGCGCACCAGCACCAGAGGATCCAACACGGTTCGGTCCACACACACAGGGCAGGCATTGCTGCATTCCCCACACGCAAAGCAAGACGCTAAGCGCGTTTCATGGCCGTAATACCGGGCCAACTTTTTCCAGGAGAAGGGTTCCGGAAAGGATTCGCTCGACTGAATTCCTCGGGCTCGATGCGTGGTTTCAGAAAGTAGCTCGGACACCACGGAGGCTCGTTGCCGATGAAGATTTTCCTGAAGACGGCGCCTTTGATCGGAAAGTTCCGTCGAAACAACACGTTCTCGAACGGCTTTCCAACGCAAGAACGCAATGAGCGCCGAGGGTTTGACGGTCATGGGACACACGTGAGAACACTTACGGCATTCCAGGCACAACCAGATTTCAGGGGAACGAAGCAGATCTTCTATCAAACCCAAGTTGGCCATCCATACAAGTCGCCTCGGATCCAGCCCGCGGGTCGCTCGGTTCACCGGACATTCCACAGCGCATGACCCGCAGGTGAAGCAAAGATTGATCTCAGCTCGAACCGCTTCATGGATCCAACGTCGATGCACCGTGTTAGGTTGAAACACGTTCTCCATGACCTCTCCTTTTTCTCCGAGGAACATCCGCCGACACGCCCGCGTTTCGTGCGGAACCATTTCTTGCTTTTTATTCCATAAAGCACACTCCTTCAAGTGACAAAATGTCTTTTTTCACAAGAACCTAGAGCATCAGGATAACATCTTATAGACTCTAGTACGTATGGTTCGAGACAGCCCGAAGCGGCTCCTCATGAAAAATTGGGGGCATGCCATAGTGAATATTGCATAGATCTTAAGGCGCAGATCCTTGCCCAAGACAATTTTTCCGTGTAGGGGCACACCGGTGTGTGCGCCCCCATGACAACCCCTTCCCTGCGGTTTAGCAGGTACACATGGGTCCGCCCCTACGGGTTCTCAATGAGGGCCGCATATCGCCGTCCTTTACCATGGCCCTTCTCATTTAGGTGGATCCACACAACCGCCCCTGCAGGGCCTGGATACCAAGGGCGTGAGATCCTTGACAGAACTACCGAGCGGCTTCTTATTTGGGTGAAGTCATTGCCGCGTAAAGGAGACAACCCACCATGAATGCTTTCAAGCTTCATGCTCCTTGGAAGCCCCAAGGCGATCAACCCCAAGCCATCGAAAAGCTCACTGCCAATCTTCGAGCCGGGGTTCGTGAACAAACCCTTTTAGGCGTCACCGGTTCCGGAAAAACGTTCACTATGGCTCATGTGATTGCTCAAATGCAGAAACCCACTCTGGTGATTGCCCCCAACAAGACCCTGGCGGCGCAGCTTTACGGGGAGTTTAAGGCCTTTTTTCCGGAAAACGCTGTGGAGTACTTTGTTTCCTACTACGATTATTACCAGCCCGAAGCCTATGTGCCTCAGACCGACACCTACATTGCCAAGGACGCTTCCATCAACGAAACCATCGACAAGATGCGCCACGCGGCGACACGAGCCCTTTTGGAACGCCGGGATGTGCTGATCGTGGCCAGTGTCTCCTGTATTTATGGTTTGGGTGCCCCGGAAACCTACCGGGACATGCTCTTATGGGTCAAGACGGGCATGGCCGTGGACCGGGACGTGGTGTTGCGAAAGCTTGTAGAGATTCAGTACGCCCGCAACGATGTGGACTTCCATCGAGGAACCTTTCGTGTTCGCGGGGATGTCGTGGAAATCTTTCCGTCCCATGAAGAAGACCGGGCCGTTCGCTTAGAGTTTTTTGGAGACGAAATCGATGCCATTCGAGAATTCGATCCGTTAACCGGCCGAACGTTACGTTCTCTGACAGAAGTGGCCATCTATCCTGGAAGCCATTATGTCACGGATAAGACCACCCTTGAGAGAGCCATTCAGAGCATCAAAGAGGAACTAACCTCAAGGCTTCAGGAGCTCCGAGCCTCAGGCCTTCTGGTGGAGGCTCAACGTCTTGAGGAGCGCACACGGTTGGATCTGGAAATGCTGCAGGAACTCGGCTACTGTCCAGGTATCGAAAACTATTCTCGCCACCTCACCGGCCGTCTTCCAGGGGAGCCACCGCCGACGCTCCTGGAGTATTTTCCCGAAGATTTTTTGCTCTTTATCGATGAAAGCCACATCACCATTCCACAGCTTCGAGGCATGTATCGAGGGGACCGATCCCGTAAGGAGACTTTGGTCCGTTACGGTTTTCGTTTGCCTTCGGCTTTGGACAATCGGCCTTTGTGTTTTGAGGAATTTGAAGCCAAGGTGCATCAAGTCATCTATGTTTCCGCCACTCCAGGTCCTTATGAATTGGAGCGTACTCAAGGGTATGTGGTGGAACAAATCATTCGCCCCACAGGTCTGGTGGATCCCAAAGTGGAAGTGAGACCCGCGCAACATCAGGTGGATGACCTGATCGGCGAAATTCGAAAAAGGGTCGCTGCAGGACAGAGGGTTTTGGTGACCACCTTGACCAAGCGCATGGCCGAGGATTTGACCGAATACCTTTCGGAGCTGAAAATCCGCGTGCGCTACATGCATGCGGACGTGGACACTTTGGACCGTATCGAACTGGTTCGAGGCCTACGTCTTGGGGAGTACGACGTTCTCGTGGGAATCAATCTGTTACGGGAAGGATTGGATATTCCCGAGGTGTCGCTGGTGGCTGTGCTGGATGCCGACAACGAGGGTTTCTTGCGCTCCGAGCGTTCCTTGATTCAGACGGCAGGGCGGGCTGCTCGTAACGTGGACGGCACCGTGATCCTTTATGCGGACAAGGTTACGGATTCCATTCGTCGAGCCGTCGAGGAAACAGAGCGCCGTCGAGCTTTGCAGCAAGCTTACAATGCCTCTCATGGTATTACCCCACAAAGCATAGAAAAATCCATCGCCGATATTCTGGCTCCATACAGATCCCCTGAAGAGAGTTTTGTTCCTGAGGAAGTGATCCAGGAAGTGCGGGCCATATATACGACTGGAGAAAAGCTGAACCTGGATCAAACCATTGAGCAGCTTGAAAAGAAGATGAAAGAGGCGGCGGCTCGATTGGAGTTTGAAAAAGCCGCGGCGTTTCGAGACGAAATTAAACGGCTGCGACACGAACAGCTTCTCATGCAGTAAAGAGTTCCCGTTTGCGGAACAGGACGTCTATGGCAACACGGGAAAGACCAGGAAAATACCTTGGAGGCTCGTGCCCAAGTGTCAAGGCGTTTTCTCGGCAGGCGGGATTATTTCCGCATTTCACGCTAGCGGTCATCGCCGGTTTACCTTTCGGGTAAACCACGCAGGAAATCATTACAAGGGAATTCTTTGGTGCGCGGATGATCTGTCTTTCATTTGGGGCGGACACATCGGTCCGCCCCTACAAGATGGGCTCGAACACGGACACCTTGTGCACCCTTTCGAGCTTTAAGGTGCTGCCGCTTGTGATGACATTCCCGGAACTTGATACCCGAAGTGCTTTTCAAAGCGTTGGCAAAAGGCCTGCCAGTCAAAAACGTGTTCCTGCGTGCCGTGGTGTTCGACGGCAAAAGATGCCGCGACACTGCCCAGATGGCAGCACATCGCCGGATCCAAACCCAAAGCCAGTCCCTTCAGGAATCCTGCGCGATAAGCATCTCCGGCTCCCGTGGGGTCCACGACGACAGGAGGAGTGACGGCCGGGATAAAGACCTTTTCCTCATGTATACGTAGCACGCTGCCTTCGGGCCCTTGGGTCGTGATGATCAGGCGCACTCGAGACGCCAGATCTGAAAGCTGCCATCGGGTCAGCTTGAGAAAATGGCTCAGCTCATAGTCGTTGGAAATGAAACACAGAGCCCCTTCCACGGCTTCGGCAATTTCTTCGCCGCTCCAAATGTTGAGACTCTGACCGGGATCAAAAACGAACGGCACCCCGCAGGCTCTGCAACGCCGAGCCAATGCCAGCATATCGGTCTTGTTTCCTGGCCCAATGTGGACCAGGGCACCCTGGTTTCCATCGGTCAAAGCCGGTAAGTCTGCACAAAAGGCCATGGCACCAGGGTTAAAGGCCGTGATTTGATTGTCGTTAAGGTCCGTGGTGATGTAGGCTCCGGCAGTGAGCACACCGGAGAGGCGTTTGATCCATTTTGTGTCAAGCCCATGCTCGTGCAGCCACCGTTCATATCGCCCAAAGTCGTCCCCAGCCGTCGCAACAATCCAGGGCTTTTCTCCGAGCAGGCTCAAAGTGTAAGCGATGTTTCCTGCCGTGCCTCCGAATTTTTCCACCAAGCCGTTGATGTTGAAGCACACATTGAGCACATGGATCTTGTTGGGAAGAATGTGGTCCGCAAAATGGCCCGGAAAAGTCATAATACGATCATAAGCCAACGATCCACTGATGTAGATTTCCATGGGCGTTTCCTTTAGTTTTTCAATCAGTTTCAACCCGAGATCGAAACCCTGTCACGACCCTACGGAAGAAGGGCCTTTGGACGAAGAAACATCTTTTTTTCGACGTCGCCCGCGGTGCTTTCCGCCATAAGTTCCCTTGTTTTTTGCCAGCCTGATCTCCTTTTTCGGCGGCTCGGGTCGCCGTCCTCGAGAAGGCCGACGAGCAGCGACATTTTCGGCACGATCCGGCAAAAACCAATCTTCTTCGGGCCAGATCACAGGAATCTTCTGACCCAGCAGTTTTTCCACGTTTTCCAGGGCATACACGTCGTCTTCACCACACAGAGTGACGGCCTTGCCTTCTTTCCCGGCACGGGCCGTTCGGCCGATACGATGGACGTATTCCTCAGGATCCTGAGGCACATCATAATTGATGACATGCGTCACATCTTCCACGTGAAGCCCTCGAGACGCCACATCGGTGGCCACTAAAATGGCGATCTGACCTTTCTTGAAGCGTTCCAGCAATTGCACTCGCCGACTTTGAGGTAAATCCCCTGTGATGCCTCGAGCGGCATATCCGTTGGCCGTAAGCCTTTCGGCGATGCGCAGCGTTTGCACTTTGGTATTGCAAAAAAGAAGAACGCGTTCTGGTTTTTCCTTTTCCAAAAGCCCCAAGAGCAAGGAAAACTTTTCGGCTCGAGCCACATGAAACAGTTCCTGCTTAACCGTTTTCACTACCAATTTTTCTGGGTCCACGGCTGTTTCCACGGGAGCGTTCATGTACGGGTAGGTGATTTCCAGAACGCGTGGAGAAAGTGTTGCAGAAAAAAGCATACTCTGCCGACGATGATAAGGAGGGAGACGTTTGAGAATGTATTGAAGGTCCTTGACGAAGCCCATGTCCAGCATGCGGTCCGCTTCGTCGATGACCAGCAGGGACACATGATTCGTCTTGAAAAGGCCTTGTTTCATGAGGTCGATGAGGCGACCGGGAGTGGCAATGACAATATGCGCCCCTTGTTGCAGGGCCTGAACCTGCTTCTCGTAGCCGACACCTCCGTAGATGGCCGCAAAACGAAAAGGACAATACCGTCCAAGCATCTGAGCGTCGGCTAGAATCTGCAAGGCCAATTCGCGAGTGGGGGCTAGAATGAGGGCATGGCAGTGGGAAGACAAGGGCTGCTTTTTGAGCAAACTTTCAAGGATGGTGATCAAAAACACGGCGGTTTTGCCGGATCCTGTCTGAGCCTGTGCGGCGATATCTTGGCCTTTGAGTGTGATGGGAAGAGATCTTTCCTGAATGGGTGTGCAGCGCAAAAAGCCCGCCTCATGGAGCCCTTGGAGCACCGAAGCCGAAAGCCCAAGGTTGGCAAAAGCCATGCCGGAAGCCAAATCTTCCCGTGCCTTTCTGGGTTCCGGAGCTTCCGGTTCGAGGCCGGTGACGGCGTCCCCTGCCGTTTCGAGATCACGTCGACGCCACCACAAAAGGTGCTGGAACAGTTTTTTGAGAGCCTCAATCACGATAGAGGATTCCTTCACAACCGAAAAGGGACACCTACCACATTCTCATTGGCCATCGAGCCAAAATTTGGCACACTGATTTTGCCTTCATCCATGACGGAACGAAAGGTAGAAAAACAGGGATTCGAAGCTCCTCAAGAAAAGGTCCCTAAGCGCGCATCGAACACCCAAGGCCATGAAAGCAGCACGCTTGGAGTCTATACCAAAAGCCCAAGGCGACAGCAAACGTCAGATGACCCTCGGGACATGTTTTGGCCTTTTTTCCACCTTTGCCGAAAAAACTCCCAAGGAGGTGAACTCATGGCAAAAAAAGAGTCAGGATCCACCACGTGGTTGAAGGTATTGGCAATAGCCGCCGTCTTTTGGCTCTTGGGCACTGAAGGAGCTTTTGCGGCCAAGATTCGCATTACCTTTCACGACGGCAACCGAGTTGAGGTGCCTTACTGTTGGGAAATGAAAGATACAGTCTTTTTTGAAATTCCAGGGGGTGTCGCGGGTATTCCCAAGAGCCAGGTTCGAAGCATTCAGGAGATTGTCGCGGGATCTGAAGTCGCCTACGACACCGTCAAAACCCGCGTACGGACAGCCGCAGCCTCGGATCCCGAACAGCAAAAAGAATGGGTCACGCTTCTTAGAGGGACACCCTCCGACACATCCGCCGAACCCTTATCTTCCGAGGATCTCTCACGACTTCTGGCATCGACGGCTCCACCCCAGGAACCTCCTCAAGCCGTGCGTCTTTACAAGACAAGCTTTTCCCCCAAAGGGGATGTGACCGAATGGATGCGTGTGCAAAAAAACGACGCCGTCTTGGTGGTCAAATATCTCTTGAACGTTCAAGAAGATTTCCAAGATAAGCGTTTCGAGCTCATTCTCTATGACGGACAAGACCGAATCGTGCAACGACAAGCCTGCTCGATTCAACCCGTGAACGTCCCGCAAGAACTTTCGGAAAAGTTGGGCATTCAGGGTCGTTTGTACGCCGTGGTGGCACGCATCAAACCCGATGCGAACATTCGCCGCTATGAGCTGGCCACATGGCGATAAGGTGAGGCATCCTCATCCTTGATCCTTGGCATCCATCCAGGCGAGAATCTTATCGCTCAGCTCAACAGGCAGCGGCTCCGGAACCCCTTCACGCACACACACGAAGTGCATCACGGCTTCGGTGGTGGTTTCCAGTGATTGTTCCATCGTCAACCTTTGGATTCGGTGGACCAGAGAAAGACTGCGCCGCCCCAGACGTGAGACGGCCGTCTGAACCTCGATAAGGTCATCATAGTGCAAGGATTGAACGTAACGACATTCCAGAGCCGCCACGGTTAGATGAAGACCTTGAGCCATGAGGCGCGAATACGGATATTGTAAAGCTCTTAAAAAAGCTTCTCGACCCAGTTCAAAGAGATGAAAATAGCTGCCATGGTACACACCCTGACCCAGATCCACTTCAAAAAGGGGAACACGTAGGCTGTGTGCGTACCAAGGCCCTTGGCATGAAAAGCTGCTGGGCTTTGCCTGTTCCACGAGGCTGTCTCCTAGAAGACAAAGGGGTTCATTTGTTAAATGATGATCATCCCTTGATGTTCGCCCAAAGCCGTGTTAGCCATAATGCGAACGAAGCGCCATCGCCAGATCCCAGAAGGAAGTCAATCCAAAGGCGGACCTCCCATTGAAACCCGAAGCCAGACCCATTTTTCGGCGAAAGAAATCCACGGGCAAAAAAAAGCCTCGCGAAACCGTCACCCGTGAAGGCACGGAATTTCATGTGCGCATGGCGCCTGCGGTGCGCAAGGTTCTTGCGCAGATTGGAGTACCTGAGCCGCAACCCTTTACGCCGGATCCTTTTCAGCTGGAAGCCATCGAAAAGGTCCGGACCGCCGATGTGCTTGTCACGGCCCCCACAGGATCCGGCAAGACTTATATCGCCATTGAAGCGATTCGCGAAATTTTTTTGAAAGGCGGTCGAAGCTGGTATGCTTCGCCCCTCAAAGCTCTTTCCAACGCCAAACTGGAAGAATTTTCTACGGCTTTTGGACCGGAAAATGTTGGGATTCTCACCGGGGATCGTAAGGAAAACCCCGAAGCCCCGATCATCGTAGGGACAACCGAAATCCTTAGAAATCAACTCTACGACGCCATGCATCGCGGTCAAGATCTTCCCGTCGATCTGGTGGTCATGGATGAAGCCCATTACTTGGGGGATCAGGATCGCGGTGTGGTCTGGGAGGAGGTTCTTATTTACCTCCCAAGCCGCGTCCGTCTCTTGTTACTTTCCGCCACCATTCGAAACGCTCATGAGCTTTGCCGATGGCTCTTTTGGTTACGCAAAGAGCCTTGCCTGTGGGTGAACGCCGTAGAACGACCTGTCCCTCTCTATCCCCTGTTCCTTTTTCCCAACGGTGAACTGACGCCTCTAGGGGGACGTCGCGGCCTCTATGGACCTATTGAAAAACTGGATCCTCGTCAGTTCTCTCGAAAAGACTTTCCCGATGTGGCTCACATTTTGGAAGCCCTTCGCAAGGCAAACCTTCTGCCCGCCATCTTCTTCCTCAAGTCCCGAGCCGATTGTGAGCGTGCTATCACTTTGTGTCCTCAAGCCCCACGATCGCCGGGATTCAATGCCAAAGCCTTTACGGCACGGCTGGAGTCCCTGTTAAACAAGTGGCCTTTTCTCAGGGATCATAAACACCTATCCATTCTGAAACGTTCCCGTGTGGGCGCCCATCATGCCGGACAATTGCCTCACTGGAAACTTCTTCTAGAAAACCTCATGCAGGAAGGCTGGCTTGAAGCCATTTTTTCCACATCCACCGTGGCCGCCGGCGTGAATTTTCCTGCCCGCACCGTGGTTATTCCTCAAAGCGATCGTTTCAACGGTCGGGAATTTGTGGATTTGACCGCAACAGACCTTCTTCAGATGACGGGACGGGCGGGACGGCGCGGCATGGACAAAATCGGCTTTGTTTTGGTCACGCCGGGTCGATATCAAAACGTGTCATTGATTCATGACCTTTTGAAATCACCGCCGGATCCCATCGAAAGCCAAATTCGTGTGAACTTTTCCATGGCCCTAAACCTGCTTCTGTCCCATGAACCGCAGGAAATTCGAGAGCTTTTTTCACGAAGTCTGGCCACCTACCAGCATTTGGGTCAAGAAGCCTCCGTCGCGTCCCTCGTGGAATCCTTTCAAAAGGATCTGGCCCCCTGGGAACCTCTCATGGCCTGTAAGTCTATGGATGCCCTGGCGGAGGTTCGGCCTTTGTTCATGCGTTTGGAAGAAGAACAGAAAAAAGCCCATCGAGCGGCTCGAAACCAAGCATTGTTATGGGTCACACAGGGTCTTTTGGTACGCGGTCGACTTTTCTTGAACCGACGAGGAACACCTTACGTGGTCCTGGATCGGGTCGATAAGGGGGAAGACCGAGTCCAGGCGGCACGTTTACGGCTTCCCATCGACTGGCACGGCCAAAGTGTGGAAACCCATTGGGTGCGTGTTCGCCAAATTCGAGAATTGGGCAAGAGATTGGAACAGCTGCCATCCCTTTCGGATCGAAAGGCTTGGGAACGTCTGGCCCAGCGAATGGACGAAGAGCCTTTTCCCTCTCTTTTTGGTCCGCAACATTACGGTGAAAAGCCACAAGCCCTGTCATCCATTACCCGCGACATGGCCCACAGAGCCTTGACCAAAGAAGCGCTTCCATGCCTTCGGTGCGAACTTTTCGGTCCATGCCAAAAAGGGTCCAAGCATCCATTTTCAAGGCTCGTCCAAACCTATTTCACGCATCGTTCCCATATTCTGTCCGTCCAAGAGACGCTTTGGAGATCCTTCACACAGCACTTGAGAATTCTGCAGCAAGAAGGGTATGTGACCCTTGAAGGGCATCTCACCCCGGATGGCCAATGGGCCTCCAAACTGCGGCTGGATCAGCCCCTGCTGGTCTCCGAAGTCATTCGAAAAAGGGTCTTGCCTGAATCGAATCCAGCTCTTCTGGCCGCCCTCATGGCTCCTTTCGTTGTGGATCGGGACCGGCCGGCAGACTCTCAGTTATCGTCGCTTCTGTGGAAATTCCCCGATCTTGCCCGGCCTTACTTCGCCCTTCTGCAAACACTGCATCCTTTAAGGGAAAGGCTGCATGCGGAGGGCTTTGAGACTCCGCCTTTACCTTTTTGGACCGTGGTCACCGTTTTTCATTGGGCCAAGGGCGAAAGTTGGAGTGTGGTCAAGAACCTCACGAGCATCGATGAGGGGGATTTGACCATGGTGATTCTGCGAACCGCGGATCATCTGCGTCAGGTGGAATCACTGACCGAGACTCATCCGCACCTTGCGGCTTCGGCTCGGGAAGCTATCGAAAGGATTCTCCGGGAACCGGTTCTGGTGCCATAACCTTGCCAACATAACGGGCGAAAGGGCTTGCAAGGAATCCCATGGCTCGAGTCGCCATTCTTTCGGACATTCACGGTAACCTGGAAGCTTTGGAAAGCGTTCTTCGTGCGGCACAGGCTGAAGGTGTGGAAGCCTTTTGGCACCTTGGTGATCTGGTGGGTTATAATGCAGATCCCAAGGCTTGCCTGGAAATTCTTCGGGAATGTGGAGCGCGTGGTGTTCAAGGCAATCACGATCTTGCGGCCCTGGATCCTCAAATCGCCGAATCCTTTAACGTCCTGGCTTACGAAGCTATTCATTTTACCATTCGACAGCTGAATTCGGCGCATCTGGCACAACTTCATGCCCTTCCCTTGTGTCGAACCCTGGAAGGGGTGCTCTTGTGCCACGGAACTCCGGAAAGTCCTCATACCTACATTCTCAATCTGTATCAAGCTCGACGCATCTTCAATCTCATGCGAAAAAAATACGCCGACATTCATGTGTGCTTTTTCGGCCATACGCACCAGCAAAAGGTCTGGGTACAAGATCCACGAGGTAAAGTGACGGCCCTGGACTTCATGAATGACACCCTGAGGCTCGTCCCAGAAAATATCTACCTCATCAATCCGGGCAGTGTTGGGCAGCCGAGGCAGCAAGACAGTCGAGCCCGTTTTTTGGTCTTCGATATGGATCGCCATACCATCTTCTTTCGAGCTGTGCCGTACGATGTGAAGCGGGCGCAAGAAAAGATTCTTCGAGCGGGGCTTCCCGAGTACCTGGCCCTGCGTCTGCAGGACGGTGTCTGAAAGGGTGGGATCACTGGCAAGGATGACACAATCCAGCGAGGGGTTAGACATGTTTGGAAGCAAACAAATCCTGCTCAAAGACGGCACGCCGGTCAGCGTGCGGTTAATGACCCGCGAAGACGGCGACGCCCTCTATCGTTTTTTCCGGGACCTTTCCGATGAAATGCTCCTTTACGTTCGGCACAATGTTCGAGACCCTCAGATCCTGCAACAATGGGTTAATGAATTGGATTACCGCAGAGTTCTGCCCCTTTTAGCTTGGGTCGGAAACGAAATCGCCGCCGATGTCACCCTCCATCTGATTCCCCATGGATGGAAACGCCATATCGGAGAAGTTCGAACCGTTGTCTCCCCTAAATACCAGAACAAAGGGCTTGCCACCGTGATGCTCAATGAACTTGTCGCTCTCGCCTCGGAAATCGGGCTGGAAAAACTCTGGGCCGAAATTCCTCTGGACTCTCCGGGAGCCATTCGAGCTTTTCGGAACGCAGGCTTCGGCTGCAAGGCGGTCATCGAGGGACTCGTCAAAGACATTCATCAGCGTAACGTGGATATCCTGATCATGATCTGCGATGTCACGGCCCATTACGACCCTCGATGGGGAACCCTGAAGCCCTTGGAACCTCTGTAAAACACAGGTCACGGCAGCGTGTGTCCGGATCCAAAATCCGGGAAAGCTTCCAAAAGAGCTTTTTGAAGAATACCGGCGTTGTGGTACCGATTCTTCCAGTCCTTTTCTAAGCAGCGAAGAATGATGCGTTCCAGATCTTCAGGAATGTCTGGAACCAATTCTCGAAGGGGTTGCGGAGGGGATTCGAGAATGAGGTCCATGAGCTCCTTTTCGTTTTCCGAATAAAAGGGAAGGAATTCGGTGGTCAAGGCATAGAGAATGACGCCGAGAGCCCACACATCGCTGGCCAGGCGACTGCGCCCCATGATCTGTTCCGGGGCCATGTAAGGGCGGGATCCAATCACGGTGCTACTTATACTTCGGCGCGTCACATCTTTGGCCGTACCGAAATCCAAAAGCTTTAAAACACCTTCAGGAGTGATAAGAATATTCTCCGGTTTAATGTCTCGATGCATGATGTGATGGCGGTGAGCATAGGTCACCACGTCTAAAAGCTGCAAGAAATATTTTTCCTTGCCCACGGCGTCCAAACCTTCATCCAGAAGCTCTTGTAAAGATTTGCCGGAAACATACTCCTGAATAAGAACGACCTTTCCACCGGATTTCACCACATCCAACAGTGCTACGGCGTTGGGATGTTCCTTGAGACGCCCAAGAATGGCCGCTTCCACAAGGAATTTGCGGTTCAGTTTTTCTTCGTGAGGAATCTTGGCCACAGCCAAATTGTGACCGTCTTTTTCTCGAAGCAGCCACACTTCACCGAAACTGCCAAACCCTAGGCGTCTTATCTTTTCCCAACGATCAAGAAAACGCGCTGTATCCACCGATCCTTTTTCCAGCATTTCGTTCGAGAGAGACCGCGATCCAAAAATCCATTCAAAAACGGCACGAATTCGGTGGCGAAAACGTTGCCACAGCCCTTCATGGCTATGACTTGTGGTGCGCATGGTTTCCCTGATGCGATGCCCCCATTCCAACAGCACTTGAACTCGTATGGGCAAGGCATTTTCGTCCAAAGGCAGAATCCAGTAGTCATCGGCGCCGGCACGAAGGATGTCTCGAACCCTCTGGCCTTTCCCCTGAGGCACCAGGGCCATCACAGGCACGGAACGCCCCACCACGTTGCGAAGCTTTTGCAACGCCACATCCGGCCGGCTGTCGCGCTCTCCCACCCGAACAATCACCAGGCGCACATCCGGACTGCCACGCACCTGCTGCTCGTCCAACGAACCTAGAGCACGAACGACCAGCCCCGTATCCAACTGCCCGATCATGTCCTTGAGCAACGCCGCCTCATCATCGCGACAGCCCACGAGCACCACCGTTCCCGATCGTAACATGCCGCCTCATCCTTTTTTGTGCGCTCAGGAAGCCTCTATTCTGTTGACAAAATGTGCTGTCATTCCATCGAGTAGGGGACGGGGTCACCCCCGTCGCCCTCTCACACCACCGGACGTGCGGTTCCGCATCCGGCGGTTCATTGAACACACTGGAGTCGTCGCGTCGTATCGAGCAGCGACACCAGACCCAATCGATCAAAGAAAGACTTCTGGAAGGCCTGGTTCATGTGGCTGGCGCCACTGTTCCACCACGGCCCGCGTTGGTTGAACGCCGAGCGAAATGCCCGCTCTTCCGTCAGTCCCGCCTTCATCAAGTTCCTGGCGCGAGTGTAGGGGCGTTTCCACTGCCGCCACAGGATGCAGCGCAGCTTGCGCCTGATCCAGCCGTCCCGCTCTTCCAGCGCCTGCTTGGTTTCGGTCAGCTTGAAATACGCCGCCCAGCCGCGCAGGATCGGGTTGAGTTCGTGGATGACCGTCGTCAGGCTGCGCCCCCGCGCACCTTTGAGCACTGCGCGGAGTTTGCCGTCCAGCCGGCTCAGGCTGGCCGGCGCGATCCGCAGCTTCGGGGCTTTGTGCCACGTCAGGCTGTAGCCCAGAAACGTCCTCTTCCACGGTTCGGCCACCGCGCTCTTGGCCACATTGACCTTGAGCTTGAGCTTTTCCGCCAGAAACCGGGTGATGCTCGCCATGACCCGCTCCCCCGCCGCCTTGCTTTTGACGTAGATGTTGCAGTCGTCTGCATAGCGGCAGAAGGCATGGCCTCGGCGTTCCAGTTCCTTGTCCAGTTCCGTCAGCAGGATGTTCGATAGCAGCGGACTCAAGGGGCCGCCTTGCGGCGTGCCTTCCGTCCGCGGGGAGACGATCCCCTCTGCCATCATGCCCGCTTCGAGATACCGGCGAATGAGGCGCAGTACCCGACCATCACTGATCTTCGTCGAGAGTTTCTGCATCAGCAGGTCGTGGTTGACGCGGTCGAAGAATTTCTCCAGGTCGATGTCCACCACCACCCGGCGACCTTCGGCAACGTATTGCTGCGCGGCCTTGACCGCCTGATGGGCGTTCTTCCCCGGTCGGAAGCCGTAGCTGTGCGCCGAGAAGTCCGCCTCGAAGATCGGCGAGAGGACTTGATGCAACGCTTGTTGGATCAGCCGATCCGTCAGCGTCGGTATGCCGAGTGTCCTGACCCCGCCTTGCGGCTTGGGGATGTCCACCCGGCGCACTGGCAAGGGCACGTATTGCCCAGCCAGTAGTTTGGCCTTGATCGTCGGCCAGTGTTGCTTGAGGTGTGCTTTGAACTCATTGACGCCGATGCCATCGACACCGGCCGCCCCTTTGTTCTTGAGCACCCGATCATAGGCAAGCATCAGGTTGCCGCGTTCGACCACGGCTTCCATCAGCCCGCCTTGCCGCGCCCACTCCGCTTTCGTCCGCTTGCGGGTCGTCACGTCAGCCTCGGCACCGTGCAAGGCCCCCTCGGAGTTCCGCCCCGATGGTGCTTCGCCGGCATTCACTTGCTGTGAGTCTTCTGCCTTCATTGACTGTCCGTGTGTTCCCGCCGCCTACTCGCGGTCTTCAATGTTCGGCCCTTCGGCTTTCGCCTACTATGGCCTCTGCTGACTTCTGCACAGGCGTCCCGCCACCTCACGATGGCAGTAGCACAGAGGTCTCCCCCGGCACCTGTGCAGATCTCCCCGGGTATGACGCACCCACCTTCACGCTTATGCCCGTCGGATATACGTCACGGCGTTCCGTGCAAGTTTCGGGCTTTGACGATAATGGCCGCCTCACCCCGCCGTGCCGCCTCGTATCCGCTTCCTGTTCGTCAGGCCAGCGCTTTGCCTTCGGCTTCCTCCAGATTTCCAGTCGCCCAGAACACCCTTGCCGTTCGGCTAACTCTTCCCCTTGCGGGGCGAGTAGAGGACTTTCACCTCCAAGTGAGTGCGCCCTGCCGGGCGCACAAACAAAAAGGAGCAGGTGTTCAACCTGCTCCTTTTCCCTAGGCCATGGTCGGCCTCCGGGCACCTCACCGTCCTATTCCGAAGCGTATCTCGGCCGCTTGGTCACAAGAGCCAAGATGATGCCTGCGATGAGCAAAACCCCGGCAATGTAAAAAGCATAATCATAGGATTGATACTTGTCGTAGATGCGACCGGCCAATTTGGGCATAAAGGCACCCAAACCCCAGCCGATGAATACCAAGCCGTAATTGAACCCCAAGTTCTTGGGACCGTAAAAATCCGCTGTAAAAGACGGGAAGAGAGACAACCCGCCACCGTAGCACCAGAACCCCACAGCGCAGGCGAGGAACAAGAGAGGAATGTTTTTAAGCCCGAACAGGTAGGGCAGCAGAAACATGATCACAGCCGCCGCGATGTAGTTCACAATGAGGCCGTTTGTGCGTCCAATCTTGTCTGAAATGATACCCGTGCCGATACGGCCCACGGAGTTAAAAACGGCTCCCCATGAAACCAACAGATAGCCGGCTTTCATGATTCCCGCAATCATCTTGTTCACATGGCCGATGAGCAAGAGACCGGCTTGTGTGTTGATACAGAACATGATGGCCAGAGCATAGAACTGCCAGGTTTTGAGCATTTCACCTGCGGTCCAATCCGCCCGCGTTTGGGTGGACGCCTTGGCGGCCATGGCTGCCGCTGTGGGTTGAGGCGGCACATAACCGGGTTGGGGCCATGCCAGAAATTGGGCCGCGACCAAGATCACCACCAAATACGCGATACCGAGCACATAAAAGGAAGCGCTCATGCTGTAAGTGGTGATCAACCAGTTGGCCAAGGGAGCGACATAAAAGGCGGCCAAACCGTAACCACTCACCACCAAGCCCGCAATGAGACCTCTCTTATGAGGACCGAACCACTTGAGAGCCGCCGGAGTCGGCGCCGCATAACCCACACCCATACCAATACCGCCGCCGACCCCGAATCCTAAAAGAATCCCCGTGTAACTTTTCATGATCCCAGCCAAAAGAAGCCCTAAACCGATGGCGATACCGCCGATTGAAGCCGCGATCGTAGGACCGTAGCGATCCTGAATGCGTCCTCCAGGAATCATGAGCAAGGCAAAGATCAGAATACACAAAGAAGCCGGGTTGGAAGCCTGTTCAGCCGTGAGAGGCACCCAACCTTGAGCTTCCATCAAATTCTTATCGGTGAGGTACTTCACCCAGACACTCCAAGCATACAGACAGCCGAGGCATAAATTGACCACAATCCCGGCCACCACCACCTGCCAGGCTTTGCCCGGAACCTTATCCACGGTTGCTTGCGGCGCTGTCATCATGGATCCTCCATCTCGTCCGTAGAATCCAATTCGCCTACCACCCCACCAAGGCTGCTGCCGTTTTGAAAACGGCCGCACCCCAACCCTTCTTGAACACTGGGAAACAGACATCACGAAAAAAAAGAAAAAATCACGAGAAATGCATAAAACGCGATCTGAAACAGGTCTAAAGAGAGAAGACCATTGTCGAGGGATGCCGCCCTTGGAAAGATTTCATTCGGCAATCATCACGTAAGGAACAGGCGCTCGTTACGAGACCGGAAAGGAATTTCGGCGCCACAGGAACGACAAAAAGAGCCACGTGGCACACGCGCGAGAAAAAGAAAAAACCATCAAAAACCTTTTCCTCCACCCCCTTTTCTTTAAAATGACTCGCTACCCTCCTTTCCTGAAATAAAAACCCACCTCACAATCTCTCTTCATTCTTCACGTTCCAACGGACCAGGTCAAGAAAAAAGTCTTTATTTTTAGATTGTTAACAAATGCACAAAACTCTGACGTGCTTCAGGCTCGTCGGTTACCTCTTTGAATCCGGATTGCCCCATTCCAGATGCACGTGCTGAATGCCTGGTTTTAGGAAAAAGCGGCTTTCTTCCACTTTTTTCTTGATCGGCCCCGTGGTGAATATGACCTTCTCCCCGGCTTCAAAGGAACTGAGGCTTTTGACGGCATAAAGGGTCACCACATCGTCGAAACAGACAGCACAAGCAACAACCGGTGGCGTTCCATTCAAAACGATGAGATCCACCGGGCGGTCCGCTCGAGGAGGCAAGTAATCCGCGACCACCAGAAGACCGTCTGCAGACAGCTTGGCATAAAGCGCACACTGCAGGGTGCGGCGAAGGGATTTTTCCGATCGAAACACCTTGGGCACGGCATCCCAGCACTGTTCCAGATAAGCCTTCCAGCCTTCAAGATTCATGCGAGACTGCTTTTCCATGGTCTCATCCTTTCCTGAAGGAACATATTCGAAGATCTTCCTATCATGCCCAGGAACTGTGAGGCAACGAGCACTTTCATTGAAAGCCGCATTGACGCCTTTGAAGATGGCTGTTAGTTTTGGGTCGCACTAGACCCGGTTTTGCTCTTCTAGGCCATGCAAAGGAAAGATGATCATGTTGATGGATCGTGCTGTGTTTGATCTAGGAGTGAGTGTGCATGCTGTATCTCTCTACATTTTGATTTGCGCCCTGGAGGATGAGGGCCGAGAGCCCGGTTTCGAGCTCGTTCGCCACCAGTGGACCGCTTCGGAAGAGGCTTTGTGGAAAGCCGCCGAGGAATTGGAACATCGAAAGGTCATTCGCATCGAATCCAAGGGCCAATCATCCGGACGCTTTTGGATTCAGCCTTCCCATCAGTGGCTTCGAGGGTCTTGACGGTTTCATGAAGTCGGCCTGCAGCTTTCCTATCCATTTGTGCCAGCCCGACCCTCAAAAATCCTGTGCCGCCTGCTGCGGCATTTACAATTTCAAGGACAACACGCGTCAAGCCGTGAGCCGCAGGCTGCAGCGTAACAGCTCTTTCATAAAGCACGAGATGCCCGAGTTATCACCAAAGGCGCTGCACTTCCACAGCCGAAACTGGCGAAGCCGGAACAATGGAAGCGTCAAGAGGTTTGAGACCATTTTCAACTGTGAATTCGTGGGCTTTTTGGATGCGGCTTCTCGGCGCGTCGGATGCCTTCTTCATCCGTTGCTCCACAACGGCAAGGATCTTCGGCAGTGTTCTTTCTACGGCGCGGAACTCTGCGATGGCCATTTCTGCCCAAGCTACCGGTACCTGACTCTGGAGGAACAGGCCTTTGTGGTGAAAACCACCCAAGACTGGTACCTTTATGGGCTTGTGATCACAGATATCGACCTGGTCAAAGGAATCTATCAGGCTCTTTCGGACCGACTGGGTCAGGCGGTTCAACCTTCTTGGCTGGCTTCTCGGCCAGTGCAAGCAGCCATAGGGAAGCTTTGGCGATGGAAGCTCCATTGGCCCTATCGCAGAGATGGTTTCGACTGGTTCGGAAAGTATCTTTTTATAGGGGATCACTACGAGGAGATACACATCCCTTATGAGCTCTGGGGTGTCAAGCCGTCGTCCTATCACCGCATTTTTTTGGCTCTTGGGTCCGAATTTCGATCCGTAGAACAACTTAGGCATGCGGAACTCTTGATCGAAGACGACCTGAATCAAGCGGCGAAAGCTCTCGAGGAAGCTTTATCCCAAAAAACCCTTGATCGGCCGTTCCTTGGATAACCCCTCGTCCTCCATGTAACGCCGAGCCAATTTCACATAATGGGCGGCCGTTTCCCGAATTCTCTCCTTTTCTTCTTCCGTGAGTGTTTTTTTGACCTCGGCGGGAATTCCCATGACCACGCTTCCCGGCGGCACCTCTGTCCCCGGGCTGACTACGGCACCAGCCGCCACGATGGATCCTTTGCCGATGCGAGCCCCATCTAAAACGATAGCGCCCATGCCGATAAGACACTCGTCTTCCACAACACAGCCATGGACCACGGCCTGATGTCCTACTGTCACGCGATCCCCAATGAACAAGGGAAACTTTTTTCCCGTCACATGCAAGGTGACGTTGTCTTGAATGTTGGTGTCACACCCGATGCGAATGAAATTCACATCTCCACGCACGACCGTGTTGAACCAGATACTGGTCCGATCCCCAACATGCACATCCCCGATCACCCACGCTCCTGGAGCGATAAAGACGTCCTGTCCCAACGTGGGAAAAATTCCCTTATAGGAAAGGATACCTTCAGCACGAGATTTCACCAATCCGGATACTCCAAGGTTCGGAGCGGCGTGACAGGTTTCTTTCCCGGCGCTCGACATTGTCCCTTCCCTCCTTCCTTGTCTCCGGCTAGGTATCTTGGCTTAAGCCAAGAAGAGCCGCTACGGCCTGAGCCGTCGAGGCCACAAAGGACTGAAAATCTTTGGGACTCATGGACTTGCCCGGCTCGGGACACGGCACGCCCGGCCCTGGGGTCACAAGAACCGGCCGATTCCGTAAGGATTCTTTGGGCACCACGTGAAATTCCGGTTCGAAGCGGTCTTCGAAATATTTTTCCTGGAATCCTGCAAACTTCAAAGCATGAGCCGTTGCATCCAACACCCCCACAAAACCTTTCGGCACACGCCCTTGTTCCACGGCTCGGTGAAATCCCGCCAGGCATTCTCCACCCTGCGTACAGGCGATATGACCGTTTCGATTCGCCAAAAGCATGGCATCCATGATTTCTTGTTCGCTCACCTGAACGACCTGGACCGCATCTCCACCGGCAACATTCCGGAATTGCTCCACCAGCCGAATGACTCGAGGCATGGACACGGGATTACCGATCATGGCCGCCTGAGCCACGCTCGGCTTAACCGTTACAGGCCTAAAAACGCGCTTTTGAGGGTCCGCCTGCTCGTAGTACAGATACACAGGGTTGGCATGTTCAGACTGGACTCCAAGAATCCTCGGAAGGGCTGGAATAATGCCCAGATCGTATAGTTTCAGGAAACCAGCCATGACCGCCGTAATGTTTCCCGCATTACCGATGGGAACCACGACCACGAGACGTTCCACGTCGTAGTCAAACGCCTGAGCGATCTCGTAACTGTAGGATTCCTGCCCTAAAATGCGCCAAGCATTTTTGGAATTCATCAAAGCCACCGGGTAACGTTCCGAAAGGTATTCGACGATCTTCATGCAGTCATCAAAAACGCCTGGGATTTCGATGACACGGGCGCCGCTCCCCAAGGGCTGACCCAGTTGCTGGGGAGTGACCTTACCGTGAGGCAAAAGCACCGCGGAACGTACGCCTTCCACGAAATAGGAAGCGTACAGCGCGGCGGCTGCGGAAGTGTCCCCGGTGGAAGCGCACACGGCCAAGACGTTTCGCATCCCTCGGGTTTTCATAAGATACTGCAAATAACTGAAGGCACTGGCCATACCGCGGTCCTTGAAGGAAGCGCTGGGATTTTGCCCGTCATTTTTGAAAAAGAAAGGTCGGCCAGCCCAGTCCCGCATGCGTCCGTTGGCCTGAACCACAGGCGTGTGTCCTTCACCCAAGTAAATCACCGCCTCAAGGGGTAAAATGGAGCCCAAAAGCTCATGGAATCGGTAGATGCCTTTTAGGGACGGCTCATTGAGCATGGCCCGATAATCAAAGATGCGCCGCCACTGAGGTCCGGGGGTTTGTTTAAGGCGATCCCAATCCTCGTCTTCAATCATCAAGACACTTCGGCACTCCGGACAGGTGTAAAGCAGCCGACCTACGTCAAATGTCGCCTGACATGCCAGGCATCGGTACACGTAGGTTCCGGAGACCTTTGGAACAATAAGATCTCGAATGGTATCGGGAAAATCCAAAATCTTCATGCCTCCTGCTCCTTGTCCTGCAAGACCGTGTTCTTCGGCTGCCTTTAGCACATCAAATCGGCCACCACGACTTGATCCAGGGTATGAGGGAAACAATAGCCGGCGCCACGGCCAATGCCGGAAGAAAATTGGCCACTCGAACATCCTTGATGCCCAGGAGCTTCAATCCGATGGCCATGATGAGCAACCCACCGGTCGCAGACATCTCCGTGATCATGTTCGTAGACAGCAGACGATCCAAAACCGAGGCCATGAGGGTTATGGAGCCTTGAAAAGTAAACACGCTGCCAGCCGACAAGATGACACCCCAGCCTAGAGTGGCTGAAAAAGCCATGGCTGCGAACCCATCCAGCATGGATTTGACAGCCAAAAGCCTGAAATCGCCGCCGAGGCCATCCTGAATGGATCCGAGAATAGCCATAGGGCCCACACAAAAGACCAGGCTTGCCGTGACAAAACCTTCACTCAAGGATGATGAAGACTTGGACTTGAAAATATTCTGCAGGAATCCCCCGAGCTTTTCCAAGCCGTTTTGAAGACGAAGCCCTTCCCCCAAGAGACCGCCCAGCAAGACACCTCCTAGAACAATCAAAATGTTCTGCGTCTGCAAAGCCATCTGAATTCCCACAACCACGGTGACCAGGCCAAGCCCGTTCATGACGGTATGCCGTGTTTTTTCCGGTAAGCGAGCTCCAAGCATGCTGCCAATCAGGCCGCCGGCAATCACCGTGGTCACATTGAGCGTCGTCCCCAGCATGAACCCGTTCCTTCTTGTCTCTGTTGCTCAGGCAGCGCCCTTTTTACGCGCAGACGACTTTCCTGGCAAAGAAAAGCTTTCGTCCCAAGGCGTTCGTCTTGAAGGCATAGGGCACGGCGCTGGACCATACCGGTATCGTTTTCAGGAGGCAAGAGGCAATCTCCGACCGGCCTTCATGAGACGCTTTATTGAACAGGGGGATCACGTTGTCAAAAGGGTGAAAAGGTCGCGGACGAAAGGAGCCAGAAACTTTCCCACAACTTCCCCGTGGAGTAGCCGATCCATAACAAGGACGAACAAAAGAATGTAAGGCCCCAGCTGCTGGTAAGATTGTTGCAGGCGTGAAGCCTTTGGGATGAGAGTGACGGAAACCAAGGTACCGGCCGCCATGGGCAGAAGCGGCACGAGATGGTACACCGTCACGGTCAAATTGACTGCCACGACCATGAGAAACACTCGGGGATCCAAGGAAATGCTTTTGAGAAGCCAGGCCAAACTGCCGGCGATGTTCGCCATAAGAAAATTGGCAAAGGGGCCGGCCGCTCGAGTCATCACAAGATAAAGATCAGGATATTTGAATTTGCTTGTGTCCACGGACACAGTTTTGGCCCAGCCCATGCCTGTAGCCAAAAAAGACAGGGTGCCCAAAAGGTCCAAATGCAAAAAGGCGTTGAAATGAAGACGATCCTTGGCCCCGGGGCGTTTGTCTCCAAGAAGGGTTGCCGCAACCGCCTGCCCTTCTGCGTTGACCAATACGGCCACTAAAACAGCGACACTGAAAGCGATGGCATCATCCAAAGCCACAAGGTCAGGATGGAGAAAAAAGGGAATGGGAAAAAGCGGACGCACTTCCATGGGCCATCATACCTCCTCAATACCTCAGAAACAGGAAGGCAGGAAGTCTGCTTCCTGCCTTCCCTAAGGCCAGAGCGCCCAGCACCCGCGGCCTTCCATGCACATTTTCCCTTCTTAAAAACTTTTCTCAGGGACCCCGTGCGACCGTTTCCACGAGGTTCCCTGGTTCACATTAGTGTGTTTCACCGACGGCCATAGGACGTTTCGTGAGCCGGCACACAATGACGGCGATGACCAAAACAAGACCGGAGAGATAGAAAGCCCAATTGAGGCTTCCGGTAATGTCTTTGATGGTCCCGCCCAGCCGAGCCATAAAGAACCCGAGACCCCACCCGATGAACACCAAACCGTAGTTGAAGCCCAGGTTCTTGGGACCATAAAAGTCCGCCGTAAAGGACGGCATCAAAGCTAGCCCGCCGCCATACTGCCAGTAAGCGATTCCCACAGCGAGGAACAAGAAGAACAGGTTCTTCGAAGCGACGATGGCGGGCAGCGCAAAAAGGCACAAGGCGGACACAAGACAGTTGACGGTGTAAGCATTGGCTCGTCCAATTTTATCCGAATACAGACCTGTTCCCACACGTCCCAAGGCGTTCACAAGGCCACCGTAGGAAGCCAGAATCCAGGCGTTAGCAGCAAAAAACGGACTTTCTTTGGCTGCTTCTGCAAGGATCTTCGCTGCATTGGCGATGATGAGAAGACCCGATTGAGTCGTGCCGATGAACATGAAAACCAGCGCATAGAACTGCCACGTCTTCACCATGTCGCTTGCCACCCAATCCACTTTCGTGATGCTAGGGGTCGGGCCGGCTTTCACAGGAGGCGCCGGAGGCACATAGCCGGGAGGGGGCCAGGCCAGAAGCTGACCGGCAATGATGGTAACCGCCGCAAACATAATGCCCAGAAAGTAAAAGCTGTAGGTTAGACCGCCCGATTTGATCAGGTAGGCCGCCAAAGGAGATACGTACAGGGCTGCGCCGCCGTAGCCGCCTACCACCAAGCCTGCAATGAGGCCACGCTTATGCGGACCGAACCATTTAAGAGCTGCCGGGGTCGGAGCGGCATAACCAATGCCCATGCCGATACCGCCCAAGACGCCGAAACCAATAATGAGGCCTGTGTAAGATTTCAGATACCCGGACAAAAGGCATCCTGCCGCAAGGAACAAACCTCCTGTGGTGGCTCCAACCTTTGGGCCGAACTTATCCTGAATGCGCCCCCCGGGGATCATTAAAAGCGCAAAGATAATAACGCACAAGGAAAACGGCACGGATGCCTGAGCGTTGTTGAGATAAGACCAGCCCTCGTTGAGGCCGGTCATCGGCTGTCCGACCATCTTCTCGTTGATAAGTTCCTTCGCCCAAACACTCCAGGCATAAAGGATACCCAAACACAGGTTAATGGCGGTTCCTGCAAACGTGACCACCCACGCTCTTCCTGGAACTTTATCCGCCATTTTTCTCCCTCCTTCCCTTCCTATTTAGGGACTTCGACTCTATGGCCATTTCGGCCATCCTGGCCTGTTTTCTTCAATGAAGGCATCATCGAAGAAACCGGCTCTCAACACAAAGCTTGTGTCCGGCAAGAGAATCTAACCTAGAGAGTCCTGAGAAAATGACAGGGGAAGGGACATTGGAAGGCATCACGACACGCTGATTCACTGGAACAGGGTGCGAACGTTTTCCGTAAAGGAATTTCCACCGCTGAAATCGGCGCTGCCGCAGCCGCATCGTCGTGCGTTAAGGAGTGTATCCACTTTGCACGCCAATTGTCACAGAACGAAGTAAAATGATTGTGAAAACAGCAAAGAAAAAGACTCCTCTCTTCTTGAACCCGCCGCTGGCCCACTTCTTTCGAGCGGGTTCACACACCTTAAATCATCCCACCTCCTTTCTCTAAACCGAGACAATTTCGCCCTGCTGCAAACAACCGACCTCGCCCGTGCCGAGAAGACAGGCAGTCTTGACATAGAGGGTCACCGCACGAATAGGAAAGAGAAAGAAACACCGTGTTCATAGGAAATGCGTGAAGGGCGCAGGACTTATCGATCGCAGTTTATCCCAAAGAGCTGATGCCAAGTCAAGCCAAAAAAAGAAAGGTTCGCTCGTTCATTGAGAGCGCTCTCTTTTCCTCTGGATATCCATTGTGGGTTATGCCAGATAAGCGCGATGCGCAGCGCGGCAGGTCTTCGATCCTAGGATCAGGATAACCTGCCGGCTTAGGGCCCTAGGAGCTTGTCCGACCATTGAAAATGAGCCATTCTAGGTCATGACGTGGGGACACGGCGCGCCGTGCCCCCACGTCTCAAAACCTTGGTTTTCCTGGAAGCGCGGGCCTCCGGCACGCCATTTGTGAAGGCGGTACGGCCGACTTCCCAGGGAAAAATTCGTTCTCGGACCGGCTCCTATGGGACGAGCATGGAACGAATTTGGGTTATGGCAAGAGGGGAGCCTTATGAACGTTTTTCCTCGATTTCGCCTTTGTGGAGAGACGGCCCTTTCGGTGGAACTTGGTGATGGCATTGACCTTGAAGTGAACCGGAAGGTGCACGCGTTATGCCGTACCTTCAAACAAAGCCCGCCGGCCGGCATCCTGTCCCTCAATCCCACCTACCGATCCCTTTTCGTGCAATACGATCCGGAACTCTGCTCCCTCGAACGCCTCATGACGACCATCCAGAAATTCCTGCAGGAACTTCAAGAGAGTGATCAAGATGTTGAAACCTGTGTGGACATCCCCGTCTGTTACGGAGCAGAATTTGGGCCGGATTTGGCCGAACTGGCCGCTTTCCATGGTCTGACTGAGGACGAAGTCGTTCGACGACACACAGCCCCCATGTATCACGTGTACATGATCGGGTTCACTCCAGGGTTTCCGTATCTGGGCGGATTGGATGCCGGCCTTGCCACACCCCGTAAAAAAACGCCGCGTTCCAAAGTCCCCGCGGGCAGTGTGGGTATTGCTGAGCAACAAACGGGCATTTATCCCATCGAGAGCCCAGGTGGGTGGCAGATTATCGGCCGAACGCCGCTTCGGCTTTTCGATGCACATCGAGAACCGCCCTTTTTGGTGGAGGCGGGAATGAAGGTACGTTTTTATGCCATCTCTAGGGACCAGTATGAAAACCTTACACGTTGAAGAACCGGGGCTGTTGACCACCGTACAGGACCAAGGGCGTTACGGATACCAGGACAAAGGGGTCCCTGTCTCCGGGGCCATGGACCGTGCGGCCTTAAAGCTTGGCAATGTGCTGGTGGGCAACATCCCTGATGCGGCAGCTCTGGAAATTTCCGTAGGCGGCTTTCAAGCGCGGTTTTTTACCCGCACTTTCTTTGCCGTCACAGGCTTTAACCCTCAAGTTTTTCTCAACGAGCATCCAGTACCTTCCTGGACCTCGCATTTGGCTGAAGCCGGAGATGTGCTTCGGGTTGAATCCAAAGGCTGTGGCATATGGCACTATGTGTGTCTTGCCGGGGGTATTGACGTGCCTTTGGTTTTGGGAAGTCGATCCACTTATCTTCGGGGACGATTCGGAGGGCTGGAGGGGAGAGCTTTGCGTCAAGGGGATGTTTTGGCTACGAATTCCCCTCAATATCCACCTGTACTCCGCATTCCCGAATTCTTGCGCCCACCCTACCAAGAACATCCCACAATCCGTGTTGTTCTTGGACCTCAGGAAGACGCCTTTCTTCCTCCATCAATCGATCTTTTCTTTTCAGCTTCATACCAGGTGACACCACGCAGCGACCGCATGGGCATGATGCTGGAAGGGCCTCGACTCCAACATCGGCATACGGCCGACATCATTTCAGAAGGGCTAGCCCATGGAGCCATTCAAGTTCCTGGAGAGGGCTTGCCTTTCGTGCTTTTGGCGGATCGGCCTACCACAGGAGGGTACGCCAAGATCGCCACAGTGTTTTCCGGAGACCTACCGCTCTTGGTGCAAACCGCGCCGGGTCGATCCATTCGATTTCAAAGCATCAGTATTTGGGAAGCTCGAGAACTCTACCTGAAAAACGCTTATGTTTTTCGGCGCTTTTTAGAGCGCTGCTTAGGGCAAAGGGAGTCGTGAACTATGAGAATAGACATCAATTGTGACATGGGGGAAGGTTTTGGCTCATATACTATAGGAGACGATGCGGCTATTATTCGTTCTATCACGTCAGCCAACATTGCTTGTGGCTACCACGCAGGGGATCCTATGGTCATGAGCGCCACCGTCCGGCTTGCTTTAGACCATGGGGTGGCGGTGGGAGCACATCCAGGATTTCCGGATCTCATGGGCTTCGGGCGCCGTGCCCTGCAGACTTTTCCCGGAGAAGTGAAACATTATTTACTTTACCAACTGGGAGCCCTCTCCGGCGTGGCTCGTGCCCACGGCGCCAATCTGCAGCATGTTAAGCTTCACGGAGCTCTTTACAACATGGCCGCTTTTGACGAACGGCTGGCAAAAGAGGTCTGTGACGCCGTGAGGTCTTTTGATCGAGGATTAATCCTTGTCACTCTGCCGAACGGCGTTTTAGCTCACATGGCTAGCGAGGAAGGAATCATGGTGGCTCGAGAATTTTTTCCTGATCGGGCCTATCTAGAAAATGGCGCCTTGACTCCCCGTTTCATGCCCGGGGCCGTCCTTCATGACCCTACGACGGTGCGAGACCGCGTGTTACGCTTGGTTCGCGAAAAGAAAATTCAATCCATTAACGGTCAGGATATTCCCATGGAGGCGGACACCTTATGCGTCCATGGAGATACACCAGGCGCATGGCAGTTGGCGGCAATCATACGAGAGGCTTTGGAAAGTTCCGGTATCGAAGTGGTTCCAATGCATCGCGTTTTAAGCTGAGGCAACCAACAGTTTTTGCGGACGATAGGTTTTGAGCATTCGTGCTGGAAACTTTTGCTTGCCCTCACCTTCCGACATGTGCAAAACAGAAGTTGTTTTATCATGTTTTACGCCCTATCCAGGTTCGGGTGCGTCCGTGTGGACTCGAAAGAAGATCTGACCAGGCATCGTGACATTCTCAAAAAGGGACTGTCCTGATCGGGGTTCTTGGCACACTGGGTTGCAAGAAACACTATAAAACGCAAGAAGGAGGAAAAAGAATGGTTCGAAAAGTCTGGATCCCTTTTCTCGCCCTGATTCTCGTTGTGTGCAGCTCGGCATCGGCCGCCGATGTGGTGAAGATGAATCTGAACGCCATCTACCCGGCCGGTAATTTTCATTCTCAAGGAGCTGAGGAATTCGCCAAGCGCGTCAAGGAATACAGCGGAGGCACCCTGGACATTGCGGTGCATCCGGGAGGCGCCTTGGGCTTCAAGGGACCCGAATTGCTCAAAACGGTAAAGGACGGCACGGTGCCCATGTCGGACATTCTTATGGGAGTGGTCCAAGGTAGTGAAAAAGCTTTTGGCATTAGCTCTCTTCCCCGCATGGTGACTTCCTATGAGGAAGCCTTCCAGCTCTATGAGAGTTGCAAGGACCTTTACGATAAAGCGGCGGCCAAGTGGAACCAAAAGATCCTCTACGTGGCACCGTGGCCCCCCAGCGGCCTTTTCACCACCAAGGAAATCAAGACGGCCACCGACATCAAAGGGCTTAAGACAAGAACCTACGATAAGAACGGGGCCGATTTTCTGGCCAACCTGGGTGGAAGCCCGGTTTCCCTTCCCTGGGGTGAAGTCTATGCGGCTTTAAGGACAGGCATGATCGATTCCGTGCTCACGTCTGCGGTTTCGGGACGAGACGCCAAACTCTGGGAAGTCCTGAAATACTTCAAGAAAATTGATTACGCCTACCCGCTCAACATGGTCGTCATCAACTTGGATTATTGGAAAGCTCTGAACCCCAACCAAAAAGCGGCCATGGAAAAGGCGGCTCTTGAAGTTCAGGAGTTGCAGTGGAAAAAATCAGCGGCCGACAACGAAGAGTCTTTGAAGGCCATTGCAGAAAACGGCATGGTCATCAGCGAGACAGACACCGCTTTGGCAGCCGAATTGGATCAGGCCGCTGACACCATTATCACGGGTTTCTTGGCAGATGCAGGGGCAGATGTGGCTTCCGCCTTGGAAAGCTTTCGTCATCGTAAAAAGAAGTAAAGGACAAGCTCTGGCAACCGAGGCTTCATGGGCCGGCCGGTAACCGGCTTGGTTTGGCCTTCCGTCATTCTTCTCTCAAGGAGCGGTTTTTCAACTGCTCCTTGAGGAACACATCGGTAACCTTGAGCTTCTTGCAATCAGAATGATAAGGCATGGAAAAGATTACCCCCATTGTCAAAAAACTATCAGAAATTGCGGTCTCCATCTCCTCCGTGGCTATGATCTTGATTGTTCTTCTCATCCTTCTGGAAGTGTTTCTTCGATCCTTTTTGAACACCTCTACAATGATCGCCGACGAGTACAGCGCTTATCTGTACGTGGTGCTGGTTTTCTTTGGGCTGGGATACACCCTGGGAACGGACGGACACATTCGCGTTAAAGTGATTTTGTCACGACTCAGGGGACGTTCCCAATCTTTACTGGACCTTTGGGCTGCGGTGGCGGCTTTGGCTTTGACAGGATTTGCTCTGTGGTATTCCATCTTGCTGGTTCGTGAAGCTTACAGCTTAGAGATGGTTTCGGAGACACCTTCGCAAACGCCCATGTGGATTCCCCAAGCGGCCATACCCATAGGTCTGATTCTTTTCCTGGTGCCTCTGTTGGCACACGGAGTGGTGGCTGTTTTACGTTGCAAAGCGTCGCGATCCCCTTCTTAAGTTTTCTTGTCCCAAATGAAACGAATGTTCGGAGAAGCCAGCTCATGATTGCAGATCCGCTTCTTCTTTCCATCACCGTCTTTTGCATCATGTTTTTGTTTCTGCTGTCGGGCCTGTGGATCGGATTCTCTCTTATGGCCGCTGCCATTGCCGGAATGCTTTTCGCCGATTTGCATCTTCCCCCTGGTTTTTCCGTATGGACCAAGATCGGAAACCTTCTTGCCAATTCCCTATGGAACACTGTCAATTCTTGGTCTCTCACGGCCCTACCCCTGTTTGTTTTCATGGGGGAACTGCTGCACAGAACAGCCGTATCAGACAAGCTGTTCAACGGCCTTGTGCCTTGGTTAAATCGTATTCCCGGCAAACTCCTGCATGTTAATGTTTTCGCTTGCTCTTTGTTTGCCGCCGTCTCTGGATCCAGCGCCGCCACCACGGCCACCGTGGGCAAGATCACCCTGGACGAACTCTCAAAACGCGGCTACAGCGAGTCTCTCGCACTAGGGTCTTTGGCTGGCGCGGGAACCTTGGGATTCTTGATTCCCCCAAGCCTTATCATGATTATTTATGGCATTCTTTCCGACACTTCCATCGGTCAACTGTTCATTGGAGGCCTTCTTCCGGGATTGTTGCTGGCCGGTTGCTACTCTCTTTATATCGCTCTTTGCGCCATCGTAAATCCAAGCATTGTCCCGCCCCAGGAAGAAACTTTTACCTGGGGACAGCGTTTTCGGTCCTTGTGGGATTTGGCTCCCGTTCTTGGGCTCATTGCCGTGGTTCTGGGAGGCATCTATCTGGGCTATACCACACCGACGGAAGCCGCCGCCTTGGGGGTCCTGGGGGCCTTTGTGTTAGGCGTGCTTTTCCGCACCATGAATTGGAATGTCTTTAAAGATGCCCTACGGAGTGCCGTCCGCACATCCACCATGATTACTTTCATCATCATGGGGGCTGCCTTTTTGAGTCAGGTGGTCGGGTTTTTAGGCATCACTACGGCGGTCAGTCGTTTCATTGAGCAGCTCCACCTTTCTCCCTACATGCTGATTTTCATCCTGGGCCTCATGTACCTCTTTCTCGGTATGCTTTTAGACGGCATTTCCCTGGTGGTCATGACCTTACCCATCGTGCTGCCCATGGTGGTGCAGGCGGGATTTTCCCCCTTATGGTTCGGCATTTTTTTGGTCTTCATGGTGGAACTTTCCCAGGTGACACCACCTGTCGGTTTTAGCATTTTTGTCCTGCAATCCATGAGCCATAGGGATGTGGGTTTCATCCTCAAGGCAACTTTTCCCTTCTTTATGATCATGATTTTCATGGTCGTTCTTGTCACGCTTTTCCCTCAAATAGCCTTGTTTCTTCCCCAAAAAATGATCGGTTGAATTCCGTTCATTTTGACGCCGAGAAACAATTGACACCCTAACTCCCTTTGGATTACAAGCGCACATGACGGTCCAGGATCTCCCGCGAGAGTTCCCATCGGTGACGGTCATGTGCGTGCGAAACTGCGTGTTTTCTGGGAGACCTTCTTTCATGGACAAGTTGCGCCGACCCATCCTTGAGGGCGGCTTTCCATGGCGCCCTGACTTAGCGTTTCCCCGCCGAGTTGTTTTCGGAATCTTTTGTCAAGATTTCCAGTTTTTGAAACACGTTAAACCACAAAGGAGAATCCATGCGTTCCATTCACGTGGATGATATTGTACACACCGTACGGGATCTAGCCATTCGCGCCAATACAGAGTTAGGCGAAGATGTGGTAAGGGCTTTTGAGGCTGCTTTGGAAAAGGAAGAATCCCCTACTGGTCGAGACATCCTCAAACGGTTGATCGAAAACGCTCAAATCGCCCGTGAAGAAAAAATCCCCATGTGCCAGGACACGGGATTTGCGGTGGTCTTCGTGGAACTTGGCCAAGAGGTCCACATCGTAGGAGGGGCTTTGCGTGAGGCCGTTGAGGAAGGTGTGCGTCAAGGGTACCGGGACGGGTATCTTCGAAAAAGTATCTGTCATCCGTTCACGCGCCAAAACACCGGAGACAACACCCCTGCTATCATTCATGTTAATCTCCAACCCGGTGACCATTTTCGCCTCACCCTCGCTCCCAAAGGAGGAGGCAGTGAAAACATGAGTCGCGTGACGATGCTCACGCCTGCCGTGGGCGTTCAAGGGGTCAAGGACTTTGTGGTGCAGCGGGTAAAAGAATCGGGTCCCAATCCATGCCCGCCGACCATAGTGGGAGTAGGCATCGGTGGAACCCTTGAACAGGCCGCCTTGCTGGCTAAAAAGGCCTTGCTTCGTCCCTTGGGAAGCCTCAATCCCGACCCGGAACTTCAGGCTTTGGAAAAGGACTGGCTTGAAGCTATTAACCGCCTGGGCATCGGCCCACAGGGACTGGGAGGACGCATCACATCTCTTGCGGTCCACATTTCGATGATGCCATGTCATATTGCCAGTCTTCCCGTGGCGGTAAACATTCAATGCCATGCCGCTCGTCATAAGGAAGCTTCTTTGTAGGCCACCTTTGAGGTCTTCTGCGCCGCAACCCATGCGTGTTGAAAAGGCGCACCGAGGAGATGCTCCATGATGCCTAATGCCATCGTTTTGCAAACCCCACTGAGCGAAAACGACGTCACGTCCTTGAAAATTGGAGACCGTGTGCTGCTCAACGGTGTCGTCTACACCGCTCGAGATGCGGCCCACAAACGCCTTGTGGAGCTTTTGGAACGTGAAGAACCGTTGCCTTTTGATTTGAAAGGACAGGTGATCTACTATGTAGGACCGTCTCCGGCCGCGCCCGGTCGACCGGTCGGAGCTGCCGGACCGACCACAAGTTACCGCATGGACGCCTATGCTCCGCTTCTCATTCGTTACGGCCTGCGAGGTATGATTGGTAAAGGGGCTCGCAACCATGCTGTTAAGGAAGCGATGCAACGGTATAAAGCCGTTTATTTCGCCGCCATCGGCGGTGCTGGAGCTCTGATGGCTCGAAGCATCGTCTCAGCGGAAGTCATCGCCTATCCTGAACTCGGTCCCGAAGCTGTGCGCAAATTGGAGGTAAAAAACTTTCCGGTCATTGTGGCCAATGACGTTCATGGCGGCGACCTCTACGAAGAAGGCGTTCGCCTTTATGCACAGACGGCCTGACGGAATCGATCGGTGACCTGGTTGTTGACGAACGGATCGAGACCGTTCGCCTTGAAGACCACGAGATGGGCAGTTTTCCGATGACATGAGGAGGGTTCACATGAAGAAAGTCGTTTATCAACCCAAGGTCCGCTACAAGTTGCATCCAGGCTACTTAGCCTGGATTCTTCACCGTGCCACAGGTATCCTTTTGGGTCTCTACCTTTTCCTTCATATCTGGGTGATCCACCACCTGGCTCAGGGGGAAGAAGCTTTCAACGAGGTCATGGCCATCGTTCAGTCGCCTTTCTTTCACCTTCTTGAAATCGGGTTGCTGGCGACGGTGGTCTATCATGGATTGAACGGCCTGCGTGTGGTTTTTATCGACTATGGCAATCTGGCCAATCGAGGTCTCATGCGTAAAGCCGTCTACGCTGTCTTGGGAGTTTCCGCCGTTTTGGTCGCAGTAGGTGCCGTGCCCATGCTACGGCTGGCTTTCGGACTTTAAAGTCGTGAAATCGTGAATGGTGAAATCTTTAGGGTGGGAATGGCTAGCAAGCCCACCAGCGAACGAGCTCGATACACGGATTTGCTCGTTCTCGACACAGACTATTTACGACCCAAAAAATGCACGATTGACGACTTCACCATTTACGCTTAGGGAGGGTTGAAGATGTTGGGAAAATATTTCGGATCTGGTCGGTCAGGAGCGTTTGACTGGTTTTTTCAGCGCGTTTCCGGTGTCGCCCTGCTTATCACCCTGTTTTTGCATTTCTGGGTGTTGCATTACGCCACAGAAGGGCCCGTCACGTACCAAAAAGTCATGGCGCGAATGGTGTCTCCGGCATGGAAGGCTCTGGATATCGCCTTTTTGGTCTTCGCCGTATACCACGCCATGAACGGGTTTAAGATGATCATCGACGATTACGTGCATGCGTCGGGAATTCGAGCGGTGCTTGTGGGGGCTTTGTGGGTTGTGGCCATTGGATTTTTCGGGCTGGGCGTCCTCACCATCCTCACTCTCAAAGTGCAGGCCTAGCGACAAAGGAGCAAAGGTTACCATGGGAGATATACCAGTCACAGTCCATAAACATGACGCTTTGATCGTGGGTGCCGGGGGAGCGGGTCTTCGAGCGGCTTTGGAGGCTTCGAAATCTGTGAATACGGCGGTAATCAGCCAGGTGTTCCCCACGCGATCCCACACGGTGGCAGCTCAAGGGGGTGTGGCGGCTTCCTTGAGCAACGTAGAGCCTGACGATTGGGTCTGGCACATGTTTGATACGATCAAGGGAAGTGATTATTTGGGTGATCAAGACGCAATCGAGCTCATGTGTCGTATGGCCCCGGAAGTGGTCATCGAACTGGAACACATGGGCATGCCTTTTAGCCGCTTGCAGGACGGCAAGATTTTTCAGCGCCGTTTCGGAGGTCACACCAAGCATTTCGGCAAGGAAGCCATCTGCCGGACATGCGCTGCTGCGGATCGTACCGGTCACGCCATGCTTCACACGCTTTATGAACAATGCGTGAAAAACCAAGTTATTTTCTATAACGAGTTTTTTGCTTTGGAACTGCTCATGAACGAAGGGCATGTGGTGGGTGTTCTGGCATGGGATATCGCCAACGGAGGCTTTCACATCTTTCATGCCAAAGCCACTTTGTTCGCCACGGGAGGTTACATTCGCGTCTACAAGACAAATTCCAACGCCCACATCAACACAGGTGACGGCCTGTCCTTGACGTTGCGGGCCGGGTTGCCGGTTGAAGATTTAGAATTCGTTCAATTTCATCCTACAGGCATTTACGGCGTTGGAAACCTCATTACGGAAGGGGTACGTGGCGAAGGCGGCTATTTGCTCAACAAGGACGGGGAACGCTTCATGAAGCGTTACGCTCCCACAGTGTGGGATCTGGCCTCTCGGGACGTCGTTTCACGAGCCATGGCCGAAGAGATGCGTCAGGGGCGAGGCTGTGGTCCCAAAGGCGACTATATCTTGCTCAAGCTGGATCACATCGGAGCGGACATCATTCATGAACGGCTTCCCGGCATTTGGGAATTGGCCTGGGTGTTTGCCCATGTGGACTGTACCAAAGAGCCTATTCCCGTCACACCGACCGCCCATTATTCCATGGGAGGTATTCCCACAAACCGCTTAGCCGAAGTGGTCGTGGGCAACATGGAAAAGCCTGAAGAACCGGTCAAGGGCTTTTACGCCGCGGGAGAAGCCGCATGCGCTTCAGTGCATGGAGCCAATCGCCTGGGATCCAACTCCCTTCTGGACATCATGGTTTTTGGAAAGGTGGGAGGAAAGCGCATGGCAGAATTTGCCGAATCGCTCCCCGAACATGTGCCCCTTCCGGAAAATGCAGGCTCGAAAGGCATTGCGGAAGTCAAGAACCTTCTTAATGGAAACGGTCCGGAACGCATGGGCCTCATCTGGAACGAACTCAAAGAAACCATGGAGCTCAACTGCGGCGTATTCCGCACCGAGGAAACACTGACAACCCAACGGGAAATCCTCAAAAAACTATGCGAACGTTTCAAAAAGGTAGGCATCGCCGACAAAGGTCTGACTTATAATTTAGACCTCATTGAAACACTGGAGCTGGGCCATATGTTGGATTTTTCCAAAGCCATCGTGGAAGGGGCTCTGGCACGCCAAGAAAGTCGTGGGGCTCATTACCGTGACGATTACCCAAACCGGGATGATGCCAAATGGCATAAACACACTTTGGCCACGATGGACGAGGATGGAACCATCCATTTGGACTACAAGCCGGTGCGCATGAAACCCCTTACAGTGCCGACCTTTGAACCCAAGGAACGCGTTTATTAGGAGGTTGCACCTGGAGGAATCCATGGGCGTTTTGAAGTTTGGAGAAAGAAGAGGTGCATGAGATGGCAAAGACGGTGACATTCTCCATCTTTCGATATGATCCGGGAAAAGACAGCCGACCCTATTACAAAGACTATCGCGTTGAACTACGTCGCGCCGGCATGATGGTTCTGGACGGCCTCAACCAGATCCGTTGGGAACAGGACGGTACCTTGGCGTATCGTCGGTCGTGTCGAGAAGGCGTGTGTGGTTCTGACGGACTGAACATTAACGGCGTGAACATGTTGGCTTGCATCACTCACATCGAGGACCTTAAGGAACCCATCGTGGTGCAACCCTTGCCGTCCATGCCGGTGATCAAAGATTTGGTCGTCGACTTTACCGATTTTTACGCCAAGTACTATCTGGTGAAGCCCTACCTGATCACCAAAACTCCACCACCTTCGGACCGGGAACGACTGCAAAGTCCTGAAGATCGCAAGAAACTCGACGGCCTTTACGAATGCATCTTGTGCGCTTGCTGCAGCACATCGTGTCCCAGTTTTTGGGCGGATCCCAATTACTTGGGCCCCGCAGCTCTGCTGAAGGCTTGGCGTTTTATCGCCGATTCGCGGGATGAAGGAGCGGACGAACGTTTGGAAATTATCAACGACCGTGACGGCGCCTGGCGTTGCCATACCATTTTGAACTGCGTCGAAGCCTGTCCTAAACAGTTGAATCCCACGGAAGCCATCGCCCAGCTGAAAAAAGCCATCATTCACCGAAAATTCTAGCCATGCCCCAAACAGCGGAGCGGCTGCGGCCGCTCCGCCCAGTTTCTCATCCTTATCCCTTTGAATTGCCTGGATCACCTTCCCCTTGTCATAAAGTATCCCAGACCGTGAAGCGGCGTTGAAGTTCCCTGTTCTGTCGGTTACATATGGAACACAAGAAGGATCTTTTGAGTGTCACATCTTTCAACCGCATTTTTTGCGTGCTGTTTGTGGTCTACGCCGTGCGGCAACGCCGTGGAAGGAGGGCCGTTTATGCCAACGAGGGAAGATGAAAGCCACGAACTGAAGGATCTCAAGTTGGGATACAAACTCAGGGAGCTACGAGATAAATTCCGGCTGACTATTCAGGATCTTGCGGCACGTACAGGCCTTGACCCGGAAATGCTTAGCCACATGGAAAGCGGCGATCTTGTCCCTCCCGTGGCCACACTGCTCAAGCTCGCCAAGACTTTTCAGGTGGGACTGGCTTACTTCTTTGAAGACCAGCCCAGCGGTATCAAGATCTCTTTGACTCGAAAGGCCGATCGAAAACGTTTGGAAAAACGTCCGCATCACATGTCCGGGGAAGTGACCTACGTTTACGAAACCCTTGAAAACCGTAAACCCGACAAACACATGGAACCTTTTCTGGTGGAATTTCCAACGATGCCCACTGAGGACATGGTCTTTGTAAGCCATGAGGGTGAAGAATTCGTTTACCTTATGGAAGGACTTCTGGAATTTCGCACACCGGATCGAGTGGAGATTTTGGAGCCGGGAGACAGTCTCTATTTCGATTCCGAAGTCAGTCATAGTTTCCGCTGCGTGGGTGAAGGCACGGCCAAGGCCGTGGTCGTGGTGTGGAGTCGCCCATAAAGGTGAACAAGGATGGCGGCAATGATCGAGGTGCGATTTCATGGGCGTGGTGGACAAGGAACGGTGGTGGCTTCCATACTGATGGCCAAGGCCTTCTTTCAAGCCGGTTATTTCGTACAGAGTTTTCCCTTATTCGGTGTGGAAAGGCGTGGCGCGCCCGTAGAAGCCTACCTGCGCTTGAGCACAAGCAAGATTTTCATTCGAACCAACGTTTACACACCGGATCATGTGGTGGTTTTGGACCCGTCTTTAATCACGGCTGTGGATGTGACACGAGGGTTAAAGCCGGGCGGATGGATGCTCATCAACGCGCCGGATGGAATGAAAATGCCGGCTTCCTTTGCGGCTTTTTCAGTCGCTACAGTGGATGCCACCCGTATCGCCCTTAAACATTCTTTGGGCACTCGTACCCATCCTATCGTCAATACCGCCATGATGGGAGCTTTTGCTCGGGTTCTGGGCATGCCGCCCTTAGAAGCAGTTCTTCATGCCATTCAAGAAGAAATTCCCATAAAACCTGAAAACAATATGGCTGCAGCCCGCGAAGCCTTTGACGCTGTGATCTTTGCGGAATCCAGCCCGAGTCGAAAAGGCTTTTCCGAATCCGTTGGCACTTCTTCCTCCGCCGTTTCATGACGGCAGTGCAGAGAGGGGTTTTTTATGGGATATCCACCGACACCTTCGCGCTTAGTGCCCTTTATTCCTCGTTCCAGCACCACCACAGAGAGCAACAAAACAGGATCATGGCGTTTTCTTCAGCCGCGTTATGACGAAAAGACGGCGCCTTGCAGCGTCGCTTGTCCGGCTGGGGAAGATATTGCACGCGTGGAAATGCTTGTGGCTCAAGGCCTTTTTAAGGAAGCCTGGGAGACGATTCTTCAGGAAAACCCCTTTCCAGGCGTCTGCGGTCGAGTGTGTTTTCATCCCTGTGAGACGCGGTGCAATCGGGGTCCGTTTGATGAACCTATTGCCATTCATACGGTGGAACGATTTGTGGCGGACACGGCCATGCGCTACGGGCTACAGCCGGAATTGCGCAAAAGGGAATCCAACCAGGGAGAAAAAGTGGCGATAGTGGGGGCGGGGCCGAGCGGCCTTGCTGCTGCTTATTTCCTTGCCGGGTTGGGCTATGCATGCGACGTGTTTGAAGCACGCTCTGAACCCGGTGGTTTACTTCGTTGGGGAATTCCTCCCTACCGCCTGCCCCTTGCGGTGCTGCAGCGGGAACTGGAATGGATTCGTCTTCTGGGCGTCCGTCTGCATTGTGGTCAAAAAATATCCGAGGGATTTCTAAAAAACCTGTCAAAACGTTACGCTGCCATATTTCTGGGATGCGGCCTCTACGAAAACGTTCGATTAAATATTCCCGGAGAAGATCTCCCCGGAGTGGAACAAGGACTTCCTTTTCTGGAAAAAGTGCGTTCGGGAGAACCGCCCTCTTTGTCTGGAACCGTGGCCGTCATCGGTGGAGGGAACACAGCGATCGATGTCTCTCGATGCGCTATGAGACTTGGCGCTCGCCCAATCATGGTTTACCGAAGACGTCGGCAAGATATGCCGGCCTTTAGCCAAGAAGTGCTTATGGCCTTGGAAGAAGGCGTCGAGCTCATGGAACTGTGGACGCCTGTGGAAATAAGCAGGCACTCGGAAGGGCTCTTGTTAACATTGCAACACATGGAAGTGGTCTCAGAAGAAGGCGGACGCGCCAAGGTGCAATCGATTCCAGGTCGAACGACCCATCTCGTAGCTTCCAAGGTCTTTATGGCCTTGGGAAACACCGCCGAAGAACCCTGGCTCAATCCTCCTCCTGAAAGCTCATCCCATGTTCTGCGCCTGGCCAATAGCGTCATGGTGCACGAACCAGGTCAAGCGACCATGGTTTATGGTGGGGATTTGGCGGCGCAAAGCAAATCCGTGGCTCATGCCATCGGATCCGGCAAAGAAGCCGCCATAGCACTGGACGTTTTGTTCCGGGTAGGCTGGGACGCCATCATCGACCGTCTGTCCCATTGTCGCATCGGACCGGGACCTTCCTTGTCCATGGAAATTTACCTCCAAGGAGAACGGTGCCGCCGAAATCCTCATGTGGTCACCTTTGAAGAAATCAATACCGATTATTTCCTTTACAGCCCTCGTATTGTGCAACCTCGGTTGTTGAAAGAGGAACGGCTTCAAAGTTTCGCTGAAATTGATCTGAAAATCTCGGCCGCTCTGGCCATTCGTGAAGCCGAACGCTGCTTCAACTGCGGACTTTGTAACCAGTGCGACAACTGCCGCCTCTACTGTCCGGACCTTGCCGTATGTAAAGACGCTTCGACCCAAGGCCGCCACATCAATCTGGACTACTGTAAGGGTTGCGGCGTTTGCGTGGTGGAATGCCCTCGAAACGCCATGTCCTTGGTGGAAAATGAAACGGGAGGCCGCTCATGAAAAAAGTGGTGGAAGGCAGCCATGCCGTCTCCGAAGCCGTGCGGCTGTGTCGAGTCCAGGTGATCTCGGCCTATCCTATCACGCCGCAGACCCATATCGTGGAACTGCTGTCCGAATTTTGTTCTGACGGATCTCTGAAGGCTAAGTTTCTGCGCGTGGAAAGTGAACACTCGGCCATGGCGGCTCTCATCGGTGCAGCATCTGCGGGCGTGCGCACCTTTACAGCCACATCGTCCCAGGGGCTGGCTCTGATGCATGAATTGCTTCATTGGGCTTCAGGAGCCCGACTTCCCATCGTCATGGCCGAAGTCAATCGAGCCTTGGCACCCGGTTGGAACATCTGGACAGATCAAACGGACAGCCTTGCTCAAAGAGATACGGGATGGATTCAAATTTACTGCGAAGACGCCCAAGAAGCCTTGGATTCGACCATTCAGGCTTACAAACTGGCCGAAACGGTCTTTTTGCCGGTCATGGTCGTTTTGGACGCTTTCTTTTTATCCCACACCTACGAACCTGTAGACATTCCAGAACAGGAAGAAGTGGACCGGTTTCTGCCTCCTTTTCGCCCAGCCTTTCAGTTGGACCCACGAGAACCCTCTGCTTTCAATCAGTTGTCCCCCCCCAATGTTTACATGGAGATGCGTCGGGATCTTCAAGATGCCATGGAATCATCGATTGATGTTCTTGAGCGTATCGAACAAGAGTACCAGGCCCTTTTTGGAAGACGCTACGGAGCCGTGGAAAGCGTGCGTTGTGAGGATGCGGACATTATTTTTGTAACGTCTGGAACGATCACAAGCACCTGTCGTCTTGTGGTTGAAAAATTGCGTCGGAAAGGTGAAAAGGTGGGACTACTGAAAATGCGACTCTTTCGACCTTTTCCTTACGGTCTGCTGAAACAGTCGACCCTGAAAGCTCGAAAGCTTGCTGTAATTGACAGGAACTTTTCCTACGGAGCCTCGGGGATCTTTGCGCAGGAAATCCGAGCCGCCCTCTGTAATGAAACCCGTAGACCTTTGGTTTTTGGCTATGTGGCCGGGCTCGGCGGTCGAGATGTGACACCGGAGTTGTTGGAAGAAATTTACTGGAAAACGAAAACTTCCCCTCATCCGGAATCGGAAAGCGTCTGGATGGGCTTGCAACAACCCGCTCCGGCCGCTTAAAGAAGCTCGTTTCTTTAAAGGAGTTATGCCATGGAAGCTTATCCTCAAGATCGGGAATACATATGTTCGGGCCATGTAGGATGCCCAGGATGCGGAGCGGCCATTGCCATGCGGTTTCTTCTGAAGGCTCTCGGGGACAAGACCATCTTGGTCATCCCTGCGTGCTGCTGGTCCATCATCGCCGGCCCTTACCCTCAGTCGACCCTTAAGGTCCCCGTGCTGCACACTGCCTTTGAAACGGGAGGTGCCGTGGCCAGTGGTGTGCGCGCGGCTCTCGACATCAAAGGCGATCAAGAAACCACGGTGGTGACCTGGGCGGGAGACGGCGGAACCTTTGACATCGGATTTCAGGCTTTGAGCGGAGCGGTGGAACGTAACGAAGACTTTCTCTATGTCTGTTATGATAACGAAGCCTATATGAATACCGGGGTGCAGCGCAGTTCTTCAACGCCGTACGGTGCCTGGACCACCACGACCCCTGGACAGGAATGGAAAAAGCTTCGGAAGAAAAACATCGTGGAAGCCCTTGTGGCTCACCGTATTCCCTACGCGGCCACAGCCAGTATCGCTTTTCCCGAAGATCTCATGCGAAAGGTGCACAAAGCCAAAGGCATCAAAGGCTCGCGGTTCTTACACATCTATGCCTCATGCCCGACGGGCTGGCGTATGCCTTCGGAACTGGCCGTCAAAATCGCAAGAATGGCCGTTCAAACCAATATCTTTCCTCTCTACGAAGTGGAAAACGGAGTCCGCTACACGATCAACTATATGCCCAAAGGATACTTGGTGCGCGAATACTTTCAACTGCAAGGCCGGTTCAAACATCTTACGGAAACCGATCTGGAACAAATCCAACAAATGGTGGACGAAGACTGGGAATTGCTTTTGAGAAAAGCCGGCCTCAGCCCAGGAGCCGCCGGACCTATCCCGGCACCTCGGCACACTGCCGGCCAGCGCGGCTTATGACCGCATATTCTTGTTTTCAGAGCCTACGAGGGTTCATGATGCAAAGGTTTTGGCCTCTGTTGGCATGGATCGCTTATTTGCTTTTACCTTTTGATGTGCTGCCCGATTTTCTTTTGGGGCTTGGCTGGACCGATGATCTTGTGCTACTGGCCCTCATCTACTATCTCTTTTTCCACAGAGGATCCTTTGAAAGCTCAAAAACATCTTCCCAAAATTCCAATACGGGAAAAGAGTCAGCAGGATTCGAAAGCCGCTCCAGAACCGAAAACACTCAAGAGAGCCGCACAGGAAACAAGGGGAAAAACCCGTACGAAATTCTTGGTGTTTCACCAGGGGCCGATCCGGAAACCATCAAAAAAGCTTATCGCCACATGGCGGCCAAATATCATCCGGACAAAGTAAGCCATCTAGGAGAGGAGTTTCAGCGGTTGGCCAAAGAAAAGTTTCAGGAGATTCAATGGGCTTACGAGGTCCTGAGCCGCGGATGGCAGGAGTCCAAGCCATGAGCGAAACCGTAGCCTCCAGGGAACAAAACAAACCACCGTACACGTACCGTTTAGTGAACATTGAATGCTTACCTCAGTCAGACCACTACAACGTCATCATGGAGCTGAAGAAATCCATTGAGGATCTTCTGCCTTACTGCGCCGCGGTTCTTCCAGGAGCCACGTATGTTCATGGAAGTGGCGTGGTGAATGTCATGGATCAAGGACATATCGTGGCCATTTACGGAGACAGGATCACCATCACGGATGTCTCGGGACCTGAAGAGGCTTCTGTTTGGTGCCACCGGTACTTTGAAATCATCGAACAGATCCGCCGGGAACGAGACAGGATCACCCCTGCGCTGCGCACGCGTCCTTCGGAAAGTGTCCTTGATATCTATCGAATCCTTCCCAAGACCAATTGCGGCCGATGCGGTGTTCCCACCTGTCTGGCCTTTGCGGCAAAGGTCTTTCGAAGGGAAAGTTCTCTGAAAGAATGCACGGAGATTCAAGAGTGATCGAATCCCCCACAGAGCACCGCTGGGTTTTTCTTTATACTTTGGCCAATCGATTTGAGGCGGACCTCCTCACGGATGTTTTAGAAAGGAACGGAGTTCCCTATTTCGTTCGCTCCTTTGTAGAAACAGCCTATGACGGCTTGTTTGTGCCGCAGCGGGGCTGGGGGCAGATTCTCGTGCCCGCGGGCTATCTCAGCACGGCTCGAAAGCTCGTTGCTACCGTCCTAGAATCTCTTGAGACTCCGAGCCTGTATGAGTCGCTGGAAGATCTGGATCCATTACTTTGGGACCGGCTCATGCATTGCGATCCTAAAGACGTGTGTCTACGGGCCTCGGTCGGTTGGAACGTGCAGAAACAATCGTACCTTATCCCTTTTCTGGCTGGATCTTTTGAGTGTTTCCCGGCTCAGAAAACCGTCCAGGCACTCCAAGGCCTGACGTGGCCAACGGTAGATTTCCAGACCGGGCTCGTCCTTTTGCACTACCTTCTGGAAGCCCACAATTCTTCCCCTACGGGCCGATGGATCAGTGAAAAGGAGATTCCTTCAGGACACCAGTTTTTTACCGGCCCTCACGCCTTCCCCCTGGATTCCGTCCTTCGACACATTGTCGACAATCCACATCGATTCAAAGAAGCCTGCGAAAGACTTGGAGGTGTTCCTGTCGAGGCGGGCGATATGGCGTATACTTTTCGCGTTCTTCCGCGCATTCCCATGCAATGGATCTATTGGAAAGGGGACGATGAGTTCCCAGCAACTCTCACGGTGCGTTTTGATGCAAGCATTACTAGACACCTGAATGCCTTAGACACCATCTGGGCCATGGTCAATGTTTTTGTCCGCCATTTCAAGGCCGCGTTGAAACAGGCATAAGACACAGGGCGGCTTGCGAGATCTTCAGCGACAACGCCCCTTCAGAAGAAATGGAACGGCGGAGACCACGCTCCACCTTACAGGTTCGTCATCGCAGCGGAGTTTAAATGATGTGGTGGCGAGGCGGCGCCTCGCCTTCCCTTTCAAACGGCATTCAATGCAACGGCCTTTGTCGTTCTTGGAAAGGTCCAAGGAGCTTGTGCATTAGACTTTGGTGCCATTGAGGTAAGCCGCATTCAGAAAGCCTGGAACAATGGGTCGGTGAGACACGTCCGGAGGCGAAAAGTCAAAGACCTTGGAAAGGAAAAGGGTCACAATACGAAATGTAGCTCCCCACAAGATTTCCACATGCACGCCGTCTTGATGCAAAAAACAGGGAAAATCCTGAGGCGGGGGCTCTACGGAACTTTGCACTTCGGGATCCACGTATAACCTGTAGCGGTAGTAATGGTCAGGGTTCAGAAGTTGTCGCAAAGGGATGTTGACAATGCGATCCACTTCCCAGTTGGTCACAAAACGATGCGGCCGAGAAATCCATCCAACCAACGGATGAATGACTCGAACGAACAAACGCAACCTTTCCGCCGGCAAGGGGCCAAGGAAACGGACAAAAAACGGATTAAGGCGCATCTCTTCCCAGCTTTCCCTCAAGCTCGTGGCCAGGAGCAAGGCTAGTTGCTGAGCCGCTTGGGGGACATTTCGGCGAAGCGTTGACCAATGAGGCCACCGAGACAGAGGTAATCCCGGCAAGGAAAGGGCTTTCGCCAAAATAGGATCCAGTCGCGGTTCCACAGTGCCTCCGGGACAGCACAAGTCCCCACTTTGGCGTACGTGCCGGGAACGGCGGTTAAGGATCAGGCAGGGTTCCTGATCGCACCCATTTTCCTGCAGACCGCAGCCCAAGAGCACAAGCACACTGGATAACGATCGCCGTTGCTTCCAGGACTCGTCGCTGGATGCGTCTGTAGGGTGAAAGGGGGCCAGTCGATCCATAATGTGCTTCTGTAGGAGGTCTGACTGGCTGAGAATTCTATCAAGATCCCCTAAGGCAACATGGGATTTCATGGTCTTAAACCCATCCATTTTTCGTATTCGGCCCATTTCTTTTCCAGACGCCCGGCCGAAACAGCGTAACGCCTCTTCACCTCCGGTGCAAACACAGAGAGTTTGTATTCTTCTATCATCCAGCGCATCTCGTCAAGGAACTCACGAATCTGAGCCGGAGCATCCTGGGCAAGGTTTTCTCGAGCTCGTCGATAACGATCCACAAAAGGAGCCACTTCGGCCCATTTCTGCAGATCCTTTTCTGGAGCCACGTAGGCCCGTTCAGCCCGGAAAACCAGCCCTCGAAGGTATCTCGGCAACTCCCGCATTACGGCACTCCGATACCGGCTCAAAAAATCCTGAGGGACCAAGGCATTCATCTCTTGTTCCACAGCTTGCAATCGTTCCAATGCCATGGCCGTGGTAGCGCTCTTTGAGCGAAATTTTTCGAGCGTAGCGTCCACTTCCGCACGAGCTTTAAGCACGGCTATGACCTCAGACCAGAGTCGTCGAGCACGGCTGTCCAGCTGTGGTGGAAGTTCCCGGAGGGTCTGCCTGTATTTTTCTTCGTCTAGGGGTTGTGGATCGTGGAGATCGAAAAGTTCTCGAAGCATATAAACATGCGCTTGCTTCTGCGCTTCACCCAGTTGGCCGAGAAAATGAAGAGCCCTCAGAGGCAGGGGCGCCTGATCGGATTCGGAACGTTTTCCGGGTAGCGTCAGGATCCATTCTTTGCGAAGTCCTTTGAGGAATGGAGCGAAAGCATGCTGGTAAAGAACGAGCAAACCGTCTCGAGTGGCTTCTTGAGCCGATTGGAGATCCCCGAAGAGACGGATGGACACACTCGTACCTTCGGCCTGAAGCCCAGGGTAGGCATACCGCATGACACCATAGGCGTCACGCCCGAGCTCGATTTTTTCCGGAAGGGTTCCAAAATCCCAGGAAGTCAAACCGGTGCGTTCCCACTGCCGACGCGCTTCATCCCAAACCACATCGTGATAAACTTGACAGGTGTGCTTTTGGAGCTGCGCCAAGTCTCTGCCAGATTGCAGCACGCGACCTTTTTCGTCCACCACTTCAAAACGCATTCTCAAATGATTGGAAAGGGCTTCTCGAGGCCACAGAGACCTTGGCACATGCAAACCGTAAAGTTCGAAAACAGTCTGTTCCATGGCCGTGTAAAAATCTCCCTGTCCGAAAGGAAGATGCCGAACAATTTTTCGGGCTGTTTCGGACAATGGAGCCAGCTGTCGTCGAAGGGTTTTCGGTAAGCTTTTCAACAGCACGAGAATTTTTTCTTCAAGAAGACCGGGAACAAGCCATTCAAAATCTTCCGCCTTTAGACGTGTGAGCACGTGAATAGGCACGGTCACCGTCACGCCGTCCGTTTCTTCTCCCGGGCAAAAACTGTAACGTAGCGGCAGACGGCATTCTCCCAAATCGAGAGTGTCGGGATACTGTTCAAGTCCCCAGGAGCCCAGGCCTTCCTTGAAGAAATCCTCTTTCTTCATACGGAGACGAGCGTCACCGCCTTGGTCCTTTAACCACTTGTCAAAAGAACCGATGTCGGAAAGCAAAGGAATGCGCCGATCATAAAAGGCAAAAATGTCCTCATCATCGATGAGCACGCCTCGACGTCGAAGCTTGTCTTCCACATTTTCCAAGCTTTCACGAAGCTTTTGATTGTATTCGTAAAAACCGTACAGCTTGGGCAAGTCTCCTTCCACAAGGGCCGATCGAATAAAAATTCGGCGTGCTTCTTCGGGATCATGTCGTGCAAAATCCACGGGTCTCTTTTCCACAATGGGAAGACCGTAAAGGGTCACCCTTTCAAAGGCTACCACATGACCACGCTTTTTTTCCCAGTGTGGAGCCGAGACATGGGATTTGGTCAGATGGCGTCCCAAATCCTCCAACCAAGCAGGCTCGATGTCGGCGGCCATACGTGCAAAAAGACGGCTTGTTTGAACGATTTCCGCTGCCACGATCCAGTCGCCGCCTCTGTTAAAGAGGCTGGAGCCGGGAAAAAGCATGATCCGGCGGCCTTTGGAACCCAGATAAATGTTCTTTTCTTTCTTAAGCGCCACATGGCTCAAGTAGCCGGAAGCCACACTTCGATGAATGGCTTCATAGGAAGCTCCTGTTTCCTCCTCGCGAACCGCTCCAGCAAGCCCCACTTCGTCCAGGATGGCTTGGATCTCTTCCACCACCTGAGCCCATTCGCGCATACGACGATACGACAGGAAATGCTCCCGACAAAAGGCTCGCAACTGGGATTGAGACGCACCTTCACGGCGTTTTTGTTGGTAGGTTCTCCAGATGTTCAGGAGTGTAAGGAAATCGGAACGTCGGTCTCGAAACCGCGCATGGATCTGATCCGCTTGTTCTTGGACTTCAAAAGGCCTTTCTCTCGGGTCTTGAATACTGAGGGCGGCACACAAAACGGTCACCTCTTCCAAGACCCCTTCTCTTTCCGCTTGAATGAGCATGCGGGCGATGCGAGGGTCCAAAGGGAACCGCGCCATCATACGTCCCAGGTCCGTCAGGCGATGATGGTGGTCCACAGCGCCCAACTCCATGAGCACCGCATACCCATCTTTGACGGCGGCGGCAGATGGCGGGTTTAGAAATGGAAAGGATCTGACATCGCCGAAACGCCAAGCCAACATTTTCAAAATGACATCAGCCAGGTTGGATCTTAGGATTTCCGGCGCTGTATACTTAGGACGGCTCGCATAATCTTCTTGGGCATAGAGTCGCACACACACGCCGGGCCCCGTACGGCCGCAACGACCGGCCCTTTGATCCGCGCTGGCCTGCGATATCGGCACCACCGGCAGACCTTGAGTGCGGCTTCGAGGGTTGTAAACGGCCAAGCGAGCAAGTCCGGTGTCCACCACACAACAAATCCCTGGGATGGTGACCGAAGTTTCCGCAACGTTGGTGGCGACAACGATCTTTTCCTGAGAAAGAAGCTGAAAGACTTTTTCCTGGTCCGCTTCTGCAAGCCTTCCATAAAGGGGCAAGACCGCCGTCGATGATCCATAGGCTTCCTGCAACCGAGTGCAGGTTTCTCGAATGTCGTTTTCCGTGGGCATGAAGACGAGGATGTCCCCACGAAGCCCTTCCTTTTTGAGATCGGCGACGGCTTCCACGGCCAAATCCACAGCCGTGCTCTCTTCTTGAGTGTCGGGCTGCGGAGGTCGATACCGTATCTCCACAGGATACGTTCGCCCTGTCACTTTGATCATAGGCGCATTGTCAAAGGCCTTTGAAAAACTTTCCGGATCGATGGTCGCCGAGGTGATGACAATTTTCAGGTCGGGACGCCGTGACATAGCCTTGCGGAGCAGGCCGAGAAGAAAATCGATGTTCAGGCTTCGTTCATGGGCTTCATCCACAATCACCACATCATAACTTTTGAAAAAACGATCGGTTTGGGCTTCCGCCAGCAGAATCCCATCGGTCATGAACTTGACGCGGGTTCGCTTCGAAAGCCGCTCCTGAAAACGAATCTTATAGCCCACCAGACCACCGAGGGGTTCTTGCAGTTCTTCCGCAACGCGACGGGCCAGAGTCACCGCGGCAAGGCGCCTGGGCTGCGTTATGCCGATAAGCCTTCTTTCACCCAAACCGGCTTCCAGACACATTTTCGGCAACTGGGTGCTCTTACCTGAGCCGGTATCCCCGGTCACCACCACCACCCGATGACGGCGAAGAGCTTCGACAATGAGGTCTTTCTTCTCCGTAATGGGTAAATCGTCCGGGTAGGACCATCGAGGGGGTAGGAGTGACGGCGGGCTCGATGCAGATAAAAAACCCTCGGGAAATTCATGGCTTCCCGAGGGCTTTCGGTGCGACATGGAAGCAGTCATATTCCAATGAGACCTAACGGGCGATCATGGCTCGCATCATGTCCCCGGCGTTTTGTGCGTGGTTGGAAATGTCTCCCATGTACTCCACGAGACGCACGAGATGAAAAGCCGAGGTGGGATTGTCAAAGGGATAATTAAGAAAATCCGAGAGAAGCTTTCGTTCCACCTGATCCGATTCGAACTCATATTCTCGTATTTGCTTGATGGTGCTCTTGACCATGGCACGATGATTTTCTGAAAAACTTTGAAAATAGCTTTCCGCCGCAGCCACCATGGGATGTACGGATTTCAGTACGCTGGTGATTTTGTCCACCAGCAACAAGAGATCATCCACAAATTCATCGGGAATATGGGTCTGGCGGTAGGAAAGCCAGTGCAAAGAGTCCTGAGCCGCATCCAGGATCTTGTCCTGTTCCCGCAAATACCAAAGCAACTGAAACTTATCCATGGGAAGAAGAATACCTCGAGGCAGATGACCTCGAATGTTGCGTTTAACGGCATCCCCTTCACTTTCCAAAAGAGTGACTTTGTTATGGTATTTTTCAAAATCCGCTCGGCTTTCATCCAGGTAAGAAATAAAAGCCATTCGGAAAAGAGGCGCCACTTCCCGAACGATTTCCGCATGGCGCAATAAGCCTTCAAAGGGAGACTTGCGAAAGATACTGAAGAACGCCGAACGCATGGCCTGTCTCCTTATCTAACGAAAGATCCACATCAGCACCTTGAAAATCACCATGGTCGGGATGGCCGCCAAAGGTAGGGTGATGATCCAATAGATGATAATTCTAAAAACTATCTTAAAATCAACAGCCGCCAATCCGCCGCCAAGCCCCACACCGATTACGGCTCCCACGGCGGCATGGGTCGTCGAAACGGGAAGGCCCAATTTGGAAGCCACAAGAACGGAAGTGGCCGTTCCAAAGTCCACCGCAAACCCTCGCGTGTTGGTCAGCGTGGTGATTCGGGTGCCCAAGGTTTCAATAACACGATATCCCCAAGTGAAGACACCAAGGGCAATAAAAAAACCTCCGCAAGCCAAAAGCCAGTCGGGCACGGGTGTTGTCGTAGCCACCGTCTGGGAGACGTAGATTGCATAAATGCCAGCCATAGGTCCGACGGCGTTGGCCACATCGTTGGCCCCATGGGCCAAAGCCACATAACAGGAGGTGAACACTTGAAAGCGGCGAAAGATTTCTTCCACACCCTCTTCATCAATCTTTCGAATGGTCTTCCCCAACCACTCTTGGGCTATCAGACTAAGAGCAAGTGCGAGGCCGAACGCAATGCCCAAAGCTCCCCACCCCGAAACACGAAGGCTTTTCCCCAGCGGGGTTTTCATTAAAAACGAAAGCACCACAATGAAAATGGTGGCCCCGGCAAAAAGGGGGCTCCAGCGCAGAGCCCGCACGAAGGCGTTGCGTTTTTCCAGAATACTTTTGCGAATGAAGTGAAAGGTCAAAAAAGCAAGGAATCCTGCAAAGATGGGAGAAATGATCCAGCTTGCCACAATGGCACTAATTTTGACCCATTGAATCGCTCGAAGCCCTCCCGAAACAATCCCAAAGCCAACAAGGGCTCCAATAATGGAATGGGTCGTGGACACAGGCAAATGGCTCCAAGTAGCAAAAAAAACCCAAAACGCCGCGCAAAGGAGTACCGCCAACAAGCCCAGCATCATAACGTGAGGATCTTGGGTGATTTTCTCTGCCAACAAAATGTTTTCCCGTATGGTGGTTGTCACATGGGAACCGATGAAAGTCGCCCCGATAAAATCAAGAAGGCCCCCGATAATGACCGCCTGGCGCAATGTGATGGCTTTCGCCCCAACGGCTGAAGCCATACCGTTGGCCACGTCATTGGCGCCGATGTTCCAGGCCATGTAAGCACCGGCAACCATCCCTAAAATTAAAATAATCTCCGGCACCCGCACCACCTTGCCCTAATGGGTTCACTTGAAATCTTTTGCGCGTTCATGACATTCAAGTCGGCGGATCTTTACAAAAAGGTGGCTTTCTGTCAATTGATGGTTTGTTCTTTTGATGTTTACGAGATGCTGTCATCAGGCTCCACAGCAAGGAAAAAGCCAATGTTTGACTCTTCTTTAAGCATGGTTCAGCTTCAACAAGCAACCAAGGTGTTTGCTTCCGCAATGGGGAATCGTCCCCGTTGCGCGCTTGTTTTGGGCACAGGACTAGGCGGCGTCGCAGAAGCCATGATCGTGCAAGGAGAACTCCCTTACGAAGCCGTGCCTCATCATCCCGTCTCTACAGTACCTAGCCACCGGGGACGCTACCTGTGGGGCACGTGGGCGGGAGTGCCTGTTGTGGCTCTTCAAGGGCGATTTCACCTCTATGAGGGCTATACGCCCATGGAGATCGCTTTTCCCATTAGACTCTTAGCCCGTCTGGGAATCAAGGTATTGATCCTGTCCAACGCCGCCGGAGGCTTAAACCCACTTTTTCAACCCGGTGATTTGATGCTCATCACAGACCACATTAACTTCACAGGACAAAACCCTCTTGTAGGCCCCAACTTGGACGCCTTAGGACCTCGGTTTCCCGACATGACTGAACCTTATTGCCGAAAACTGCAGGAGATTGTTCGAGAGGAAGCCTTGAAGGCGGGCTTGCGCCTGAGAGAAGGGGTTTACGTAGGAGTGTTAGGTCCCAGCATGGAAACGGCGGCAGAAACTCGGTTGCTTAGAGCTGCCGGTGCCGACGCCGTGGGCATGTCCACAGTGATGGAAGTGATCGCAGCCGTCCATGCAGGTTTAAAAGTCATCGGCATTTCGGTGATCTCTAATGTCAACCGCCCGGACTGCTACGAACCCGTGCCTTTGGAAAAAGTGATTGAGACGGCTTCTGCCGCCGGCCCCAAACTCATGCATCTTTTAGAACGTTGTTTACCCGGTATTTCCAAGAACCTAGAGGACTTCAAAAATAATGAAAAAGACTCCCTGTGATCTTCTGATCGTTCATGGCCTCATTGTGACCCTGGACGACGAAGGGCTCGTCCTGGACGACGGTGCCGTAGCCGTGACTAATGGACGTATCGAGGCTTTGGGTTCCACAAATCACATCAAGAATCGTTTCAAGGCGTTACGAACCTTGGACGCTACACGATGCGTGGTACTGCCGGGTTTGGTCAATGCCCATACCCATGTAGCCATGACCCTATTTCGAGGGCTCGCCGATGATCTCCCACTCATGGACTGGCTGCAGAATTATATCTTTCCCGCTGAAAGCCGCCTGAACGAAGACTGGGTCTACTGGGGATCTCTTTTGGGCTGTGCAGAGATGATTCTCTCGGGCGCCACAACTTTTTGTGACATGTATCTTTTTGAGCACAAGGTTGCGCAGGCTGCTAAAGAGGCTGGAATGCGCGCATTGGTCGGGGAAGTCCTCTACGATTTTCCGTCACCTCACTACGGCCCCGTGGAAAACGGCTTGCGATTCACAGAAGACTTGATCCTTGAGTGGCGTAACGACCCTCTGATTCGTGTAGCTGTCGAACCTCACGCCCCCTACACTTGTTCAGAGGAACTCTATCGTCGCTGTTTGGACTTGGCTCATCAATACAATGTTCCTCTGGTCACCCATCTTTCCGAAAACTCCTCTGAAGTTCGCGAAGTCATGGCACGCTACGGCAAAAGACCCGTTGCCCATCTTGCGGGTCTGGGAGTGCTCCATGACCGTTTGATCGCCGACCATTGTGTCGATTTGGACGAAAAAGACATGGATCTTCTGACGGAACACGGGGTGCACGTGGTGCACAATCCAGAAAGCAATCTCAAGTTGGCGTCCGGCATTGCTCCCGTACCCCAGCTTCTTCAGCGTGGTGTGTCCGTGGCTCTTGGCACCGACGGGTGTGCCAGCAACAATAATCTCGATCTTTTTGGGGAAATGGCCACTTGCGCTAAAATCCATAAGGCAATGACTTTAGATCCCACGGTCATGAACGCTGCCACAGTTTTAAGCCTTGCGACGCGTGGCGGTGCTCAAGCACTGGGAATGAAAGATGTCATCGGGCAGATTCGCCCAGGCTTTGCCGCAGACATTATTGTCGTGGATTTTTCAGCCCCGCACTTGACTCCCGTTTACGATCCCGTCAGTCATTTGGTTTACGCGGCCAAAGCTTCCGATGTGCGGCACACCGTCATCGCAGGCCAGGTGGTCATGGAAAACCGACAACTGGCCACCATCGATCTGGAACGGGTCCTGGCCGAAGTGCGCGCCATTGCCGGAACCCTGCACCCATGAGGTCCACGGTCATGGTCTCCGGAAAGAAAACCCCTGTGGATATGATCCTGACACAAGCGGATCATGTGATCACTTGTGATCCTTTGTTTCGCATCTTCAGCCCAGGCGCTGTGGCCGTGAGTCAAGGGGCCATCGTGGCTGTGGGACCGCCCTGTGAACTGGAAGAACACTACGAAGCGAAAGAAACCCTCACATTGCAAGGCTTTATCCTACTGCCAGGCTTGATCAATACGCATGTCCACGGGGCCATGAGCCTTTTTCGGGGGTTAGGTGATGACCTTCCGTTGGATCGGTGGCTGCATGAGCGCATTTTTCCTGCCGAATCGCGTTTTGTCCAACCCGAATTCGTACGCTTAGGCACACTTTTATCGTGTGTGGAAATGGTCCTGGGAGGCATCACGACTTTTTGTGATGGTTACTTTTTTGAGGAAGCGGCCGCCGACGCGGCGGAACTTTCAGGAATGCGCGCCGTTTTAGGGCAAGGGATTTTGAGTCTTCCTACGCCGGATGTGCCGAACCCGTCTCAGGTCGCCGATCGTGCGGCGGCCTTTGTGGAGAGTTTTTCTGGCAAACCTTCACGCCTGAAACCGTCTCTTTTCTGTCATGCTCCCTATACCTGTGATCCTGAAACCCTTCAATGGGCTAAGGCCTTCTGTCGGGATCGAGGGTTACTCTTTCAGATCCACGTCTCGGAATCTTCATGGGAAGTGCAAGAGGTGCGGTCGAAATACGGCTTAAGTCCCGTCCGTCATCTGGAGCGATTGGGCCTTCTGGATGAGCTGACTTTATGTGTCCATGCCGTGTGGGTGGATGAGGATGAGATACGGATTCTTGCACGAAGCCGGGCTGGAGTTTCCCATAATGTGGAAAGTAACCTGAAATTGGCTTCCGGTATCGCTCCTGTGCCTGCCATGCTACAAGCCGGCATTTCAGTTGGGCTCGGCACGGATGGATGTGCCAGTAACAATGACCTGGATCTTTTTTCCGAAATCAGCCTAACAGCCAAAATCCATAAGGCCGTCTCGGGAAATCCGACCGTCTGTTCGGCACGTGAGGTGCTTCTCATGGCCACGCAGTGGGGGGCTCGAGTCCTTGGCTTAGGGTCCGTAACGGGAAGTCTGGAAGTGGGAAAGCGCGCGGATCTTATAGCAATTCAGGTGAACCAGGCGCACCTGACGCCCCTTTACGATCCTGTATCCCACCTGGTTTATGCCGCACGAGCGACAGATGTGCGCCATGTCTGGATTGACGGTGTTCCCGTCGTCCGGGATCGTGTGGTTCAAACCGCGAATGTATCCCATATCCTCCAAGAAGCCCTAGCTATAGGAAAAAAAATCCGCACGGCCTTGTTCGGTAAATTTTGAACACCCCTCATGACTTACATTCAAAGTGGCTTGAATGATGGTCCAAGAGTTGCCTATGGGGCCCAGTTGAACCGATGCAGGTCTCTTGCCTACCGCAGCCTCCCAGGGGTAAAAAGATCAAAAAACCATTTAGCTACAAGCTATTAAGGAACCCAAAGGAAAACCGTCGTAGAACACAAGGGGTGAAAAATGGGGATGAGTGTCGCCCTTTACAGGAAACTGGAACGTGTGGATCCGGATCTTCGTGACGCACTTCTGAGCCTTTTCGAGGAGCTTGAACGAAATCGCGAAGAATCTGTAACTAAGCGAGAGTTCAACGATCTTAAAGAGGTCGTTCGAGATCTTGCCGAGGCTCAGCTCAAAACTGAAGCACGTCTAGACACCTTGACTCACAAAATCGAAGAACTCACAGAAGCGCAAAAACGAACTGAAGCCTGCATCGAGGATCTGGCTGCAGCCCAGAAGCGCACCGAAGAACGCCTTGAGGAGTTGGCCGCAGCGCAGAAGCGTACCGAAGAGCGCCTGGAAGAGCTGGCTGAAGCTCAAAAAAAGACGGAAGAGCGTCTGGACAGCCTAACGCTTAAGGTTGAGGAGCTGGCAGAGGCGCAGAGGCGTACGGAAGCCCGGGTCGAAGAGTTGGCCGCAGCGCAGAAGCGTACCGAAGAGCGCCTGGAAGAGCTGGCTGAAGCTCAAAAAAAGACGGAAGAGCGTCTGGACAGCCTAACGCTTAAGGTTGAGGAGCTGGCAGAGGCGCAGAGGCGTACGGAAGCCCGGGTCGAAGAGTTGGCCGCAGCGCAGAAGCGTACCGAAGAGCGCCTGGAAGAGCTGGCTGAAGCTCAAAAACAAACGGAAAAGGAAGTGGCTGCTCTAGCCCGTGGACTCAAAGCCACCCGGGAGCAAGTCGGTGGGTTGGCCCGCAGCATGGCCTATGCTCTCGAAAACGAAGCTTATCGAAAACTTCCGGCCCACTTGGCAACCTTTCACGGCATTGTGGTCCAGGACCGTATCGTTCGAGCCGACGTCGCCGATGAAGAAATCAACTTTTTTGCTCGTGCTCGAAAAAACGGAAAACCCGTGATTCTCATCGGGGAATCGGTGCTTCGCCTAGATGATGCTTCCAAGCTGAAAAGCCTTCAAGCGAAGTTGGAAAAGGTGAGCGCCTTGATGCCGGAAGAGCTCATCCCCCTGGTCGTGACCCATTACGCCAAACCAAAGGTTTTGGAAAAGGCTCGTGAAGCCGGTATCCTAGTCATTCAAAGCTTTGAATGGGATTAACGGCAAATCCGTTGCAACCACGGCGACACGTTCCATGGTCGAGGCGGCGGCCATATATTCAGGTGTGGCGGTTAAGCTTTGGTGATGTGAACTCCATGAGGCACCTTATGAAGGAATATCCAAGCCGATGTCAATGGCGGGAGCCGAATGCGTGAGGGCTCCCACGCTGATGAAATGGACACCGCATTCAGCTATTCGGCGCACCTTATCCAACGTCACACCGCCGGAGACTTCGAGAAGGGCTTTTCCTTGAGCTAACTTCACGGCTTTTTGAATGTCGTCCAGCGAAAAATTGTCCAGGAGGATGACTTCTGCACCGACATCGAGAGCTTCCTGAAGCTGTTCCAAAGTATCCACTTCGACTTCGATACGTAAGGTATGCGGTACTCGGGCACGCACCCGATCCACGGCCTGCCAAAGTCCTCCTGAGGCCGCGATGTGGTTATCCTTGATGAGCACGCCATCAAACAGCCCGAAACGATGGTTCCGACCGCCTCCATGACGGACGGCCGCCTTTTCCAAATCCCTCCACAGTGGGGTTGTCTTGCGTGTATCCAAAATCGCGCAGCCTGTTCCTCGAACCTCTTGAACCATACGATGCGTCAAGGTCGCGATACCGCTCATGCGTTGCACTAAATTCAAGGCCGTACGTTCCCCTGAAAGGATAGAGCGCAGCGGGCCTTGCAAGGTGCACAAAGTAGTTCCTGCATTCACGTAGGCTCCATCGCCGTTTTGAACGGTCATTTCCACCGCGGAATCCATGATCTCATAGACCAGGCGTACCGCCTCCATGCCCGAGACAACACATGGCTCACGCGCCACCATGCGCGCTGTTCCGCGTGTTTCCTCAGAAACGGTTCCCAGGGTAGTCACATCGCCCGGGCCCAGGTCTTCCTCAAGAGCCCACAAGATTCGCTCGCGCAAAGGAACCATGAAACCTTTCTTCCTTCACTCCTTCCGGAACCTCTAGTCGGAACCCCTCCACAGGGCTGTCGCCAAGCTCACCACTCATTTGGCCACGCGCACAGGGACAAGCCAGTCGTCCATCTCGGGCCGTTGCCCAGAGATGAGTGTGCCCACGGCCAGGTCCTCCCCAAAAAGCCTTTCAACTCGAAGCTGGCCTTTGACTTTACCTGGAATCCACGCCGCAGGAGTTCCCGTGGGTGAATTCACCAGCCGCCCTTCCGGCACGATGTCCAAGACATCTCCAACCATGAGACCGGATCGATGCCCGGCACTGACGAAAAATTCGCCGTTTTGGTCGGAAAAAACATGAGTCGTCCAAGGCATAAGGTCCTTATGATCCAGAGCCTGTTCATAACTTCGCCGAGCAATCAGTTCCAAAAAGGTCTCTATATCGGGTTCCGCCTTCAAGGGCATTTCCATCTGCTGAAGCGGAAACCGATATCCGATGCCCGCATCCACAACCCCGAACCGAGCCCGAGCCGTTCCAGGAAATGAGGAGGGAACTGTCAGGGATTCCACCAAGGCGATAAAGCGCACTCCTGGATAAATGGCCGTAATCCGAACAATACAGCCAAGATCATGACGCTGGAGACAGTCCGTTTGGGACAGGACTTGTTCTAAATCCCGGTGATGCACGAACAACACGTCATAGGTGACCGAAAGGCGATCTGCTTGAGAAAGAAGCCGATCTGCCAGGTAAGATGGAACGCCCTGCAGGTCCATCAGGAACCCCACCTTCCATCGCAGGACATCCCCAGCAAGGGGGAGTGCCGCACGGCGCCCTTCAAAAACCGCCGCTTCCAGTTTGGCCAGCCTTTTTTCCTGAGCCTCCTGGGACTCTTTAAGGGCCTGGCTCGACTCTTTGCTCGCTCCGGAAAGGACATCGCTCAAGACGAAAGGCTTGAGATCCTGTCTTTCCCGAAAATAGTCGCCGGAAAGAAGAAAGGGATGATCCACCAAAATCTCCCGAACCTCTGCAGCTGAGTACTTCTGACCCGGCGCCTTTTCCCGACTGACAATGTCCGGAGGCGACGCACATCCAAAAACTCCCGTAAGAAACCAAAACATAAGGACAAACACCTGATAGTGAACCACAACGGCTTTCATGAAATTTGCTCCCACCTCACTAAAATCGGGTCAAAAGAAAGGGGTATAGCAGCCTGACACAGCCCACTATACCCCGTTCGGGTCCCCTCTGTTAAGGGAAAGCAGAAACAAGGCCTTAGAAATTCCAGATGAGTTCCGCTGCGACGCGTGAAGCCGTATCGTCGCTTCTGGCTCCCAATGCCTCAGTCACATCCTTGATGACTTCACCCGGGAAGAAGAAGGAGACCTGACCCTTCACGAAAACGTTCTTATGCAGCGCCACCGTCAGTTCGTTGTCCCATTCGGAACCCACAAAGCCGGACTTCACCCAGGTTTCCGCATAAGGGTACACGAAGCTCTTGACCTTGATGTCTTCGTTCCACCAGAAATTGTTCACATTGGTCCGATAAATGATGAACTTTTTGGGCGCCGCCGTGAGCCCCACGCTGAGCATGGTCAAGCCGGGGTTGTCGCCACGACCGTTACCGTAACCAGCAAAGTTCTGCAAACCCCCGGTAAAGATGGGGGTGCCGTTTCCGTAGAATTCAGGCAGATACCCGTAGAGGGCCGTTCCCAAAACGAAGTTGGTGTCGCCGATGATGGTGTTTTCTCCACCCCAACGGTTGGAAAAGCGTTGGGCGTTTTCAATGCCGTTGTAGCCTTCGAGCTTGTCATCATTGGGATCGTCGTCACCTGAAGTGTACATGACACCGACGTGAGGTTTCACACTGAAACCGATCCAGTCTTTAAGCTCCAGAGCCACATCGGCCGCCAAGGCATAGGCTGAGATATCATAACTGCTGTATTTGAACTTCTGAACATTGTCTGCGGTTCCAAACTGGTAAGCACCTTCCAGGAAAAGCTCCACAGGCCCGAAATTGCCCACATAATAAGAAGCGATATGATGCGAATCGGTCTTGGGGCTTCCGGCACTGACCGTCTTGGTCGCTCCATAAGCGAACGGAAAATCAGGATTCGTAGGGTCTGGAGGCGAGCCATCCAAGCCCAGCAAATCATAGACTTTGGCCATGGTAATGCCCGTGGCCGATCGCGCCGCGCCCCATGCCGCTGTGTAGAAATCCCTTGCAGGGATCGCTCGAATGCGGTCATACCCATAGAAGAATTTGATCTTATGCTTGTCATTAATCTTGTAATCCGCGTAGGCCGCAAAAAGATCACGGTCATCATCATTGGCGGCAAATTCATATTTGCCGATGGTTCCCGTTAAGCTTGTCTGGAAATTATTTTCGGCTAATTTGAAATAACCGATGCTGTAGGTCACAGGTCCCGCTTGCCCATCCAACCAGAAACCCGGGTTATCATCGGCGTAGACCATGGAAGCTCCGTCATAGTGATCAAAGCCCCACACATCCCATCCAGCATGGAACCTCGTTTCATAGGGCAGCGCCACACTCACATTGAGACGTTCCAGCCCGAAGTTACTGCTGTCACCACGACCGCCACGGTTGTCCACTGTGTCTGTGTCGATGGGCCGATCGTATTCTAAGGCAGCGTAAAAAGACCATTTACGGTCCGAAGGCATGGCGTTGAAATAGATCTTGTCTTCATTGCGAATGTAGCCGCCACGCACCGTGCCGCTTTCGTTACTGTGTGTCTCAAAGAGGCTTCCGGTGTATTTGCCTCCAAAAAAGCTTTTGCCCTTAAGGTTGTCATTCATGCCGAAATCCCAATTGGACTCCGACGTGGGAATGAAGCGAACCAAAGCGCCGAAACTCATCATGATGTCTTTCTTGGTCGCCACACTCACACTACCCGGCCCAACGATGACTTCTTCCGTAATGTCTTCGGCCGGTTGAGCCCAAGCTTGTGGAATTCCCGTCACAGCCATTAGAACCCCAATCACCAGAGCAACGGCATAGACTCTCCAACCCATTGCTTCCCCCTCTTCATGAGTTTCTTATCGCGATTCCGCTTCTCCTGAACAGCCCCTGTGCTTTCTTGAAGCTTCGCCTTTCTTGTCTCTCCATCCCCCCTTTCCATGCCCAGAGCCCCTTTGCCAAGAACACCCACTCTTTGGCCCAAGGCTTTCACCGGGCTCTAAGGCTTCAGGCTTTAGGCTTCAAGGTGTTGCATTCTAATGGGCGCTTTACGTTTACGTCAAGAAATAAGCGGACTTGTTTTGCCTCGGCAAATTCTGTAATTTTATAAAGTTAGAATGGGGCCCAAAAAGAGTGCCGTGGGCGTCGAGAAACATGGGAATGAATAGGGTCGCGGGCAGATGTTGGCGGCGTAGAGGAAGCTTACGGGAGCCTAAACCGAAGCAAATGCTACGGGAACGAGAAGATCGAATCCCCTTTCATGACGATGAGATAGGAGTGCTTGCGGAAGCCATTCGCATCGCCGAGGAGCTTATCAGCGATCATTTCAAGATTTCTACATCACAGTGGAAGCGGTACCGCTATGACATTCAGTCGCTCAAGGATTTGCAGCCCGAAGAAATCACAGACCACGCCTTTGCCCAGATTCGCCGCTATGCGTTTCCTCCGCATGATAAGACACTCGCCAGTCGCCATGGGGACTATTTCAAGATCTGCCTTCAGGACCATGTTATTCGTAAGGCTCTCGCCAGGGACCCTCACGTGGATTTGCTCCCCTTGGCCACGTACATACTGACTCATGAATTGATTCATGTTGTTCGCTTTGCCAGGTTCCTGCAGCGCTTCGACGTTCCCGAAAAAGAAAGAGATGCGGAAGAAGCCCGCGTGCATGGGGAAACAATAGGGCTGCTCAAGAATTCCAAAATTCCCGGAATGAAGGAGGTCCTGAGGGCTTTCGGTACCTACCCTTCCATGGAAACGTTTGTTACAGAACGCTGGGAAACCCAGGTTTCCCATTGACGCCTTTTGGGCCATTGGGTAAATAGAGCCCCTTATCGTGAATGCGCGGCCGCATTGAAAGATGTGGCCGCTAAGAATTTTTTCTCGTGACTCGAAATTTTGTGCATACATCAGGAGGCGAAACAATGGCTCGGCATAAGAAGATCGAACGTCGTCGAGAACTGGAACGCCGCCGTCGAAGGCGGGAGAAAAGAAAAAAACTGAGAGCCAAAGGGCTGCTTCCTCCTGTCGAGAACGTGCCCAACAACTAACTTCACCATTTGGATCAGGCGACAGATGGGTCTTCAAGGCGGCACCATCACTTTCACATCTTTTCACTTGCCGGATCCTTCCGTAGCGGATTTTTGGTCTTTCGTCGACGAAAGCCTTAAGGAAGGAGCTTACCGAACCGGGCTACAAGAAGAGGAGACGGCTAAGGGATTTGCCCGCTGGGAAGACCTTTTTGACGCCACTTTCCCTTTTGGCTGTTACCGCAAAGGGGAATACGTGGCCTTTCAATTTCGATGGGATCAGCTCAAGGTGCCTCCCTTGGTGCTGAAGCAATACGAACGTGAGGCGGTGCAAGCCTATCGTGCTGAACACGATGGCAAGTATCCCCCTCGGCATGAACGCCTCAAAATTCGTGAAGAAGTTCAGAACCAACTTTTGGAGCGCGTTTTACCGCAGCCTTCCGGATGTGATGTGGTGTGGTCCCCAGCGCAGCACCGCCTTCTTGTGGGCACGGCAAGTCTGAAGATGCTGGAAGCCTTTCTGGAGCATTTCGAACGTATCTTCACATTGCATCCGATCCCCCTTTATCATGTGCAATGGGCTTTGCATGGATTGTCTTTGCCGGAACGCTTGAAGGATGTTCTCTCCGGACTCGTTTCCGTGAAATCGCCTCATGCTTTGCAAGAAGGTCGGTTTCTCGGCTATGAGTTTCTTACATGGCTCTGGTACCTGGCCGAAACCCGTGAAGGACGGATCCCTTTGGAGAAGGGTGCGTTTGCCACTTTGGCCCTTGGGGAACGCGTGGTCCTAAGCCGTCAGGATGACGGCAAGGAACGCGTCATTTGCACGACACAGGCCGGTGCGTTGGACGAGGCGCGAACTGCCTTGCGCCAAGGCAAAATGGTTGAAGAAGCCCAGTGGATTTTGATGGCGGGCGATAATGAGTACAGCTTCACGCTGGACCGGGACCTTTGGACGCTCAAGGGTCTTAAGACCCCGAAACAGATCCCTCGTGGGGAAGAGGAAGATCCTGACGGTCGTTTTTTGGAAAAGATGTTTTTTATTGACGAGGTCCTTGGCATCCTCAATGCCGCCTATCGGGAATTTCTGACGGCACGTTTGAGTTCCACATGGGCTTCAGACGTCCTTCCTTCCCTGAAGCGCTGGATTGACGGCGGAGCACCGGACTCGCTCATTTCCGGATATCATGACCTGGCATGAAGCCCTTCGCTTCGTTTATGACCTTGCGGCAGCTCATCCTGTCAGCCTTCTCCTTGCACTCCTGACGGCTTTTTCTCTTGCGCTCGTCTATTGGATGCGCAAGCGCTTGCGCCGCCATTGGCAATCCGCGCTGGAAGAAACGACAGAAGAAGCTTTCAGCTTTCTCGACGAAACTTGTTTAAACGAAAAAGATCAAGCCGCTCTCGCCTATCTTAAAGATCTGCGCCGAAAAGTCTGGGCCATGCCTGATCAGGACATCACTTTTTCTTTTGACTCTATCCTTGCTCAAGCTCAAGAGATTGTCCGCACCATCGCCTCCGTCTACCATCCAGACAAGGAAGAAGCCCCTTATCAGGCTACCTTGAGAGATCTTCTCGCTCTTTCCCGACGCACTACAGCCCGTTTGGAAAACATCGTGCAACGAGGGCCTTTTCGGCTTCTTTCCAGCCGACCTATCGGGCATTATCGCGCCCTTTACAAAACCTATCGACGTGTGAACGAATCGTCCCTGGTGCAGTCGTTGAAAAGGCATAAAAAGCTCTACAGAGCGGCAAAGGTGCTTTGGCACATCAAGAACTGGAAAAATCCATTCTATTGGCTCAGTAAGGAATTATCGAAAGAAACCCTACAATGGCTGGTGCGCTGGTTTACCATCGCCATGATCCATGAGGTAGGCAAGGAAGCCATTCGTCTATATGGGCAACACAGTTTTGCCGATGACGAAGAAAGGGACCTGGTGCTTGTATGTTTGAAGCTTCACGCCCTTTGTGTCTCAGAAGACCCCCAACGACGTGAAGAAACATTCCGCGCCTGGGTAGCCTTTGTGTGTGACTTGCCCGGGTTGGATTCTGCTGTAAAAATCCGTGTTCTTCTCCAAGCCGTGCAAATCTCGGCGGAGGACACCTCCGTGATGGCACCTTTTCGAACACGTCGGGGTGAAACCTGGTATAAAAAAGGGCTCGACAAGCTTGAGAAGTCTCAACCATAAAGACAGTTCACAGAGGCGGCCCAGAGTGTTAAATTTGGACAATACCGCCTGAATTGGGCGGCCATTCCGAAGTTTGACGACCTTTGCGACCATCGCTATGCGGGGTCGCGACAGAGGAGGAAACCTTGAGCCCTTTTTATAAGAATCTCGCCTTGTGGCTGGTCATCAGCCTCATGGTCATTTTGCTTTTCAACATGTTCAATCAACCGCAGACATCGCGTCTGGAAACCACCTACAGTCAGTTTCTGGATGCCGTGCGCAAAGGGGAAGTGGCACAGGTAACCATTCAAGGAGACCATATTCTCGGTGTCTATGTGAACGGAAGCCCTTTTCGCACCTATGCACCCCAAGACCCTGATCTCATTCGCATTCTCAGGGAGCGTGGCATTGAGATTCAAGCAAAACCCAAGGAAGAATCCCCTTGGTACATGACCATTTTGATTAGTTGGTTTCCCATGCTGCTGCTTATCGGCGTTTGGATTTTTTTCATGCGCCAAATGCAGATGGGCGGCGGAAAAGCCATGAGCTTTGGAAAGAGCAGGGCCCGGCTGTTGAGCGAGGATGCGCGGAAAGTCACCTTTCAGGATGTGGCCGGCATCGACGAAGCTAAAGAAGAACTTCAGGAAATTGTCGAATTCCTCAAAGATCCCAAGAAATTCACACGCCTTGGGGGGCGCATTCCCAAAGGCGTGCTTCTGGTCGGGGCTCCGGGTACGGGTAAAACCCTTTTGGCTCGAGCCATCGCCGGGGAAGCAGGCGTTCCCTTTTTCAGCATCAGCGGCTCCGATTTCGTGGAAATGTTCGTCGGTGTCGGGGCATCTCGTGTGCGAGATCTTTTCATGCAGGGTAAGAAATTTGCCCCCTGCATCATTTTTATCGATGAAATCGACGCCGTGGGACGACATCGAGGGGCAGGTCTTGGCGGTGGCCATGATGAGCGGGAACAGACCCTCAACCAATTGCTCGTGGAAATGGACGGTTTTGAATCCAACGAGGGTGTCATTTTGATTTCTGCAACCAACCGTCCCGACGTTTTAGATCCGGCGCTTTTGCGTCCCGGTCGATTTGATCGGCAGGTGGTGGTGCCTGTTCCTGACATTCGAGGCCGAGAAGGCATTTTGGCCGTGCACTTGAGAGGCAAACCACTTGCCGAAGACGTGGATGTGAAAACGCTGGCCAAGGGGACCCCGGGCTTTTCTGGAGCTGACCTTGAAAATCTTGTCAACGAAGCGGCTCTTCTGGCAGCTCGACGAAATAAGGACAAGATCGAGATGGCTGACTTTGAAGAAGCCAAAGACAAGGTCATGATGGGCCTGGAACGTAAGAGCATGATTCTGAGTGAAGAGGAAAAAAGGACCACGGCCTACCATGAAGCAGGACATGCCCTGGTGGCCAGGCTCCTGCCCGGAACGGATCCCGTGCACAAAGTTACCATCATCCCTCGAGGACGAGCCTTAGGATTGACGCAGCAGTTGCCTCAAGACGAAAGACACACCTACCCTAAAGAATACCTGCTCAACTCCATTGCCATTCTTATGGGCGGCCGAGCGGCCGAGGAAATCGTCTTCGGCCATCAAACAACAGGAGCTTCCAATGATATAGAAAGGGCAACACAGCTGGCTCGACGCATGGTGTGCGAATGGGGCATGAGCGAGCGTATGGGACCTCTGAGTTTTGGAAAAATGGAAGACCAAGTCTTTCTTGGTCGAGAAATCGTGCAACACCATCGAGACTATAGCGAGCAGACCGCCATTCAGATAGATCAGGAAGTACGGCGACTCGTGGAGGAAAACTATAAAAAAGCTAAAGATCTTTTAGAAAAGCATAGGGCGATGCTGGAAGCCCTGGCGGCGGCTTTACTCGAGAAAGAGACTCTGGAAAATCAGGATATCGAAAAGATCATCGCTGAACTTCGACCGGATCTGACCCCATCGACTTCGGTGAACGAAACGTCCACCCAAAAGCTCTCACCTTCGATACGTCAAGGTGAAGAAAATTCGCCACGGCCCGACGAAGAAAAAGCGCAAAGGTCGGCTTCGATTGCAACAGAAGATCCCGCCAATGAGCCCCCTATTTCCGAATCGAGTCCTAAACCTTCTGGAGCCAACGCCAAATGAATTTGGGACCGCGTCCAGTTTTCCATCTAAGGCTGCGATCTCGCCCATGGATTCTCGGACAGCGTACCCTGCTCATGGGCATCGTCAACGTCACGCCGGATTCCTTTTCCGACGGCGGCAAATGGGCGAGCCGGGATGCCGCGGTATCCCACGGTCTGGAGCTGGTGCACGCCGGTGCAGATATTTTAGATATTGGAGGGGAGTCCACACGGCCTTTTGCCGATCCCGTGCCTTTGGAAGAAGAGCTTCGGCGTGTTCTTCCGGTTATTGAAGAGCTTCGAAGCCATACGGATATTCCCATCTCCATCGACACCACCAAGGCTGAAGTGGCCTTTCAGGCTCTCAAAGCCGGTGCGGACCTCATCAATGATGTCAGTGCCTTACGCTTTGACCCTGAGATGAGCGCCGTCGCGGCCGAATTCGGTGTTCCTGTCATCCTTATGCACATGCTTGGCACCCCCAAAACCATGCAGCAGTCGCCACATTACGACGCTTTGTTTTCTGAAATTATACGTTTTCTGGAAGAGCGCATAGCCGTAGCCACAAATGCGGGTATCGATCGCAACCAAATCATCGTGGATCCCGGAATCGGTTTTGGCAAAACGGTAAGCCATAATTTGCGACTTATTCGAGATTTGGACGCCTTGGCCGTTTTGGAGCGCCCCATCCTTCTTGGAGCGTCGCGAAAACGCTTTATTGGCAGTGTGCTCAACGTTCCTACGGAAGAACGGGAGCTGGGAACGGCCGTTGTGAACACTCTAGGCATTGCCGCAGGAGCCCACATTCTCAGGGTGCATGACGTGGCGTTTCACCGGCCCGTCGTGCTTATGGCCGATGCTTTACGGAACGGCGCTTGGATAGAAAATCCTGAAGCTTGAGAAAATTTGCGGAGTTGTCTCATGGACAGACTTTTCGGCACAGATGGAATTCGAGGCATTGCCAATCAATATCCTATGACCACAGATATCGCCATGAAAGTGGGAATCGGCGCGGCGTACCTCTTCAAGAGCCGACACCGTAGACCCAAAATCGTCATCGGCAAGGACACACGCCTTTCCGGATACATGATCGAAAACGCCATGACGGCGGGCATCTGTGCCATGGGCGTAGATGTGCTGCTTTTAGGACCCTTGCCCACCCCCGGTATCGCTTTCATTACCGCCAGCATGCGCGCCGATGCCGGCATTGTCATTTCCGCATCCCATAATCCTTACGAATATAACGGTATCAAAATCTTTGCTAACACGGGGTTTAAGCTTCCCGATGATGTGGAAACCGAAATCGAAAGGCTCGTGCTGAGCGGTGAGGTGGAATCGCTTCCTCGACCTGACGTGGCGGAAATCGGTCGAGCTCGAAGGATCGACGATGCGCAAGGCCGATACATCGTCTTTCTGAAAAACACATTCCCTCGAAACCAGACTCTGGAGGGCATGCGTATCGTACTCGACTGTGCCCACGGCGCCGCCTATAAGGTGGCTCCTTCCGTCTTTGAAGAGCTTGGAGCCCAAGTGATTCTGACGGGAGATCGGCCTAACGGAAAAAACATCAACGACGGTTGCGGAGCTTTGCATCCGCAAACCATGGCACGTCTCGTCAGAGAACATCAAGCTCAAATCGGCATCGCCTTTGACGGCGATGCGGATCGTGTCATTCTGGCCGACGAAAAAGGCGAAGTTCTCGATGGGGATCAGGTGATGGCCATTTGTGCCAAGCACCTCGCGGAGAAGGGAAGACTCTGCAAACGAACGGTCGTGGCCACGGTCATGAGCAATATGGGATTGGAAGTGGCTTTGCGAAACATGGGCATTTCACTGGTTCGCACCGCCGTTGGAGACCGCTATGTGGTGGAACGCATGACCCAAGACCAGCTCAATCTTGGCGGCGAACAATCCGGACATATCGTTTTTATGGACCACAGCACAACAGGGGATGGCATTCTTTCCGCCTTGCAGGTTCTTTCCGTCATGCTGGAAACCGACAAACCTCTTTCGGAACTTAAAACGGTCATGGAACGATTCCCTCAAACTCTGAAAAACGTGAAGGTCGCTCAAAAAAGAAACCTTCGAGAGATTCCCGAGTTTACGGATCGAGTGGAACAGGTGGAAAAACTCCTGGGTAACGAAGGGCGCTGCCTGATTCGACCTTCCGGAACGGAACCGGTCATTCGCATCATGATCGAAGGCCGAGACGAGCAGCTCATTGAAGAACTGGCGGAGGATCTCGCAACACTTATCGACAAACATTGCAATCATTTCCAAACACTGCCTTGAACACCTGGAGGGGAAAAAATCTCCATGCTTCTGGTCATGGATGTAGGGAACACCAACACGGTCCTCGGCCTTTTTGATGAGGACACCCTGGCTCACGACTGGCGCATTCGCACGGAAGTGCACATGACCGTGGACGAATACGGCATTTTGCTCAAGAACCTGCTGGAAACTCAAGGATTGTCCCTTAATGTCGTCACCGATGTGATTGTCTCCAGTGTCGTGCCTCCTGTGCTGAACCATATCGAAGGGTTTTGCCAGAAGTACTTTCAAACGGAGCCGCTCGTGGTAGGTCCCGGCATTCGTACCGGCATGCCCATTCTCTATGACAATCCCAAGGAAGTGGGAGCCGACCGCATCGTCAACGCGGTCGCCGCTTACGAAGCGTTTCATTCGGCCGTCATTGTTGTGGATTTCGGTACGGCCACGACATTTGATTATGTCTCTGAACGAGGGGAATACATGGGCGGGGTCATCTGTCCTGGGATTCTCATTTCCTGTGAAGCCCTGTTCCAAAAGGCATCCAAGCTGCCTCGCGTGGAAATCTTTGCCAAACCCAAGTCTATTCTTGCCAAGAACACCATCGCCTCCATGAACGCCGGTATCGTTTACGGGTATGCAGGGTTGGTGGAAGGCATCATTGCTAGAATGAAAAGGGAAATTCAGAAACCTCTTACGGTGGTGGCCACGGGAGGTCTCGCTCCCTTGATAGCCAGCGAGTGTCCCGCCATTGAAAAAGTCGACGATTTTCTTACCCTCAAGGGCCTGAAAATCCTCTTTGAAAGGAATCGTCGCTGACACCATGCCTGTGCAGCGTTATCGCCGAGTCCCCAGCGCCCCTGTTCACAAACCGCGTCGCCTGCAGCCAGGAATGACCGTTGCCTTGGTCGCACCGGCAGGAACTTTTCCAGGAGCGGTCGTCCCTCGTATCCAAACCTGTCTGGAAAAACTGGGCTACAGGGTTCAGGTGGGGGACCATGTTTTAGAACATTGGCGCTATATGGCCGGGGAAGATGCTCATCGAGCCCAGGACTTGTGGGTTGCTCTGACGGATCCTGCAATTGACGCCGTTTTTTGCTTACGTGGAGGCTACGGGTGCAGTCGGTTGCTAACACGCATACCTTTTTCCAGCTGGCATGGGATGTGTAAAATTTTTCTCGGTTACAGTGATGTGTCTTTTCTTCATGCAGCCTTGGAATCCATGACCGGCTGGATCACTTTTCACGGACCCAACGCCTTGGAATGGGCGGATAATCCTGAGGAATGTTTGGAAACTCTCGCATTTTTGCAAGGCCACAAGCCCTTTTCATGGCCTTTTGAAGCCAATCAGGTTCTCTACCCAGGCAGAGTGAGCGGCCATCTTGTGGGGGGAAATCTTACTTGTTTGACACATCTTCTTGGAACGCCTTTTGCCCCCACCTTTGAGGGAGCCCTGTTATTTCTGGAAGAAAAAAACGAAGCCCCCTACCGCATTGACCGAATGCTGGTCCATCTCGCCCATGCCGGTGTCTTTGATGCCGTGCGAGGTGTCATATGTGGTTCCTTTGTGAACTGCGGGGATCCTGAAGAAATTCGAATCCTTTTGCGCGAGCATGTGCTTGCCCGCCACGTTCCCACAATCATGGATATGCCCTTTGGGCACGACCGTCCGAACCATGTCCTGCCCCTCGGCGCCCTTTACATGCTGGACACCAAAGCGCAGCATTTCCAAATCACCGAAACGCCTTTCATCGAATCATGACAATCCTGGAAAACAGGCTCTCGAACCTTGTAGAATCGGCCATAGCCCAAAAGGTTTTTTCGGGAGCAAGTGCACTCGTGAGCCGAAAAAATACCTTAGTCTTTTCACGGTGCTGGGGAACCACCTTTTTTGGTGACAAGGCCAAACCCGTCACTCCATTCACTTTGTTTGACCTGGCTTCCCTGACCAAACCGATGGCTACGGCTACGCTCGTGATGACACTTGCCCGAGAAGGCCGCCTCAAAAGCCACGACTGCCTCCATCGAATTTTTCCATCACGACGGATTCCAAAGGACAAGAAATCTCTAACCATAGAACAGCTTCTTTCCCACCGATCTGGGCTGCCCGCCTACAAGCCTTACTTTCGAGAACTTGTTCACGTCCATCCGCAACACCGTAAAGACACTCTCATGGAATGGGTCCTATGCGAGCCCTTGATCACCAAGCCGGGCACCGAACGCCTTTACAGCGATCTGGGGTATATGCTTTTGGGATGGATCTTGGAGGAGTTGACAGATTCGCCTTTGGATGTGTTGTTTGAGGATCTTGTGCGACCTGATCAAGTGTCCTGGAACCTTGGATATCGCCGACTCGGGGCTTTTCCCGAAATGAAGGGGACACATCACGGTCCGTCCCCTTCAAAGCATCCCAAGGAGATGTGCGTGGCAACGGAATATTGCCCGTGGCGTGGCCGCTTGCTTCAAGGGGAAGTGCATGATGAAAACGCCTATTGCCTTCAAGGTGTCAGCGGCCATGCCGGGTTATTCGGCACCGCACGAGATGTCTGGGAATGGTCTCAAAAGAGAATTTCCCTCTTTCAAGATAAGTGGCGCCTTGCCTTTGATACCCCCAGCAGCCATGGCTCCAGTGCAGGCCGATACTTTTCTTCAAACACTGTCGGGCATCTGGGGTTTACGGGAACATCCTTTTGGATGGATCTGGATCAAGAGATCATGGTCATCCTTTTGACCAACCGCGTTCACCCGCACCGCCATGATGAACGCATTCGAGTCTTTCGGCCTCTTTTCCACGATACCGTCATGGAGGTAATGCTACACATGAAGGAACCATTCTAGAGTTCGAATGGAGGAGGATATAGATGCAAAGCAGTCTGCAGGCCGACAGAGGCCGGTTTAAGAGCCTTTATTTCATGGGTATCTGCGGCATCGCCATGGGCACTCTGGCAGCCATGCTCAAAGATGAGGGATATGACGTGCTGGGCTCGGATACCCATGTCTATCCTCCCATGAGCACCTTTTTGGCCGAAAAGAGCATTCCCATACTGCCGGGATGGGACCCTCGAAATCTTGAAGTGGCAAAGCCGCACGCCGTTATTGTTGGCAACGTGATTCGCAAAGACAATCCGGAAGTGCAGCGAGCCGCCCAACTGGGGCTTCCTCTTCTTTCCATGCCTCAAGCTTTGGACCTCTTTTTCTTTCCGGGCCGTAAAAACCTGGTGGTGTGCGGCACCCACGGAAAAACCACCACCACGGGGCTTTTGGGTTGGATTCTGGAACAGGTGGGCTTGGATCCGACCGTTTTTGTGGGTGGTTTCGTTGGAGCCTGGCGTCGAAGTTACCGAACAGGCCAAGGGCCCTTTATGATCTTGGAAGGCGACGAATACGACACCGCCTTTTTCGACAAGCATGCCAAATTCCTTCGCTACAAGCCATGGATTGCCGTGGTGACAAGCATTGAGTTTGACCATGCAGACATCTATCGCGACGTGGAACATGTCATGGAGACGTTTCGGGCTCTGAGCCGCCTCATTCCTCCTGACGGGTTCCTTGTGATCCATGCCGACGATCCCCGTTGTGCTGAACTCGCCACCATCTGTCCTGGGACAGTGATCACGTACGGAACGTCCAGGCAATGCCAATGGCGGTTGGAAGAAGTTTCTGCCCGAAATGGCTCAGTTACCTTCGCCGTGACCTCCCCGGACGGTAGTCGGCATCATTTCAGCTCTTCCCTACCAGGGCGCCATAACGCCCTGAACACTCTTGCCGCCATGGCCGTCTGCCGGCTTTTGAACGTTCCCATGGAACAGGTGCGAGAGGCCATCAGGGGCTTTGGTGGCATGAAAAGACGTCAGGAGGTGATCTACAAGGCCAACGGGGTCGTGGTTCTTGATGATTTCGCACATCACCCCACAGCGGTTCGAGAAACGATTCAGGCTGTTCGTGCATTTTATGCTCCTCAACGCCTGCTCGCCGTCTTTGAACCTCGCACCAATTCCAGTCGACGTCGTTTTTTTCAGCACGAATATGCTGAAGCTTTTGATGAAGCATCCTGGGTGGGGATAAAAGAGCCCTCAGGTTTTCACACCATTGCAGCGGAAGAGCGGCTGGACACGGCAGAGCTGATTGGAAAAATCCAGGAACGCGGTATCCCTGCACGCCTCTTTTGCGAAGGGGAACCCGTGGTGCCTGGGTTGCTCCAACACATTCGTTCCGGGGATCTTGTGCTTCTCATGAGCAACGGCAGTATGGACGGAGTGCCCACAGGGCTGTGCCAGGCCTTGCAAGAACAAGGAAAAAAGGCTCACATAAAGGCTGAAAACGAAAAGGCCTCACAGTGAACAAATAAGGAAAGAGCCGTGAAGCCTAAAGATACAAAAAGGATTCTGGTTCACGCCTGTTGCGGTCCCTGTCTGATCTATCCTCTGGATTTTCTCGTTTCAGAAGGCTGGAAGGTGCACGCCTACTTCTACAATCCCCACATTCAGCCCTACCAGGAGTGGCAAAGACGCCTGAAAACGGCTCGCATGGTGAGCGCTTCATTTGATGTTCCAATAATTGTTCGAGAGGATTATGAGCTGGAGGAATTTTTTCGGCAGACCGCTTTTCGGGAAAACCGTCGCTGCCTGTATTGTTACAGCAGAAGGCTTGAAGCAGCGGCACGGCTGGCTAAAAAAAGCGGCTTTGATGCCTTTACCTCGACACTTCTTTACAGCAAGCGACAGAATCACGATCTCGTGCGTCATATCGGTGAGCAGGCCGCCTCAGCCTTTTCGATTCCCTTTCTTTATGAAGATTTTCGAAAAGGCTGGGCGGAAGGGCAACAAAAAGCCGTCGCCATGGGCCTTTATCGGCAACAGTACTGCGGCTGCGTGTACAGCGAACGCGATCGATTTCTTCCAAAGACAAAAGAGCGTCATGCGTAAGTGTACACTTCCACTCTTGCCGGGGCTCGAAGCAGCGCATCGATTTCTTTTTGCAGGCGTTCCCGTTCAGGGTTTTTTTCCCAGGCTTTCCAGTCATCAAAACTGGCCCAGGTGCTGATGACGAGAAATTTTTGTGGATTATTGACGGCACGCAGAGTCTCTCCGGAGATGTACCCTCCACTCTGCATTGCCTTGGCCCGAAGTTCCACCAGCTTGTGCTGTAACACCAGTTCCTTGTCAGGGTCCACAATCCGTTCGATGATCACTCGCACAGCCATTTTCTCTTCCCCCTTATGCTCTTGGAGACACTGCGCCGCTACCCTGTTTAGTTGTATTTAGCATGCCCACTTTGAACTGACAACGGTGGACAAAACACACATGTCTCAATCAACAAGAAACACCAAAGGTTATGTGCAGCAAGCTTACCGTCGGCTCTATCAGGAAGGTGTCGATCCAGACCTACCTATTGTGCAAGGCAAGGACTTGGCATGTCATCTCGGTTATGACCTGCGCCTTGTGCACCGATTTCCATACGCTTTATGGGCCCGTTTTTTTCCCTGTGGTCATCTTCTGCCTTGGATTTCCGTCAAACATCTTGAGGGTTCAAAAATCCTGAACCTGGGTTCCGGCGTGGGTATGGATACCTTTTTCTTGGCTTTTGGAAGGGCCGGTGATGGCTCTTTCCTGGTCAATGTGGATGTGGTCGAAGAAGCCCTGGTACAAGGCAAAGCTTTCATGGATTGTGAGCAGGCCCTGCACGGCCCTGGAAAGGCTTCCATCTTTTGGGTTCGAGCCGATGCGGAAGCCGTCCCTTTTGGGAACGAAGTCTTCGATGTGGTGCTTATGAACGGTGTTTTCAACCTTTTTGAGCAAAAGGATGTTTTGCTCCAAGAGGTCTTTAGGGTTTTGAAAAGGTCAGGAAATTTTCTGATGGCGGATCTTGTCCGAACGGGACCTCTTCCTGCCCAATGGGGATCAACCCCGGAAGGTTGGCTGTGGTGTGTCAATGGAGCTCTTGACGAACAAGAGCTCTCTAGGATGCTGCAAAACGCTGGTCTTGTAGATGTGCAAATTCTTAGCAAAGACTGTGAGCTGGAACCTTTGTGGAGGGAAATCATTCGGGCTCGCAAGCCTTCATGAATCCCACTTACTCTTCAGGCTCCATGCGTATGGCTCGGGTCGGGCATTCCTCCGCACAAATGCCACACCCCTTGCAATACTCATAGTTAATCGTTACGGGAATGCTTCGTGAAATGACCCCTTCAGGACAATAAAGCCAACACAAAAAGCACGAAGGCTTTTGGTTTTTTGTGGGTGTACATTTTTCCGGATCGATGACGGGTTTTTCCGATCGCCAATCTCCCGTCCGTCCTCCTTCGCCCTCACAGGCCGAAGAATGGGTATAAGTAAACGGGTCTTTTCTAGGCTCCACCATGCCTATTTCCATCCTTTCAAATAAAAGAAACATTTCAAGGGCAACGCTCTAGGCGCACTCCAAGCGACATTCTCCAAGAATCCTTGTTCTTTCGTAAGCCAGGCGAGCCCCTTGGCGATTGCGTTCCAGGGCGTCCCCGTGAAAGTGATACCCTAGAGCTTTTTCCAAGCTTTGTAGGCTCACCAATCCGGAAGCTCGGGAAAATCCGCCTAAGATGGCCGTGTTGGAAATGACCGCGCCTGAAACAACAAGTCCCGCTTCCTTGGCACAGGCCGTGGCATTGGTTGTGGCCACCGTGAAAGTTTCTCTGAAATGAAACTCTTCAGGAGGCCTGGCCGTATTGATGACAATTAACCCATCTGATGTAAGGCCCGCGCTCACATCCACCACGTCTAACAGGGTTTCGTCCAAGACAACCACGATGTCCGGCTGGACTACCAAGGAATAAGTGCGAATCGGTTTCCAGGAAAAACGATTGGTGGCAATGACAGGCGCCCCTCGTCTTTCGGCTCCGAAAAAAGGAGCCGCTGTCACCCCTTGGTAGCCTTCCTCAAAGGCCGCTTCGGCAAGAATCATGGCGGCTGTAACGGCACCTTGACCACCTCGACCATGCCAGCGCACCTGAATGTATTTCCTTTTCGTCATCCTTGAGCCCTCGACGTCCCTCTTTCAGTTAAATCCACCCTTAAAGCCTTTTCCAGCATGACGCGTTCTCTTACCCTCTTTCCGGCATCAGGTCAATGTCTGCCAAATGTCCAGATGCTCTTGGTCCTTGTCACAAGGCAGGGGCTTCCTGTAAATGAGATCCCGCACAAGCCATGGACAAGGAGGCGAAACAATGAGCGCGAAACAGGACCCCGTGGAAACATTGACCTTGCCCAACAACCTAGAGTTGCGCATCTACGATCGATCCAGAAAACTGGCGGGAGACCGTTGGTACGTGGAAGCCATGATGGAAATCCCCATCCCCTTAACCCCCAACATTCTGGAAAAACTCAACCCTGATAAAGATCTCGTGGAAGAATTTGTGCGAGAAAACGGCAATCCGCTCCTCTATCGGCATCAGAAAGCCCGGCATTTTATCGATGAAAACGAAAAAGACCGCGCCTTTCAAGACCTCAAGGAAGATTTCTTAAAGACAAACCGGAACTACTTAGGAAATCCCCGTTTTGCTGACTTGGTGGTCGCCAAGGCTTTTCGAGAATGGGAAGAACGCCGTCGCTGGTGGCGCTGAAAGCGGCGCGATTTCTCAACAACGAAGCCTTAGGGGCGCACATGGACACGTGTGCCCCGATCGGCCATGACATACAATTCCTCCACATCACTATTATAAAGCGCGATGCATCCGTCTGTCCAATCTCCATGGGCTCCTCCGCCGTGAATGTAAATGGCTCCTCCAAGGGGCGTGTCCCACGGCGGTTGCAACAGTCGGTCCAAAGCCAAAATGATGTCTCGGTACTGGGTAGGCGAAATCAAACCCGCTGCGAAAGCCTGTTCGGCATGCCGCTGCGTGGGGTAGGACAAAGCAAGTGATTTAAAAAACCGGCTTCGAGGGTTTTTAAAACAGATAAAAAAGCTTCCTTCCGGAGTTCTTCCGTCCCCTTCGCATTTCTTATCCCCTTTTGGGTTCTTGCCCAAACCTATGGGATAATTGCGCACAAGCACATCGCCGTCCATAACATACAGACGCCTTTTTTCCTTGTAGACAAAAAGCTCCGCAAATTCCACTTCTTCAGCGGGTCTAAGGTAGTCAATGCGGACAGGTTTAAGATCCTCAAAAGGCCGATACCGCTCCTCGGCCGCTTTATCCAGTCCTTGAAGGCCCTTGCTCTGCATTTGACTTTGGGGTGACGGACCTTGTAGCGTGCATCCAACCGCCACCAGAGTCATCCATACCAGAACCATCCAGAAACCATGGCGAGTCGTCATGGCACAGCGCATCCGCAAACCCACTCGTTTCATCGTAACCGGCCTACTCCTTCCGTTCCCGTGTTTCTCTAGGATCCGGCTTGAACCGTGCCTCTGGGAAGATCGACAATCTGCGGGTTGATAAAAATCAACAGTTCGTTCTTTTCCGTACTCACAGACTTGGACTTAAACAAATGACCCAGCACTGGTACCTTGTGCACGCCGGGCGTTCGGCTCTCCGAATCGGATTCGCTTTCTTCCATGATGCCTCCAATGACCACCGTCGCGCCGTCATCCACAAGGAGTTCCGTGTCCACCTTGCGGCTATCGATGGCCGGGGGCTGACCCGGAATCACCAGAGCGTAATTGGGAGCCTCTTTTTTCGCCTGAATCTGCAGCCGAACTCGCCCATCCGCGGTCACGTGAGGCGTGACGGCAAGTTCCAAGGTCGCATCTTTAAACTCGGTTGAAATGCCGTCTTCGCTCTGGGCCTGATAAGGAATCTGGGTGCCTTGAGAGATGGTGGCTTTCACGTGGTTCATGGTCAAAACGCGAGGAGCCGAAATGATTTTTCCTTTTCCCGCTTGTTCTGCCGCGAGAAGACGTACATCTAAGTTCCACAGGGTGGTACCCACAAGTTTTCCGATCGCGAGGCTCGCTGTGGATGACCCGGAAACAGGATGGTTCACGGCGTAGCTCGTATTGATCTGATGATCCGTCGTTTTGTTCAAAGAAAATCCCCACTGCACGCCCAAATCCCTTGAGGCCTTGGTGCTCAGCTGCACGATCCGCGCTTCTATAAGCACTTGTTTCGTAGGTATGTCAAGACGTCTGATAATCCCCTTAGCTGCAGCAATGCGGGCTGGATAATCGGTGTACAAGATCGTTCCCGTGCGCTGATCGACACTGATCTTCCCGTCCGCACTCTTGATTTCGGAAATCTTGGCAGCAATCTCACTTGGATCGGAATAGTTGATCTGGAGGTAAGCCGTGTCCAAGTCCCCCAAATCCTTTTTCGCTTTCAACAATTGCTGTTCCGCCTTGATGCGTTCCTCCCGCTCTCTCATCTCCTGCTTGAGCTTGTCCTCCTTGGCGATGCGTATGACGCCGCCTACTTCTTCACGACCCAGTCGGTTCATCATCAAGACCATATCCAAAACCTGGTCCCATGGAATGTTTTCCACCTTCAGGGTCACCTTGCCGCTCACATCGGGCTCCACGACAATATTCATGCCGCTTACATCGGCCAAAAGCCTGAGCACATTGGTCAAGTCCGCATCTTGCAGATCCAGGCTGATAGGTTTGCCTTGATAACTTTTCCCGACGATCGCTTCACCTGGTTCGGGTTTAGCCATGTTAGGGGTGAAATCCGAGGGCTCTTTGAGATCCTTGGTGGAGATGGTTTCTCGTTCTTTAGGAACCAGACCGGGAGATGCTTCCAACGATCTTGTTTCTCGGCCCTCTCGAGGATACACGCGGACCACCAAACGGCCTTCTTCGGCGGAACTTTCCAGCCTTTCGATTTCCGAAGCCATCCGGCCGAAAATCGTAAAACTCCCCAAATCGTCCATTGTCACTCTCATGGAACCGACGCGCTTAGACGCTGTGGGCACGGAGCCTGATCCCAGCGAGGTGACCACTCCCTGCATAATAATTTGAAAACTTCTGTCCCCCTGCCGCAAGGCTCGGTACTGAAAAGGAGGCCTGTCCGTGATCACCATGACCTCTGTGCGGTCAGGAAAATCTTTGGCTTGAACCCCGAAGACCTTCACACGGCCCTCGGCCGGCGGAGCTTGTGCCACCGCCCAGGACATCAGGAGCACGGTGACCGCCATCGACGCCGTGGCGCTCGCGATGAGAATTTTGGGCCAATTCCAAAGCTTCATGATCTCCCGTCCTGTTTTTTGTGTCTCCACCCGATCTGTTCTGCGCTCTTTGATTTAAGTTGACCTGGAATCGCTTCGCCTTCCTCGCAATCATTTCTTCTTGGGTTCCGGCTTCTTTCTTTCATGTTCCTCTAAGAAGCGGTACGTTGCAAAGTTACACGAAACCTGCACCGAGGAATCGCTGCGCCTTTTCAAGGCCAAATTGTCCACCTGAATAATGCGCCCCAAACGACTGATCCTGTCCAGAAACAACCCCAGTTGATGGTAGCGCCCCACCAGATCTAAGCGCACCGGTATCGTTGCGTGAAATTCATGAGGGACTTCGGGAAGAGGCTGAAACAGTAAATTTTCCAGTCCCTCCTGGGCCCCGATTTGGGACACGGTCTCCAGCAGCGCCGGAATCTCTCTCTGGTCGGGAAGCAGTTTGAGCATGGCGGCGAGTTCTTCCTCGGCTTTTTGCACTTCTTGTGTCAATTTTTCGGCTTCTGCAGCGTATTTCTTTAACGTGGCGATTCGTGTCTCCTGGCTTTGAATACTGGAGCGAAGTTGCTGAATCTGCTTTTGTTGAGGATCGTATTTGAAATAATAAAAGGCCGCCGCCAGAACCAACACCGTGATAACGAGCACCAGGATCCGCTGGACCACAGGCAGTTCGTCAACCTTCGCCTCAATGGCCTCTATGGGAAGAGAGATCTTTTTCATGCCCGCCTCCGAGGGTCAGCCTTGAGGTTTTTCCTGTGGCGTCGGCTGAGGAGACGTCCCTGGGGATTCCGCGCTTCCCTGTCCTTGGTCTTTTTGCGCCAAGGATTCCTTGACGCGAGAATAGGGAACCAGAGACCAGGTCAACCGATAATCCCTGAGCTTTCGGTCTCCCAAGGACGTCTGCTTTGAATAGGCCAAAATGACGCTGCCGCGCACTACAAAGGGAGATTGCTCGAGGTTTCTCATAAATTCCGCAACGCTCTCGTCGCTTAGAGCGATCCCAGCCACATCGACCTTATCACCGGTGACGGTGACCGTCTCAAACCAGACTTTGTCCGCGGGGACCCACAGGCTTAAAAGGGCAAGGACTCGAGCCATCTTGTCCCTGTCCCTTTCGAGGCCTTGAATGACTTCCTTTTTCTTCTGAATAAGTTCTTTTTGTTTTGTGAGGTCTTGAAGAACTTTTTCGTATTTGGCGTACTTGGCGGCTTCCGCCTTGAGTTCCGATTCTCGGCGTTGCAACTTTTCAATATTTCCTGCTTGATTGTACCACACGAAACCGATAGCCGCCCCCGTCACAGCCACACACAAGACATAAAGGAGAAGGTATTGACGTGCGGTGCTTCGAACCGGCTTTTTTTCCGCAGGCAGAAGGTTGATGCGGATCATTTGTCCCCTGCTCTCCTGAGTGCGAGTCCGAGGCCGATGGTCATCTGAGGGCCGATCTGTTCCAGATATGCCTGATCAAAACGTCCCGCATCCACCTCAAGATGCTGCAAGGGATTGCATACCTGGGTGGGAATACCGAGTTCGGCTTCCAGGAATTTTTCCAGGCCGGGAATTCTCGCCGACCCACCGCTAAGGAAAAGCTTGTGCAATTTGGCTTCGGGAATATGTGTGAAGAAAAAGTCCAGGGCCCTTTTGATATCCGTCGTCCATTCGGTCAACGTTTCCACAAAGGCTTTTTCAAGACGGGTTCGATCCACACTGTCCGCGCCAAGCCCCAACTTGATTCTCTCGGCGTTTTCCAACGGAATTTCAAGCTCCGTGGCGATTCGGTGAGTCATACTGTGGCCGCCGAAGGTCATGTCCCTGGTAAAAAGGGGCCGTCCCGTCTGGACAATGGTCATGGTGGTCTTGGAAGCCCCAATATCCATCAAGGCTATGTTTTCTTCCGCAAAAACCCCGTAGGTCGCTTCAAAGGCATTACTTAGGGCAAAATAGTCCACATCAATGATCACGGGCTCAAACCCGGCCGTGCGTAGCATGCTCGCATAGGACGCCACAGCCTCCTTTTTGGCCGCCACGAGAAGCACATCCATAAACTTGGCACGCCCCTTGGACACATCCAGAATCTCGTAATCCACATTCACTTCGTCCAATTGATAGGGCACATACTGGGCGATTTCTTGGCGAAGCCGAGCGCTCAGTTCTTGTTCTGTCATGGTAGGCATTTCAATCTTCCTGATCATGACCTCATAGCCCGATACAGAAGCAGCAATGGGACCCGGCTTGATTTTCAGATTCTTGGCCAATTTTCGCAGAATGTCTGCAACAATTTCGGGCCTTTCAATACGCCCTTCCAGGACGGCTTCGTGGGGCACCAGGGCCATGCCCAGATTTTCCAGTTTATGCCCGGTTTTCCCCTCACTGATCTGCACCATCTTGACCGCATACGACCCCACATCGACGCCGACCAGATCTTTTCGTTTTCGGAACATGCGCCTCGCGGCCCCCTGTACACTTTGGCGTTGACACTCACCGTTTTTTGTTATTTACCATCAAGCCTTTCCAACACACAAACAGAAAGAAACTCTATGTGGGTTATCGGCACAATTGGAGGCGAGGTTGAGTTTTTTTTCTAAATCAGAATCGTCAAGAGCCCAAAAAAAGAGCACCCTTCGTGAATACACTGAAGCCATCCTGATCGCGGTGCTTCTGGCTCTTTTCATTAGGGCTTTCGTCGTGCAAGCTTTTAAGATTCCTTCGGGTTCCATGATGACCACTCTGCTCATCGGAGACCATATCCTCGTGAGCAAGTTTCGTTACGGCATCAAGCTGCCCTTGATGGACAAAAACCTCGTGGAGTGGGATCATCCCCGCCGTGGGGATATCATCGTTTTCAAGTACCCGCAGGATCCGAGTAAAGATTTCATTAAACGCGTTATCGGATCACCTGGGGATATTGTCCTCATAAAGGACAAAACCGTTTTTATCAACGAAAAACGTTTGGATGAGCCTTACGCTCGCTTCACGGACACGAGAGTGCTCCCGGCGGCTTTAAGTCCGCGCGACAATCTCGGGCCGATTGTTGTTCCCGAACGTAGTTTCTTCGTTCTGGGGGACAATCGAGACGAAAGCTATGACAGTCGTTTTTGGGGCTTTGTGAATGCCGAAGCGGTCAAGGGCAAAGCCTTCGTGATCTACTGGTCTTGGAACAAGGATGGGCAGTGGACCTTGGATCCAAAGGGATTTTTCGTCCGTTGGAATCGATTGGGACATCTTGTCCGCTAGAATCACCCTGCAATGAGGGTCTTCTCCATGAGGCAGGAAGAAAATCAGACCGATACTTTAGCGCAGCTCGTTGCGTGGATCGAAGAAAGTGTTCGAAACGCGCCGGCGCAAGGCGTCGTCCTCGGCATAAGTGGTGGCATCGACTCCGCCGTCTGTGCGGCCTTGGCGAAAAAAGCCCTGGGAGACCAAGTGCTCGGCCTTCTTCTTCCCTGCCATACCCTTCCCGAAGACCTTGAGGACGCACGAAACGTCTGCCGACATCTGAACCTGTGCTGCGAAGAAATCAACCTGACAAAGGTCTTCGATCAACTGGCCCAGACACTTGGATCCCAAGATCCTAAACTCCTGGGAAACCTCAAGGCACGACTACGCATGGCGGTGCTTTATCATAAGGCTGCCGAACGGAACTATTTGGTCATGGGCACCAGTAATCGCAGTGAGTGGGAGGTAGGTTATTTCACCAAGTACGGCGATGGAGCCGCAGATATTCTGCCCATCGTTCATCTGCTAAAAAAAGACGTCCAAAAACTGGCTCGTGAACTGAAACTTCCCAGGTCCATTCTTTCCAAACCGCCTTCTGCCGGGTTGTGGCCCGGACAAACGGACGAAGGCGAATTGGGCTTCACTTATAAGCAGCTTGATAGCTTTCTAAGCGGGCGGGAACGTTCGGTGCCGCAGAGCGTTCGAAAACGCATTGAAGAGCTTCGTGCGCAAACAGCGCACAAAAGACGCCCCCCACTGCGATTTCTTCAGCAAGATTGGACAATCTCCCCTGAAACGGAATCCCCTACGGGGGCGGGGGAGCCTAGTCCAGTGGATAAGAGTGTCGAGGCCTTGACAGTCATAAGCAGGGCGATCACTTCGGATCAGTACCTTGAAGACATTCTTCGGCTGATCGTCATGGTCACCGCTGAGGTCATGAATTCCAGTGTTTGTTCGCTGTGGCTTTTGGATGAGCACGAACGTGTGTTAAGGCTTCGCGCCACGCAGGCCATCAACCCTGAGTATGTCAAAGACCGCGTGCTTAAGGTGGGTGAAGGAGTGGTGGGCAAGGTGGTGGTTGAAAACAAACCCCACGTGGCCCTCAATGTTCTAGAAGATCCCTACTTCAAAGAAAAGGAACTGGCAAGGCGTCTCGGTCTGGTATCCATGATCAGCATTCCCATGCGTGTGAAAGACCGCGTTATTGGGGTCATCAACTGTTATACCTCTCACCCGCATCGTTTCACCGCATTGGAGACAAACCTTCTCACCGCTGTGGCGAATCAGGCCGCGGTAGCCATCGAAAACACGGAGCTGATGGTCAAAACCAAAATCATTCAAGAAGAATTGGAAAAACGCAAAATCATCGAAAAGGCAAAGGACATTCTCATATCACGCTTACATTTAAGCGGCGAAGAAGCTTATCGCTGGCTTCAGAAAAAGAGCATGGATACGCGAAAATCCATGAGGGAAGTGGCCGAAGCGGTTCTGCTTACTTTAGAAAGTTGACCAATCTAAACATGGGTGGCCGTTAGGTCCCTTTCCATAAAGCAGAACTTTCCGCCTCTTGGCTTCGTAGTCACGCAATTCCTCGATCCATGTCTGTTCCAAAGATAAAATCGGTATTCCATCTTCCAGTAGCTTACGAATTTTGGAATCTCCTGTAAGGATGTCGATGGGCAGATGCCGCGTCTCGTATTCATAGGGAGGCGGCAACCATTGAAAGGATTTTCGGTGAACTCGAAAAACGGCTTGCAGAAAAGCCAGGCCGAACCGATAGGGGCAAAAAACCTGGGGGTCCGTGATGTGCAGATGAAAGCCCCGACATTTCTCCCCCTTCCACTTGTCAAAAGTCGGCTCAAACTCTACGTAACGAAGCACGAGGCCCTCCAGCGCCAGAGGATCCATTTGTTCTCTCACTCTATCCGGATCCAGGTAGGGCGCGCCCACCAGTTGAAACGGCAGGGTGGTTCCCCGTCCTTCGCTGAGATTGGTGCCTTCCAACAAAACCATGCCGGGATAGAGCAAGGCCGTTTCCCACGAAGGCATGTTGGGAGATGGAAAAATCCAGGGTCGCCCTGTCGCGGGCCAAAGGTCCTCTCGTGCCCAATTCTGCACCGGAACGACTTTCACCATATCGGTACAACCTTGGCTTTGAGCTACCCACAAGGCCAGTTCTCCCATCGTCAGCCCATGACGCATGGGAAAAGGATAGCGGCCTACAAAAGATCGATAATCGGAATGCACCAGGTTGCCCTCCACGCGAGTCCCCCCGATCGGATTAGGCCGATCCAGCACCACCATGGGTATGGAACGATGGCAAAGCGCTTCCACACAGAGCCCCACCGTCGTGCCGTAAGTGTAAACGCGAGTGCCCACGTCCTGCAGGTCCACGATCAGAACGTCAATGGCATCCAGCATGGCCTCGGTGGGCTGTCGAGTCTCCCCGTACAGACTAAAGATGGGCACCTCGTAGAGTTTGTGGCTGCTATGATGGGATTCCACCATATTGGCTTGCTTTTCCGCAAAAAATCCATGCTGTGGAGAAAACAAAGCGCTTAAGCGGGCGCCTCGGGATGCCAGAGCATCCACCACATGGACGAAATCGGCCGTCACCGACGCCTGGTTACTCAAGATCCCAAGCCGTTTTTCAAAAACCCAACGAGGAGGATTTTCCAAAAGGACGTCACAGCCGAATCGGCACGATACAGTCTTCGGTCCCAACGCCTTCATGTGTCTTTTTTGTCCTTGTCTCGGGCCAAGCGCTCCAGAACTTTGGGGTAATAGACCTGGTGTTCTTCCAGCATGGGCGAGACGCGACGCATGGTATTGAGCTTCAAGATCAGATAATTGAGTTTCTTCATCTGACGGTATTTTTCCTGAGTGTCTTGAATCCCCGCCAGTAACTCTTCTGTGGTCCGGATTTCTTTCCGCAATTCCAGTTCGGGAGGAAGGCAGTCGGCGTTTTTGAGGATCTTATAAGCGATACGCAAGTCCGCTGGTAGATGACTGTCATCTTCCAGGGACAAAGGTTTTCCGGCACCGGGAAGATTGTCAAATTCCCCGCGTTCCATAGCCTCCTGAATCCTTTGTTCCGCGATCTTTTCAAAGATGCTAAAAAGGTTGCTCATGGTGTGCCCCTTTGCGGCGGCATTTTGGGCTTGATACCTGGAGGTGACTAAAATGGTTCATTGGCGATCGGAACACATATGGCCTGCAGAAGAACCTTTCCCTGAAAATCACAAAGGGAAACCGTGGTTGTGGATTCTGGGTGCAGGTCGGTTCGGTCGTCTTGCCATAGAACGCCTGCTTATCGACGACAGCACACACGCTGTGGTCGTAGACGGTGACCGCCAACGTTTGATGTCTCTTCCCGAACAAAACCACGTGATGAAAGTTTACGGCGACGTTTTTGTTTTTCTTTCCAACCAGAACCTGAGCGATGACCAATGGATCATTCCCGCCGTTCCGACTCATGTGGCCTACGGCTGGATTTTGATGGAGCTTGGCAAAACGGGGGTAGCCCATCGTCTGCCCGTACCTTCGGCTGTAGCTGTAGAGCCCCTTGTGCCTCATCCCCATCGCACTCCCTCGGGAACAATTTACGCCAGCCATGCCACGTTCCGCTGCCCCGATGATTGCCCGGAACCTGAAGACCACTGCACCATCACCAAGAAACCTCGACCGAAGAAACTCTATCAGACCCTTCAGAATCTTTCCATACCCTCCCTCCGCACCGTGGTCATTCAAAGCCGTCAATTAGCCCCGGGCGTTGGCGGTTACACAGGCGGCCACCTCAGGGAAGCCCTTCGGCTCATTGAATCCGCTCCCGGTTCCTATCTCGTCGCCACCAGTTGTTCGTGTCATGCGGTGATTGATGCCTTGCTATGGGAAGGTCCCTTTGAATTCAAAGAGGTTTCCGTTCCGCATGAATCTTGCCTGAAAGCCTCGCGTTCCACCTGATTCAGGTAGGCGTGCAGGCAGTCTTCAGGGCGAACGCCGTGCCTTCTGGCCAGAGCCACGAGCGCAAGAAAGCTGCGGGCTACCCATAGGGAAACCTGAGCCTTGTCAGCTCCCTGACTTTCGGTCAGGTGAGCGACGGCTTCGGAAAGAAGGGATTCCTGGCGGCTCTCAGGCAAGCCGAAAAGTTTCGGGCTCTCAACTCTGGAAAGCAGCCGTGAAGCTCGAACAAGTGCCGGTAAAGTATCAGGGACACCAAGCCCTAAGGCGGGACGTTCCTTTTTTTCCTTTTCCTTGATTTTTTCCCAGTTGGATCGAACATCTTCAGCGGTCCTTACAGACGTGTTTCCGAAAACATGAGGATGCCTTCGAATCATCTTTTCTGCAATTCGGTCACAGACGGTTTCGAGGGTGCATTGTCCGGCTTCCTCATAGAGATGGATCATGAAAAGGACCATGAAGAGAAGGTCTCCAAGCTCGTCGGCAGCTTCGTCCACAGCCCCGGCTCGAATGGCTGCAGCCGCCTCATGGGCTTCTTCAATCAAGTACGTTTGCACCGTCTCCGGGGTTTGCTGCCGATCCCATGGGCAGCCGTTTTCACCTCGAAGGCGATCGATGATCTTCCAAAGGTGTCTTACTTTATCCCAACGGTTATTGGGGTCACAGTTTGCTTGGGTTATCCCGGTTTTCTCCACGGTTTTTTAACTCCATCTTTGATTCCGGCGTCTTAGCATCCTTTTCAGGGGACAGTTTTGGCACCTTCCCGGACATGTCATTCATCCGCTCTCGAAAGCTCTTGGGTGCCGCTTCAATCAAGAACCGGCTAGCTGCCTGAGCATAGGGGAGAAGTCGAGAGTCTTTCAAAAGGTGATGGTCCGGAGGGAACAGAAAAGCCATAGCCCATACCAGCACCAGCACACCTAAGCCTCCCTTGACCAAGCCCAGAGCACCTCCAAGCAGTCGATCGGTTCCTCCCACACCTCCGCCGCGAAGCCCTCGGGATATCCAGGCTCCGGTAAGAGCCACAAGAAACCATGTGAGCACGAACAAAAGGGCGGCTGCTATGAAGGCAGGGTGAGGAAGTGACGGAAAAACAGCCGCCAGCCGCGCTCCCAAACCGGGCCCGAAACGTTGGGCCAAGAAAAAGCCTGCAACAAAGCCCATAATGCCAAAGATTTGGGAAATCGCGCCGCGCCACAACCCTCGCAGTAAAGACAAACCGAGGACAAGAATGAGAATCCAATCCAGCAAAGCCATGGTTTCCATATCCCACCACACTTTTTCTCCACGCCTGACGGACAATCATGCCGCCATCGCCAGAACCATAGTCGATTTCGCATAGAGGCTTCAATGGGTTTTCCGAAGGCGTAGACTTCAAGAAGTCATTGTCAGATCCTTCCGTGAATGCTATCTCACAAGTGCGATGGAATCTCCACGCATCACGTTTTGAGGAAAGGAACATTCTTTGTTGACTTCCCGAATTCAAAACTCCGTCGGCAGCTCAGAAACCAAAATTTTCGGCGATCCGTCTCTGCTTCAGGACCTTGCGGGGGAACGCAACAGCCATCTGAAAATCATCGAAAAACAGTTGGACGTGCGGCTCCATGTGCGAGGAACCCACGTGACCATTTCCGGGGAAAAGTCTCATGTAGCCCTGGCGCAACGAGTGCTCGACGAACTGGAAGCCCTGCTCCGCAAAGGGTACCCTCTTTATGCCTCCGACGTGCTCTACGCCGTCAGAATTCTAAGCGACAACCCCCACAGTCGCCTGGAAGACATCTTTCTGGACAAAGTGTTCGTCACCTCCAGCAAGCGGGTTATCACGCCCAAAAGCCTGAAACAGAAAGAATACATCGAGGCGATTCGCACCCACGACATTGTCTTTGGCATTGGACCTGCCGGGACAGGTAAGACTTATCTGGCTATGGCTATGGCGGTCTCGGCCCTTATGGCAGACCAGGTGCGCCGCATCATTTTGGTGAGACCCGCCGTGGAAGCCGGTGAAAAATTAGGGTTTCTTCCCGGGGATTTGGCCGAAAAGGTCAACCCTTACTTGCGACCCCTCTACGATGCGCTGCACGACATGATGGACTTCGAAAAGGCTTCCAAACTCCTGTCTCGTGGTGCGATCGAAGTGGCGCCGTTGGCCTTTATGCGGGGTCGTACTTTGAACGAGGCTTTCGTCATTTTGGATGAAGCTCAGAACACCACCAGTGAACAGATGAAGATGTTTTTGACACGCCTCGGCTTGGGTTCCAAAGCGGTGATCACCGGGGATGTCACCCAAATCGATCTACCTGAAAACAAACCGTCCGGCCTCATCGAAGCCATGGAGATTCTGCAGGGCATTCGAGGCCTTCGCTTCATTTTCTTCTCCCACGTGGATGTGGTCCGCCACCGGCTCGTCCAGGACATCATCGAAGCCTACGAAAATGCCGAGCCCAGAACTCCGTCGAGAAAAACCAACGATCATCGGTAGGCGGCCATATGGAAAAAGACAAGATCGTCGAAACTCGTCGCCTGAGCTCAGAGACGTTAGGCGGGGGATCCATCCTGCTTCAGTGGTGGAGGCATCCCGAACACGCCAAGGTGGTCCTGGTGGCGGTGTTTTCTTTGGCGGCCGCTTTGCTGATCACTCCGTCGTTTCTGAAACGGGCCCCGGTTTATCATGTGGGAGACGTGGCCACCCAAAACATTAGGGCGGATCGAGATTTTCTGGTTTTGGACCGGGAAGCCACGAACCAAAAACGAGAAGCCGCTCGTCAGGAAGCTCCCCTTATCTTTGATCTGCATGAAAAAGCAGCCCAAACTGCCGCGCTTCGACTTTCCATGGCTTTTAAAACCATGAGAGGTGCCGTCCATGAAGTCCTTCTTCAGGAAACGGAAGGCCTCATGCCGGACCATTGGCTTCAACGCTCAAAAGAATCCTTGGCCAAGAAAAAGGAAGGCCGGGAAACCCGCATGGACTCCTACCGGCACATCTTTGAAGAGGCTTTAGGCTTTCCTGTCCCTGAAAACATTTACCTTATTCTTAGCTTGCAGAACTTTTCTCAGGACTTGGAAGAAAAAGTTCGAAATTGGCTTCGCATGTGCTTTGAGGATGGTATCTTGCCCGGTCCTGAAGATCCGGACATGAAGGCCCTTCAACAGATTCAAACCACCGGCAGAACCGTTCAAGTGCGCATGATTCCATCGCTTCGAGAGCGCAGGGTGACGTCTGTCAATGAATTCCTGGACATTTATCGAGCTCGAGAAAAAGCGGCGACGAGAATTCTTCAAAACGATGGAGACGCGCATGCCTCAAGAGCCATTGCTTACCTCTGTGCCCAGCTTTTGGAACCCAATCTTTATTTTAACCGGTTGGAAACCCAAGAAGCCGAAAGGGCAGCCGCAGAAACCGTCAAGCCGGTTTATGTGCAGATTAAGAAAAACGAGATGATTATTCGGGACGGGCAAAGGCTCACCCAAGAAGATTTACAGAAGCTTGAAGCCTATGCCTTCAGTTTGCCCAAAAAGCACGCCCTGTCCGCGTTTTTGGCCATCTGGCTGTTTTCGTGCCTTTTTCTAGCCGTTCTCTGGCATGTGCTTTCCCTTCGTATTCCTTCGGTGCGCCTGGATACTAACGACTACGTGTTTCTAGCCAGCGTCCTGATTGTTATTTTGCTTTTGTGCCGTACCGCCGACTGGATCAGCGCCTCTGTGGGATCGAACCCCGGTTATTTCGACCATCGAAGCTTCCTTTATGCCGTTCCCATTGCAGCAGGGGCCATGTTGGCAAGCATTTTTTTCGGCCTTACCGTGGCTGTTTTCTTTTCGGTCGCCGTGAGCGTTTTTGCAGCCCTCGTGTGTGGTAATGATTTTCAGGTGCTTGTCTTTGCCCTTTTGGGATCCCTTGTGGGAAGCTACGGCGTCAACCCGTGCCGAAATCGCTTGGTTCCCATTCGTGCCGGGCTGCTTACCGGGGCTACCAACGCCGCCTGTCTCGCGCTTTTCGCCTTTTTTCAGGAACAAACTACTTCTGTCGCCGTTTTAACCGATGCCTTTCTCGGATTCATGGGGGGCATCGTTTCCGGTGTTCTCGCCACAGGCTTTACACCGCTTGCGGAACTTCTGTTTGGTTACACGACGGATATTCGGCTTTTGGAACTGGCCAGCATGGACCAACCGCTTCTTCAGGAACTCATGATTCAAGCCCCTGGAACCTACCATCATAGCCTTATTGTGGGCAATATGACGGAAGCCGCTGCCAAATCCATTGGGGCCAATTCCCTTCTGGCCAAAGTGGCAAGCTACTATCACGACATAGGAAAGATCAAAAAACCTCTTTATTTTATAGAAAACCAGTTTGACGGGGAAAATCGTCACGAAAAGCTGGCTCCGTCGATGAGCAGCCTTATTCTCATTTCCCATGTCAAGGATGGGGTGGAGCTGGCACGAAAACACCGTTTGGGAAAACCCATTATCGATATTATTCGTCAGCATCACGGAAAAAGTCTCATTTCATATTTCTACCAAAAGGCTCTCGAAGCTCGGGAGAAAACCAAGACGTCCAAGGGAGCAGAACTGCCTCCCATCAATATCGACGATTATCGCTATCCCGGCCCCAAACCCCAGACTAAGGAAGCCGGTCTGGTCATGCTCGCGGATATGGTCGAAGCCGCGTGCCGTTCCTTGAGTGAACCGACTCCTGCCCGCATTCAAGGCATGGTCAGCCGCCTCATAAACAATGCCTTTACCGACGGCCAGCTGGATGAATGTGAACTTACGCTTAAGGATCTGCACCAGATCGCCAAGCATTTCCATCAGATTTTGGCCACCGTTCATCATAAACGCATCGAATATCCCGGACAACTGGCTCCAGCAAAGGTCAAACCCCATGGCACAGATTCAAATCAGCGTGAATTGCGATCGGATAAAGATCGATCTGGATCGACTGCACCAAACAGCCGAACGGATCTTAAACGCCTTGGATTATAAGGATGGAGAACTGAGTCTTGTTCTGGCCGATGATGAGGAGATGGCCGATCTGAACGAAAGGTTTCGAGGAATTTGCGAACCCACCGACGTGTTGTCTTTCCCGATGAGAGAAGGGGAATTTGGAGATATCGAACCCCAAATGTTGGGAGACGTGGTCCTCGGTGTGGAAACGGCCCAGATAATGGCGCAGAAAGCTCAATGCAGCCTGGAAGAAATCCTGGATCTCCTTCTCATTCACGGTATCCTGCATCTGATGGGCTACGATCACGGTACCGTTCAGGAAGCGCGCACCATGGAAGCCCTGACATGGCAGATTTTGGGGGCTCTCGGGCACGAACCGGCACGTTTTGCTTGGTATCGAACGGATTTTGCCGAAGAAGCAAAGGAGGGATAGGACGTGGCGAGGTTGGCCGTCAATGTGGATCATGTGGCGACGGTCCGTCAGGCCCGCTTGGCAACAGAACCCGACCCGGTCCTTGCAGCCGCTTTGGCGGAGTTGGCCGGTGCCCAGGGAATCGTGGTCCATCTTCGGGAAGACCGACGCCACATTCAGGACCGGGATGTGGAAATTTTACGTCAAACCGTAAAGACACGACTCAATCTGGAAATGGCCGCCACCCCGGAGATGATCGAAACAGCTCTACGTATCAAGCCCGATCTCGTGACGCTTGTTCCTGAAAGGCGTCAGGAATTGACAACGGAGGGCGGCCTGGACGTGGTCCTTTATGAAGATTCTCTGGCCGAAACCATCACGCGCCTGCATCAGGGCGGCATTTCGGTGAGTTTGTTTGTGAATCCGGACCCTAAACACGTTAAAACAGCGGCAAAAATCGATGCCGACTGTGTCGAAATCCATACAGGCTCCTTTGCCGAAGCCAAAACTTATGCGCAGAGGCAAGAAGAGTTTGAACGCCTTTTGGATGCCGCCAAACTTGCCGCAAAGATCGGGTTGATTGTTCATGCAGGGCACGGGGTGGATTATCGAAACATCCTGTGGCTTCGAGCGATCAAGGAAATTGAAGAATTCAGTATCGGCCACGCCATTATTGCTCGAGCCGTTCTGGTCGGCATGGAACGGGCCGTGCGGGAAATGGTCTCCTTGGTGCAAGGTTCATGAAGATCTACGGCATCGGTATTGACCTCGTCCGCATCGATCGCATCGAGGCTGGGCTTGTTCGCTGGGGTAACCGATTTCTTGAAAGGGTTTTCACCCAAAGCGAGCAGCAATCCTGTCAGGCCAGGAAAAATAAAGCAGCTTGTTTTGCCATGCGCTTCGCCGCCAAAGAAGCCTTCGCCAAGGCCTTGGGAACCGGTATCCGTTCCCCATTTCTTTGGAAAGACATGGAAGTGCTTCATCTTGGCTCAGGCAGACCCGTTATCAATCTTTCTCAAAGAGCTCGCGCATTCGTTGATGAACTCGGCATTCACGCCTGGCATGTAAGTCTCACCGACGATGGATTGTACGGCGCAGCTATCGTGGTTTTAGAAACTGTGGATTCCAGTCCTCAAGATGGACTATGTCGGAGACATCAGCCATGATTCTTGTGACCGCTCAAGAGATGGCAGAATTGGACCGGCGAACCATTGAAGAGGTTGGCATTCCCGGTGCGGTCCTTATGGAAAACGCCGCTCGAGGAGCCTTGGCCTTTTTTGAACGGGTCATTCCTGACTTGACACATCGTCGGGTGGTGGTCCTTGCCGGAACCGGCAATAATGCCGGGGACGGATTCGTCATTGCCCGTCTGTTACACGGCAAAGGAGCCTGGGTGCGGGTGGTGTGCCTACGACCGGCGGACCGGCTTCGCGGGGACGCTCTGCTCAATTACAGGATTCTGGAAAACATCGGTGTGCGCCCTTCACATTGGGACGAAAGCGCGGACTTTTCGTCTCAGTTTTCTTTAATCCGCGAAGCCGATGTGATTATTGACGCGCTTTTGGGAACGGGGCTCTCTAATCCTGTCCAAGGTCTTTACCGCGATATTATCGAAGCCGTGAACGCCTTGCAAAAACCCGTTCTGGCCGTGGATGTCCCCTCCGGTCTGGACGCTTCCACGGGAAAAGTGTTGGGCGCGGCTCTTCGTGCCACAGCAACGGCCACTTTCGGGCTGCCCAAAGTGGGCCAAAGAATCGGTCAGGGAGACGCCCTGGTAGGCGCGCTTCATGTGGTGGACATCGGCATTCCAGATTGTGTGGTGGCCTCTGCAGGAATCCAACGCTGGTGGCTGGATGAAAATCTCTGCCGCCGGTGGCTTGAACCTCGCCCTCCAGAAACCCACAAAGGTCGAGCAGGCCACGTTTGTCTTCTTTCCGGATCTCCGGGAAAAACCGGAGCGGCAACCTTGGCATCTCTTGGGGCCGCACGCGTTGGAGCGGGACTTGTGACTTTATTTGTTCCCCGCTCCCTGAACCCGATCCTCGAAGTTAAACTCACCGAGGCCATGACTTTCCCTATCGCCGAAACTTCGGAACAGAGCGCGGCCGCGACGGCCGAATCCGAGATCCTAAGCTTTCTTCAGGGAAAGCAAGCTCTTGCCGTCGGCCCTGGCATTTCGTTGCACCAAGAAACCAAACAATTGCTGTTCAACCTCATCTCCCGAGCCCCATGTCCTCTGGTGCTGGATGCGGATGCCCTCACCCTTGTGGCCGAGGCTCCGGAAAGTCTTCGGTCGGCACCAATGCCTGTGATCCTCACCCCTCACCCCGGAGAAATGGCTCGGCTCATGGCATGCCCTGTCCCCGAGATTCAGGCGAACCGCCTTGAAGTGAGCCAGGAATTCAGTCAGAAATACGGGGTCATCGTCCTTCTCAAAGGACATCGCACTGTCATTGCAGCTCCTGATGGCAAAATGGCGATCAACGGGTCCGGCACCCCTGCGATGGCTTCGGGGGGCATGGGGGATGTCCTTACGGGCATGATCGCCGGTTTTCTTGCCCAAGGTTTTGAGCCTTTTCAAGCAACCTGCCTGGCGGCCTTCATTCATGGCAAGGCGGCGGAAAAGGCGTGTCGGAATCAGACAACTCGAGGGCTTCTGGCTTCTGACTTGCTCGAAGAAATCCCTTTTGTTATCGGGGATCTGGAAACTCCATGAACCTTGTTCTTTGCTTGGACTCCCATGATCCAGAATTTTCTCTGGCTTTGGGCAAGGCCATTGGAAAGAGGCTGGAAGCCGGGGACGTGGTGGCTTTGTGGGGAGAGCTGGGCGCGGGAAAAACTTTGCTCACGCGAGGTATCGCCATCGGGCTCGGCATTCCCGAAGAAACTCCCATTACAAGTCCCACCTTTACCATCATCAATGAATACGAAGGTCGGCTGCACCTGTACCACATAGACTGTTACCGCATCGGGGATCCCGAAGAAATGGAAACACTTCCCTGGAGGGAAGCGCTCTTCGGTCCTAGTGTAGCTGTCGTGGAATGGCCGGAAAGATTAGGAACTTTGCTACCTGAGACACGCATCGATATTTTTTTGGAAATCCTTGGACCCACCTCCCGCCGACTACGCCTCGTTTTTCGCACCGATAATTTAAAGGGCCGTTTCGCCGATCTTCTAAACTTCGTCTAAGGCCGATTAAGATTGGCTGTCTTGGGCCTCCATGTTCCTAAACATGCCGGAATGAAAAAGCTTTCGAAAATGATAACCGTAAACCAGGACGGTCACCACATCGGTGAGGCTTGAACGATAGTGGAGGAACGTTTCCTTGAGAATCTTCCAAAAGCAGGCTCGAGCGTCCTTGGAGTCTCGAATACCTAGGTACCACAGGGAACGCAAGAAGGTGACAAAGTCATTTTTTTCCAAAGCCGCCTTGGCCTGAGGTCGATAAGATTCCAGGAACGCTTTGATGCGCTCATAGTACATGTGGGGAGAATAAATGGTGTCCATGACCCAACGGTAACCTTCGACGATCTTCTGTCGATCCATTTTCGGAATAAAATTCAAGGTGCCCTCAATGCTGGTGTTGTCCCCGTTGGGTCTGAACAGAAGGCGCCCTTCCCGTTCAAGCCTCTTATAAAGCCGTGTTTCGGGAACCGCTGTTAATAATCCGATCATAGCTGTGACCACCCCGGTGGATTGGACAAAATGAACCTGCTTTTGGAAAATGTCCGGAGGATCATTATCGAAACCAATGATGAAGCCACCCATGACGGCTAAGCCGTTTTCTTGAATGATGCGAACCGATTCATCTAACGGTCGACGAAGATTTTGACCTTTGCCGCATTCCTTTAAGCTTTCGGTAGCAGGCGTCTCCAGTCCCAGGAAGACCTTGTTGAAACCGGCCCGAACCATAAGCTCCATGAGTTCCATGTCTTCCGCCAAGTCCACGGAGGCTTCCGTATAAAAGCTGAACTTCCAGCCTCGACGCTCCTGCCACCGAATGATGTGCTCCAATACATTTTTGACTCGATGCTTGTTTCCGATGAAATTGTCATCCACAATGAAGACGGACCCGCGCCATTTCCTGGAGTAAAGAGCTTCCAACTCGTCGATCATCTGCTCCGGGGATTTGGTGCGCGGCTTCCTGCCGTTGAGGACGATAATATCGCAAAATTCACAGTTAAACGGACATCCTCGAGAATACTGCACACACATGCTGGCGTAATCTTTGAGACGAATGAGGTCCCATGAAGGCAAAGGCGTCTGGTCCAGATCCGGATGTTCATCGGTTCGATACAAACGCCGTGCACGCCCTGCTTCCAAGTCGGCGACGAGCTCGGGAACAATCTTTTCCCCTTCCCCGATGACCACGTGGGCCACATCCGTAAACTCGTCGGCATAGCCGTAAAACAAGGGCCCGCCTCCCGCCACGGGTACCCCGAGCGCCGAACATCGCCGCACCACCTCTTTGGTGGATCGGCGCTGCGCGATCATGGCGCTCACAAAAACATAATCCGCCCACAGAATATCTTGGTCGTTCAAGCGCCGTGTGTTCATGTCCACCACCCTTTTTTCCCAATGCTCGGGCAAGAGAGCAGCCACCGTCAAAAGCCCCAAGGGAGGAAAAGCCGCTTTGCGGCGCACGATGCGCAAAGCATGCCTAAAACTCCAAAACGTTTCGGCAACCTCCGGGTAAACCAAAAGGACCTTCATGAGTACTCTCCTTCAGTATGCTCTCTGTGACACGTGGAAAATCCCAAGCCCTAAAGGGGGGACATTACGAAACTCATTGTAGAAACTTTTAACAAGAAGGTTCGAAGAAAGTCGAGTGTCTTTTTCGTAACAAAAGCCAAAGACGACCTTTGTGCCGGATCCTGTAGCAAGGTCCAACCTCGCTGTTTCCTGCAGGACCAAAAAATTTCTTCGAAAACAATGAGTTCCACGAAGATTGTTCGCCCCTAAGCCGGTTCCTCAGGAGCGGACCGATGTGTCCGCCCCCCTACCCCAACCCCTGTGGAGGCGGATCGGCTTGTTTGCCAAAAAAAGAATGAAGTTATATCTTTAAGGGCGACACACCGGTGCGCCACTCCAGACGTAAACTGCATTTTTTTGATTTCTGATTCGGCTTGTACGTTGGGCGGCCAGATGGAATCCTGAGTCATTGACTTCTACGACCCTTCACGTTAGCGTGCGGGCTCTTAGAAGATCGATTTCATGTGATGTGGAGGTTTTGGCCATGGCTGTGACAAAGGTGGTCATTTCCGTTCTCGGATCGGACAGACCGGGAATCGTCGCCGCCGTTTCTCGAGTCCTTTCTGAAAATAGATGTAATATCGAAGATGTCAGTCAGACCATTCTTCAATCCGAGTTTGCGGGGGTTTTTATCGCGTCGTTACCCGAAGAACTGTCCATGAAGTCTCTCGAGGAAAAGCTCGCGGAAAACCTTACGCCTCTGGGACTTGCCGTCCTACTCAAACCCGTTCAGGAATCAGAGCGTTACCAGGCACCGCCAAGCCAACCTTTCGTTGTCACCACCATCGGACCTGATCGTTTGGGCCTTGTGGCCGGCATCACGGAGGTTATGGCTCGGTTTGGCGTCAACATCACGAACCTGCGTGCCGCTTTTCGAGGCGGGAGCGATCCTCGACGCAACGTGATGATTTACGAGGTGGACATCCCTGTGCATATCGACCAGCAGGCCTTTCGCAAAGCCCTTCGCCAAAGGGCGGAGGATTTGGGGCTGGATCTGAGCCTTCAGCATCGGGACATTTTTGAGGCTATTCATCGAATTTGATTTTGATGAACAACACCCAAAAATTCGCGTCAGGAGTTTATCTTAGGTATGCTTTCGGACCGTGAAATTCTCTCAACTCTGGAAATGCTTCGAAGTGAGCATTTGGATGTGCGTACGGTGACCCTGGGCGTGAGCCTCTTTGATTGTGCCGATCCTGATGTTCATGCTTTCTGTGATAAAGTCCGGCAGAAAATTGTTCGCCTCGCCCAAAATTTGGTGTCGGTTTGCGATGATGTCGGGGACAAATACGGGATTCCGGTGGTCAACAAACGTGTCGCTGTCAGTCCCATTGCCGTTGTGGGCGCTTCCCTTGGGCGTGAAGACCTGGTGAAGGTGGCTCAAACCCTTGATGAAGCAGCTCGAACGGTTCGAGTGGATTTCATCGGCGGTTTCAGCGCTCTAGTGGAGAAAGGATTTACAAACGGAGATGTAAGCCTGATAGACGCCATTCCGGAGGCTCTCGCTCAGACCGAACGCGTGTGCGCCTCGGTCAATGTGGCCGCCACCAAAGCCGGAATCAACATGGACGCCGTTTATATGATGGGTCACGTTATCAAGCGCACGGCCGAAGCTACAGCGCACGCTGACGGCATCGGGTGTGCCAAGCTGTGCGTTTTTGCCAACATTCCTCCAGATATTCCTTTCATGGCCGGAGCTTACTTGGGTATCGGCGAACCAGAGTGTGTGATCAATGTGGGGGTAAGCGGTCCTGGGGTGGTACGAAAAGCCATTGATCGCGCCAGAAGAGCCAATCCAGGGCTGGATCTGGGACAACTGGCCGAAGTCATCAAACGCACGGCTTTCAAAGTGACCAGCGTGGGTGAACTTATCGGCCGGGAGGTGGCCCGAAAACTTGGAATTCCCTTTGGTGTGGTGGATCTGAGCCTTGCACCAACCCCAAATGTCGGAGACAGTGTGGGAGAAATATTTCAAAGCTTGGGTCTGAAAAGCATCGGTGTTCCGGGATCCACCGCCGTTTTGGCCATGCTCAACGATGCCGTAAAAAAGGGTGGGGCCTTCGCCAGTAGCTATGTGGGAGGCCTAAGCGGCGCTTTCATTCCCGTCAGCGAAGATCTCAACATTTCAGAAGCGGCTCGGAAGGGGCACCTCAGTTTGGAAAAATTGGAAGCCATGACCAGCGTCTGTTCTGTGGGCTTGGACATGGTGGCCCTTCCTGGGGACACGTCCGCGGAAACCCTGGCCGCCATTATCGCCGACGAAATGGCCATCGGGGTCATCAATCGAAAGACCACGGCAACACGTCTTATCCCTGTGCCTGGGAAAAAAGCGGGAGAAAAAGCCTTCTTTGGGGGGCTTCTGGGAGAAGCCACCATCATTCCCGTACCCAACGGGGAACTTTCCTCGGAATTCATTCGGTTAGGTGGTCGAATCCCCGCACCCGTGCAAAGCCTTAATAATTAGGGGCATGTTCGAGAACTGGCAATACCGAGTTCTTTAATACCATTTCAAGGTAGGGGCGAGGCGCCTCGCCCCTACAAGCCAAAAGGTGGGTTCTGCTAGGACTGCGGGTGCCCCCCGGACAAAAAGATGATCGACTTTAGAAACGCCGAGGCTCGATTTTCAAGCCCCCTTCTTCTCCTGGAGTTTTTCTTCCAAGTACATTTTGTAATTGATGCTGTCCACCAAAGCCTGCCAGCTGGCTTCCAAAATATCGTGGGACACTCCCACGGTTCCCCAATGTTCCTTGCCGTCGTGGGATTCGATCAATACCCGTACCTTGGAAGCTGTTCCCTCCTTTCCGGGAAGCACTCGAACCCTGTAGTCGGTTAGTTCCATGCCCTTGAGTTCCGGGTAAAACTTTTCCAGAGCCTTGCGCAACGCGTTGTCCAAAGCGTTCACAGGTCCGTTGCCCAAAGCCGCCGTGTGTTCTTCTTGTCCCCCCACACGCACTCGAATGGTAGCTTCGGAGACAGGATCTCCATCTTCACTCAATTTTTGATCCACCACTCGATAGCCGATCAGTTCAAAGTACTTCTTGAAACGGCCCATGGCCCGGTTGATAAGGAGCTCAAAGCTGGCTTCCGCGGCTTCAAACTGGTAGCCTTGGTGTTCCAATTCCTTGATCTGATTGAGCACTTCCAAGGCCACGGGATCCTTGGAAGAAATGGGAATGCCGTATTCCATGGATTTACGCTGCACCGCCGCACGTCCGGACAGGTCGGAAATGAGAAATCGCCTTTTGTTCCCTACCAGAGCCGGATCGATGTGTTCATAGGTGGCCGGATGACGTTCCACCGCGCTGATATGAACCCCTCCCTTATGGGCGAAGGCGCTGCGCCCCACATAAGGCTGGTACCGATTAGGCGGCACGTTGGCGATCTCTAAAATAAACCGGCTGACTTGTCGAAGCTTTCGTAAATCTTCGGCACCCAAGCATGGAATGTTCATCTTCAGGCATAAGGCTGGAATGATGGAACAGAGGTTCGCATTGCCGCAGCGTTCCCCGACACCGTTGAACGTTCCCTGAACTTGGGTCACGCCCATCTCCACCGCCGCCAGCGAATTGGCCACGGCCAGTTCGGAATCGTTATGGGCATGAATCCCAAGAGGTATGTTGGGTAGACGCTCTTTAACCGCCCTTATCGCTTGTTGAATGAAAGACGGCAGGTTCCCTCCATTGGTGTCACATAAAACCAAGCACTCAGCCCCACCCTCCACGGCTTTTTCCAAAGTGGCCAACGCATACTCCGCATTGTCTCGAAACCCGTCAAAGAAATGCTCGGCATCGTAAAACAATGTGGGCACCTGAGGCCTCAAAAAAGCCAAACTGTCTCGAATAATCTCTAGGTTCTTTTGAAGCGTGGTCCTCAGGGCCTCCTTGACATGCACCGTCCAGCTCTTTCCGAAAATGGTCACCACAGGCGTTTTGGCTTGGACCAAAGCCTGTAGGTTGGCATCGTGCTCAGGACGCTTCGAAGGGTGATGCGTGGACCCAAAGGCGGCAATTTTCGCCCGTTTCAACTCATAATTTCGAATCTCAGAAAAAAATTCCTCGTCCTTGGGATTGGACCCAGGCCATCCTCCCTCGATGTAGTGAATACCCAAATCGTCCAATTTCAGGGCTACACGAATCTTGTCCGTCAAAGACAAGTTGAAATCTTCCGCCTGGGTTCCGTCCCTCAGAGTGGTGTCGTAAAGAAACACTTGACTCGGCAGCATTGGGCACCTCAATGCCTAGGGTTAAAAAACATGTCCTGTTAATAAGTTTGATTCAGCTCCGTTCAGGAGCCGAGGAATTGAATGAACTTATACAGAAGATGGCGGTCAAAAGAAAGCCTCATCTCACTTTGCATAAGCTTGAGGGCTTTAAAAGGAGTCACGGCTTTCTTATAGGGACGATGGGTGGTGAGAGCGTCAAAGCAGTCGCAAATGTGGAGCACTCGAGCAAAGGGGTGGATTTCGGATCCCTTGAGACCCTGCGGATATCCTGTTCCGTCCATAGACTCGTGATGCTCACGCACGGCAGCCAACTGGTCTGTGTTCATCCATCCCATGGTCTCCAAATGCTCGTAAGCGGTTTGAGGATGCCGTAAAATATAGGCAAATTCTTCCCGAGTCAGGGACGAAGGTTTCAAGAGAATTCGACTATCCACCCATACCTTGCCGATGTCATGAAACAAGCCGGCCACGCCGAGTCGAACCACATCCTCCCGGCGCCAACCCAAATGACCGCAAAAAGCCATGGCCATCATGGATACCTGAAGACTATGATTGAACGTCTCGTAATGATTCATAAAGACACGATAAATGACCGAAATACTCACCTTTTTTGCATGAAGAAACCCAAGAAGGGCGTCAGCCCATTGAGACGCCTTTTCCACAAATTGCCCATCGTATACATCATGAAAGATATGACGTGCGATAAATTCTCCATAATTATAAAAGACCAAGGCCTTTTGCCAATTGGGAGTGACCTCGTCTTCGGCCAGGACTTCCATAATTTCTTGAAAGTATTCGTCAAGCCCTTCCGTCTCATGGGCTTCGGCATAGAGCTCCTCAATACGCTGCTCTTTGAGAGTCACTCTCCAAGCATCCGAGTAAAACTGACCTCGATCCAAAACCTTCACGAAGGTAGGCAGCTCTTCTCCCTTAGCCAAGACCGGAACATAAAGGTTGCACGGGACCATGAAGTCCGGGATCAGGTATTTGATTGGAAAGACCACGTAACCTAGCTCTTCAAAGGTGATCGATCCAGACAGGGATTGTTTCCTGGCTTTTCGAAAATCCAGTGCCTCAAACCTGCTTTCCGCCACCGCAGCCGATCCCGTCATATCCACCACCCTCGCTACAATCCCTTCTCCCCGTGCCCCTCACGAATCCAGCTCATTCAGAAAGGTGCATTTGATCTCGCCGCCTGTTGCCCATGTTCTTGGCACAACATCCTGCTTTCTTGTTATCGGCAGCTTTCCAAAAAATCTTAAACTTTTCTTAGCCATATTCAGTTGTTACTCGACCATGGCGGTAGACTTTACGGAAAAGAGCTTTCCGCCCTCACGGGTTACAGACTGCGACGATAGCCGACAAAACGAAAAACGTCGCTCATCACTTCTTCGTAGTCTTTCTTGAGACGTTCATAGAGGCGTGCGTTCTCAATGGCGATCCCTCCCAATTCTCCGAGAGCCTCCACGAAGGCCAGGTCATCCTTTTGGAAGCTTTTCGGTGCATCCGTGTAAAGGCGAAGAACACCGATGACACGACCCTTGACTTTGAGCGGCACTGAGCAGATGCTGACAATCCCCTCTCTTTTGGCCGCCTCCCCGTATTGGGCCCGAGGGTCTGTGGCCGCATCATCAATGACCACGGTTCGTCCTTGAAGAGATTCCGCCAGGCTTTGGTCGGCATCCACCGGCCCTTTATGAATGTAGGCGTCGCTCAAACCGAAACTGGCTGCCAGCTCCAGGGTTCTGCCTTTGGGATCCAGAAGGCGAACGGCACAGGCCTTCACCCCCAGCACCCTTGGAATGGTTTGCACCATGGCCTGAAGCACATTGTGAACGTCCAGGGAACCGCTCACCACTTGCACCATTTCTCGAAAGGCTTCAAAGTACGATCTTTCCTTTGTCATCGTCACCTCCCTAGTTGTGGTCAAAACCACCGCCTTCTGCCCTCCCCCTTCCTAGTCTCACTTACTTCACCATCTTTAAGAACTCTGACCAAACATGGCACGCTCGAACTCTTTTGACCGCACCGTGTTCTTGAAATTCGTGGGCGGTCGCAGGATCCCGCTAAAGCAAGAGGTTTCTTGCACCTCATTTGCTGCAGTTGCCTGGCTTTTCAGGCCACATGGCGCCATTCCATGACCACTTCCCTTTGGCCCACTTCGTACCGAGGTAATCCCAAAAGGCGAAGCAACCGTTCGGTCATGCGGCATGACGTCGGACGGTATTGGTCGATTTTTTCCACCTCCTCGACAAGAAAGCGTACCAAATGTCGCTTTAGCGTAAAATTTGTGCCTTCCACATGGCGTAGTCCACCGGTTACCCGCACCATGTCCTGCCTTGTGAGCAGTCGAAGAGCTTCCAGAGCTTCAAAAAGTTCATGGAGTCCCATTTGGGGATTCTGAAGGAGGTAGTGAAAGAAGGCTGCCGGAAAGAAACGCAGGGCACTGGTTACGGGATTGGCCGCTGTGGTCCCAAGACCACATTGACTGCCGGCTCGCACCACATCACTTAAGGCCCAGAGTTCGTGAATGTCGCCTGCGGTCCCTTGCCCTGCCAGCACGCGGTCCAAAACCCTTCCCAAGGCCCTGGTCCCTCGAAAACAGGATGGGCACTGGCCACAGGACTCCTCGGAAAGCCAGTCCGTAAAATGCCTGGCCAAACGCACCACATCATCATCTTCGCCGATAAAGACCAATCCCCCAGATCCCAGCATGGCCCCGGCATCATTGAACGTGTCAAAGTCCAGGGGTGTCTGCAGCAGATAGGCTCGAGCTCCCGTCAAGGACAGAATGGCTCCGGAAGGACCTCCGATTTGCACACCGGAAAGCTTTTTTCCCTCCTGAATTCCTCCGCACATTTCGATGATGTCCCCAAGGGTTTTCCCAAAACGCACTTCCACCAAGCCCGTCTTCTTCACAATACCGGCGACGGAAAAGATCTTGGTCCCTCCGCTTCTCGATGTGCCCAAACCGGCATACCAGGAACTGCCTCGATGAATGATCACAGGCACATTGGCAAAGGTTTCCACGTTATTGAGCAACGTGGGTTTACCCCACAGGCCGCGCACGGTGTTGGACGGTGCCTTGATGGTGGGTTCGGCAGGCTTTCCTTCAATGGCCCTCATGATGGCTCGTTTTTCCCCAGCCACAAAAGCCCCGGCCCCCAGCCGAATCTCAATGTCAAAATCCAAACCGGGAACCCCGAAAATATTGCGCCCTAAAAACCCGCTCCTTCGAGCTTCAAACAAAGCGTCCTCAAGGCTTCTCACGGCATCTTCGTATTCCTTGCGCACATAAATCACCCCATAGCGGGCTCCTACGGCAATGGCCGCCAGGATCATTCCTTCCAAAACCTGATGTGGTTTTTCCTCAATGAGCGTTCGATCCATGAAGGCCCCTGGATCGCCCTCATCCCCATTGGCCACAATGAGCTTGAGGCAATCCCGGTTGCCGTCTTCGGCTTCGATGCGGCACACAGCCCGTTGCATGGCTTCCCATTTACGACCCGTGGGAAAACCGGCTCCACCACGCCCTCGAAGTCGTGCTTCACGCACCTCAAAGATAATCCGCTCGGCACTCCAGGCAGGTTCTCCTCGAAAACCCAGGACACGAAACACGGACTCATATCCCCCTGCCTCTCGATAAGAGGCCAAGCGTGCAGGGTCTCCCGCCGCAGCGGCAAAGCCTAGAACCACTCGATCCTGAGCGGATCGAAACGAAAGTTCATCAGAATCCTTAGAGCTTTCCTCTTCGGTTGCTTCCTCGACCACGGGAGGCACATTTGAACCTTCATCCTTCAAAACCACGCAGAGGTATTCCCTCGAAGATTCCACCACAAACACCCGATCTGTGTAGGGCCCCAAGAACAGCGTGTTTTCCAAAGACGATAAAACCACTCGTCCGTCGATTACGCAAACCGTCGGGGGAAGTGCCGCATTCAGAATTGTTTCGTCCGTCAGGTCGGGAAGGCCGAGACCTCGAACCAGCCGCCGATTTTTGGTATAGATCACAGCACCGTATCGATCCGATCCATCGACATGCTGAATCTTGAAGGGAAAAACGCGAGGAATCAGACGACCCAACTGGACCCTATCGCCATCGGGTCTTTCCACGAAGACCATCCCGTCGGCATCAAGAATCAAGGCCCCGCCGGCTAAAGATTCGTCCCGGAAAGATTGCCGCAGTGTCGCTTCGCGCCGCGCTTTGGGAAACACCTCGACGCCATGGACTGTCAAGGTCTCGACAGGCTCACTGATCCTTGTAGACATCAGCTTTTCTACAAGACGCGCCACGAACACTTGTCGATTTTCGTAGTCGGGACCTTGAATTAATCGACTGACAAGCCGAGGAATATCTTCAGGCTGCTGTCGGCCGTAAAATCGGTCACCCGCTCTCACCACGGGTGCCAAATGACACACACCAAAGCAGTCCATTTCCACATATTGGACGCCATAACGACCCACGGCTTCCACTTCCGCCCCGATCTCAAGGGTCAAACGCCGGGATAACTCAGGTTGATCTCTCAGAAAACAGGCGGTGCCTTTGCAAACGTAGATGATGATGTCTCCCGATGGATCGGCACTGTACTGTTTGTACGACGCAATGACACGAAGAACATCGTCAGGATCCAAGGCGAGCTGTTCGACGATGTTTTGGCACGCCTCTGGAGTCACATACCCAAACAAGCCCTGAACCTCATGAAGAACTCGAGGCAGATAGGCTTTGGCATCCAAGCCTTTCAGCACATGGTAGAGTTCTTTGACTTTTTCACGTTCCACAAAACATTGGACCACGTCGGGTCTAAAAAAGAACGCTTTCAGCCACCATTTTTTTTCTTTTGACGTGTAGGCGACGCGATGAGCAGCATGTTCGGGAAGTCGGTTAAAACGATCACATTCCTGCTCGAGACACGCCATCTGCACCGTTTCGTCGGCATAGCAGGTTCTGAGAAGGCGGCGATAAGCGGCCTCGTTTTCGATCAAGAACCGGATAAAAAACCCATGATTGGCATCGCTCGCCTCCATGTCTTCCATGAGGTACAGGGAGGCCTTTTCCAAATCCTTGACAGGAAAACTTCGCCCTGAACTTCCCCACACCTCGGTCAAGGCTTTATTGAACTCCTTCCACAGATCCGAACCGTTCGAGGATTCCAAGGCTTCGGCTGAACGCGCCTTAAAGGCTTCAGCGCACCCCGTCATAACCGCCATGATTTCCTGAAGCCATACCAGCGATTCAGGTCCCAAGGGCCCGGCACAAGACCTTTTCTGGTCGGACGGCAACGATCGAACCCATTGAAGACCTCCCAATCGACCTCGAGCTTCGCTGATCATTCCCTCCATCAAAGCTTGGGCTCGATCGCTGCTCTCCATGGTCGCTTCATGAAAATGCTTCAAGGCCGCGGCTAGATCTTCGGGAAGCTCGGTGCGGCAATTTCTGAGGAATTCAAGAATCATGTCGATGATGTCTTTTTCACGCCAGTCTCTTCGTTCGAGGCTTTGCTGAACCAGGAGAGCAAGAGGCTTTCCAGAATCAGGCCCCCATGGACCTAAAGCTTTTTCCTGAAGCTGTGAGGCAAAGTTCGTCAAGACCTCCGGCACATCTTCTAGAAGCAACCGCAACTCATCGAGTCCCGCACGAAGCACACTCACCACGGTTGCTAGAGGCCAAAGTTCCTTTGGAAGGCGCGTATCTCGAATCCTTCCCGCATGGGCCAAACTGGTTTTAAGACGCTCGACCCATGAAAAGGGATCACAGCTCATCCGGGGGTGCAAAGGCTGATAGACGCTCATGATTTCTTCTCCGTCAAAAAAGTTTTTCGATCTTCGCCCATGATTCAGCGCCCGTTCTCATCGAGCCCTCCAAGGCGCCATGGGAAGTTTTCATGAAATTCTCACCCGGCTTGGAACCGTAAAGCCTGTCGGGAACGCATCTTCCCAGAGAGCGCAGGCATTTCGCCCGCATCATCGGTAGGCCCAAAACCAGCTCTCCTAGGAAAAACACGGCTTAAGGCTTCCCGGGGACGAGGCGACACCTCGCCCCTCCCTTGATACGGCGCTAGAGAGCTTGACATTGCGAGTTCTCGGAAAGCCCGCCTAGACGACGGTAAATTTCCTCCTGGGATCCCCGAAGCCAGGTGTTCCAAGCCTCGGCCGATTCTCTTTCAGCCTCCTTTTCCAAAACCAAAGGAGAGACACCGAGAACGGCTTGAAATCCCTCATCCACTTCTCGAATGCGATGCCGACGGTCTTCTCGATCCGAGGCTCTCAGACGTTCGATGCGCTGGAACCATTGTTCCATGAAAAAGTCTCGAAAATCCTCGCCGCTTGGAGAATGGGTCTGTTTTTGGTATTGGCGAAGAAGATGAAAAACACTGTATCGATTGACGGTGCCCGTGTACCACGCCTGGACGATGCGAAGCCTTTTTCGGTCCAGCTCGTGCACGATTTGGCGGATTCGAGTCCTAAAGGATTCCATGCGCTCTTTTTCCAACAATTCCGAAAGTTCTCGGTACATGGCCTCCTTGATGGTGCCCAGGGCAATGCCGCGGCGTTGAATCACGTCTCGAGCCTCTTCCATCCCTTCCTCCCGAAGCAGCCCCTGGCGAACTTTGGAAAAGGCTTTGTCGGCTTCGTAGAGTTCATGGCTTTGGGACGCCAACCTTCGAGCGACGGCCATGGTCATGATCCAGATTCGATCTTGACGCCATCGGGCTCGGTTTTGCCATTCACGGTTGAAGGCGAGGCGTAGATCATCCTTGTTCAAGCCTTCCAGGTTGTAACCCTCCTCCCAGAAAGCCTCAAAGCATGCATCGGCACCCTTGGATTCGGCATCATCGCGTACTATGTGGAATCGCATAAAGAGCTGCAATTCGCGCACGGCGGCCACCACATCGGGTTTTTCACCTCGAGGAACCCCTTCCTGGAGACATCGTCGAATGGGTTCCAGATCTTTCATGCGGTTCACCAACAAACTGTAACGAGCCCCAAATCCCTTTGATAAAGGAGCCGGTAAGGGTTCCGTGACTCGATCATTGGTAAACTGAAGCCAGGCGGCTTCAATAACATCCGAGGTTTCACGGATTTCTCGCAACAGAGCCGTGATGACATCCAGGTCCCCTTCCCTTTTGGCCAGGACGAAAAGGTAGTGCAAAAGCCGCTCTCTATCGAAATCACCACGACGCCGTACGGCCGATTCCACTTCTTTCATCCACCGCGGAAACCTTCTCTCGTACCAATCCACCTCCGTGCTCGGTATGCCCTCCAAAACAACCCCTGAAAAGGCTTCCACAAGGAACCGCCATCGTGCCAAACTGACCATCTTCTGAAGCGCATCCAAAAGAAGGGTCTCTTTCCACTGAGGAAAACTTTGAAACCAGCCGAATATTTTTTCCAAAATTTCGGAAGGTTGAATTCCACGGCGCAAAGCGTTCGAGATCCAGGCTCGAAGGCTTTCCGCAGGAAGCCATTGAGCCCGGTTCGATGCAACAGCATTTTCCACAATCTCGGCCAGGAGCCGCTCCCGTTCCTGCTCTTCCAGTAACTCGCGAATCATATCCCGAATCCATTGAGGCTCCCTGCCTTCAGCCTTCGAAACTGTGAAATTTTCGCCAAAGGAGATGTTCGATGTCTGAAAAGCTTTCCACGCTAGCTCCAGACGCCGATCCATGTCCGGGCTCGTTTTTCCGAAGCCCGTTTCTTCTTCGTGAGCCATCATGTCCCGACACAGTCTTTCCAAGTGGGCTTTCAATTGAGAGATGCTCTGAACCTCCCCCGAATCCCCTGAATCCTCAAGGAAGCCCCGAGATTGCTTTCCTGTTGGAACTTCTCCTAACGGTTGAATCCATGCAGTCAAAACATCCCGAAAAAAGACCTCCTTGTCGCCCCGATGCTCCATCTCTCGAAGAAGCTCTTCGGCCACGGTTCGAGGTGCCGGAAAATTTTCCTGATGCCAGTAAGCGTTTTTGATTACTTTCGAAAATTCTTCCCAGTTATCGATGCGATACTGAGGGTGGTTCATGGCCAGAAGATCCTGATTCCACCACTGGAAAAAGCCTTCTTCGAAACGTTCCAGTCGATAGGCCAAAAGACGACGACGATCTTGCTTCCCGAGCAGATGAAGATACGGAACGGTTGCATAGAATCGTTCCGCTTGAACTTCGGGATCTTCACGTTGGGCCGATGGAGCGCCGGCCACCAAACGTCGTTCCATCGTGAGCCAGTCCGCTCGGTTTTTGAGGCGTTCCCACTCCTTATTCAAACGCATCTCACCGTTTCGAATCAGCCATTGTCTTTCTTCCGGCTGAATCTTTTCCGTGGCTTCATAACCGATGGTCGCCACTAGGCCTTGATAGAAAGCTTCCATATCCGGCCGCTTACACACATCGGGCTTAGATGCAAGGCTTTGCCACTGAGTCATAGCCTTGTCCATGACCCTTCGGCGCACATCTTGCTCTTTGACGTCCAGCACCCTGGTGATGCGAAGCTTTAAAGGGTGCCCTTTAGGCAAGCGCCGCCATGCCGCAGGATTTTTAAAAAGATCGTAAGCTGAACTGAAACCGTTCTCAGAAAAAGCCTGAGCCGATGCCGTTCGCAAAAGTTGTGTGAGCCTTTCGCGGTGAACCGGCGAAAGATGCACGCATTCGGCGGCATGGTGTCGGCCTTGGGCCAGCCCCAGAGCAAAACCGGTACAGCGACTTTCTCCGCACGCTCCACAGTTCATGCCAGGAAGAATCGACACCAGGGCTTTCACAAGCTCATCGCTGCCCGAACGGCCATTCAAAAGCCCAGCCCACTGAAGTAGGAATTTTTCTGGAACCATATGCCATTGAACCAGTCGGGGAGCCATGATCCGCGTGGATTCATCCAAAAGAGCTTGACGCACAGGTTCCAGGTCGCCGGTTTCCGCAGCCGCCATGACATCCGTTTTCAATTCTCGAACCATAAAATGGGCCAGATGCACTCCACATTCGTCTTCATCCACGCAGATGGGATGTTTTTGACGTCGATAAATGGGTGCAGCCCGGTCCTGAAATTTTTGCACAGCCTTGCGTGCCAAATCATGGGCTAGCTTTTCCCATGGAGGAACCATGACCGAGGCCAAGGATGGAATCTGGTCCACAGAAAGGCTCAGAGGTTCTCCTTGAACTTTTTTACGCTGCGCAACGACCCATAGATAAAAAGCCTCGGCGAATTGGACCAAGGTTCGCGTGTGGAGTATGGAGGCTTCTTCAGGAGAAAGTTGTTGAAGCCTCGGTGCCTGAAGGCTTACCTTTTCCAACGGCATCATGTCTCGTAGATGTTCTAAAAATTCCAGAGGGGTTCCCGCCGTGGGGAAACTGACCGGAACTCCCAAGCAAGCCGATACAGTCTCAGTCTCCAACGATGCTTTAAACCGGACCACATGGTCGGCCAGAGTGTTCAAAATACGGTGCATTTCTTCTGCATCCGTGTTGATGTCGACGGGCGGAGTCGACCCCAAAGCAAGGGCCTGGGTACGTGTCCACACTCGAAAATCGGCTTCTCCAAAAGTTCGAGATCCCGGTTCTTTCCAATAGCTTTCCCACTGTAATCGACATTCTCTTTCCAGTAGTTGGGTCCATTCTTTTCGTGTGGCCAGTTCGTATCCACGACGTTGCCGTACCAGAGCCTTGAGGATGCGTTCCGGGAACATGGCCCGCACACGATCCATCAAAGCCCTTGGACCGTCTTCCCTGTTTTTCCATCCCGCCAGGCTCCATGAGGTGAAAAGGCGTAAGCTTTGCGCAATCAGGTGTTTTCGAGGCAAAGGCTGAAGAATCATGTCCTGGAGCTCTCGTATTTCGCTCAACAATTCGTCCAGCACCTTGGCCCGCTGCTGATGCCAGCGGCGAGAAACGGATCGGCAATCCTCTTCCAAATGGCCTTGCAGTTCATGGATGGGGGTCAAGATACGTATGGCCGCTTCATCAAATTGGGCCGTTTCTTCAGGAGACACCACATCCGCTTCGTAGGGATCCTTAAAACTGGCATGCCGTATGTGAAAACCATCGGCCATCAACCCTTCCAAAACCGAGACGGCATTGGGCAAAGGCTCTCTTTCGATCACCCGCTGAATCACAACAAGCATAAGATCCGTCAAAGACAGAAAACGGCGCCATCCCAAAACGGCTTGCAGTCGCGCCGCGTGCTCTTCGGTCATGGTCTCTGCCAAACAAAACTGGTGACAACGAAGCAACAGGTAACAGAAAGCTTCCAAGGAAATTTCAGGTTTCAGCGTTGGATCCAGGCGATGACGTAACTGGTCGGCGCATTTTTGAGCAATGAAGGAAAGCGGTTCGTTTTCATGGGTCAGTAGCTGGTGTTCAAGCCAGAGAAGCACATCTTCGTGAGTGACGCAGGGGGCTTCAGGATTTTCGGACTTTAAATAACGTAACCGATCCAGCCTTCGATCATGAAAGGATGGATCCGTTCGGTGATAGTTTTCCACCAGAAGAAACCATCGAACCCATGGTAAAAGATCACAAGGCTGTGTCGAAAAAAAACCCACCTTCCGTGCATGTTCTCGCGAATCTCTCGAAGCAAACCACACGTGGCGGACTGCTCCGAGAAAGACCTTTTCCGGATCCAAATCCTCGGCTTCCGTGCTCCATGCCTGATCGATTCTTTGGAGCTCCTCAAGAGCCTGCTCCACCCTTCTATGGACGTTGAAAGTGGTTTCTTGAAACAGAAAACATTCCCCAAGTGTTCCTGTAACTTCTCCCGCCGCTCTGCGAAGAGCGCTTTCCAGATCGGCGGACAGACCTGCGTAAAATTGTTCCAAAGAAGATTGCAAGATGATTCCTTCGATGCCCATGGTCATCCCCCGTCTTGAACTCAGATGGCTCTTTGGCCGCTGATTTCAGGCCACACCCATGTGCGGAAATATTCCAGGTAAAACTCCTGGGATTTTGTGCAGCCGGCCAAGACGTGGCGCCGCACATGGTCTTCAACGGTTTTCCTTTTTTCTTCAGGACTCATGGAATCTTCCAGCTCGTTGACAAATGATTGAAGTTTTTGCCGTGACGGCCCTTCAAAGAAGTCCTCGATTTCCGGAGCGTAGAGTTTCACCAAAACTTCACGCTGCACACATCGGTCGATGTTTTCACGATAGGTCCACAGGTAGCCCGATTCCAACCGTCCCACAGCCTCTGCAGAAGCTTCGGCCATCAAACGGCTCCACTGGGATTCCTCGTCCTGAGCTAAAGATTCCAAAAGCAGGCGATCGTAATCTTCAGGATTGAGAAACAGGGGCCTAGACATGGACAGGCCCACAAGACTTTTCACAATTCTTTCGATACGATCCTTTTCTTCCGGCTCGAAAGGAACAAAAAAGAACGTAGCCGCTTCTTTCTCATCGTCTTCCAGAACACATGCCCAGGGCATAGCGGGCTGTGCCCCGGCTTCTTCTGCGAGCTGTTCCGACCGTACGGAAAGGATTTCCCTCGCCGGCCCTTCAGATGTTTCCACTCGAAACGTTTCCTTCGGCTCCGAAATATCCAGCCTGAATCGATTCAGAAGGATGTTGGAAACGAAAGGAGGCGGTGATCCAGAAAGGAGAAGCCGTGCTTTTTCGCGGTCCGGGTCCGATCCACCGTAGTAGAGCAAAACCAGGGCGCGTCGCCAGTCCTTGTGCCCCAAATCCGCAGCCACTCGTGCCAGGCGCTTTTCCAGCTCCAGGACCAAACGCTGCCGAAGGACTGTTTCTCCATAGAGCTCCCGAGGTCCTACAAATTCCACCTGGTGATAATGGGCAAGAAGCCGCCCATAATTTCGAGTGATGATCAGACGATGCAGCTCTTGAACAAAGGCTTCTTCAGGATCATTTCGGCCCTCGAGGTGCTTGGGAACTCGAGTGTGTCGTGCCAAAGCCCGCACATGCAGCGCGGTCAATTCCTGGATCCAATCTTTAAGGGTTTCATCTTCCTCGACCCATCGTTGCAAGGCTTCCTGTTCCCACGGTTGTAAAGGGCTGAAGAGAAGATGGGTCGAAAGCAGGAGGTCTTTCATTTCCGGGACCGTGATTTCACGACCACCTAAGCCACCAACCAGGCTGCGCAAAAGGACGGAGCTTTCATGATTCGATCCTTGATGCATGCGGGCGCACGCATTGAAAACTCGAGAAGCCAACGGAGGAACGGAACCGAAACTGTTGGATCGATCGAGGACGGCCACCGCCCGAAGACCTTGTATCCAGCCTTGAAGATCCTCCTCAGGGAATGGATTCATGAGTCGCACAGACACACATCCCATCCCTCGCCAGCCTTCCTCTTCCAGTTCCTGAAGGGCTTCCACCGCGTTGGGGAATAAAGACCCTTGAAGGATGAGAAGGGTTTCCAGTCCCTCCTTGTCCTTCAACGAAGCTTCTTTCCAGGCTGATCCGGCCGTTCGCACTTCCAAGGGATGCAAGGAGACACCGGTCAGTCTTCGTACGGCCTCCACTGCTGTGGGCCACACATGGCGCACCATCTCATGAGCCTTTTCCACCTCACTTTGGGTTTCCTGATATGTGGCCGCCGTACAACTTGGACCATGGACCACCCTTTGCCCGGCCTTATTGACGATGCGCCCTTCCAGAAAATCAAAGTCTTGCAAGGTTTCCGTAAGCCATCGACGCACCACCGTATCGGGCGGCACCCGGGTCAGCCCGATTTTGTGTGTGTCGGTAATGCCGCCGATGGAAAGGATCACGGGCAACTTGGCAAAGTGGGTCAAGAGCCGAGCCAGATACAAACAAGGCACGTATTCTTGAATGCTTTTGGGAGCCAGCATGATGCCGCCATCATCTCGAAAACTCATGAAATCCGTGTGACTTTCTTCGATATTCAGATTAGGTGCCGCTAAGGCCCGCTTGGTTAAAAGAAAGAGACCTTCCAAGCGCGCCCCTACAAACTGAGGAATTATTTCCGTAAAGAGCCTCCAGCCTTGGGAAGCCGTAAAAGTGACGGGAAGGAATAAGCCGGTGCGAGCCACACCCAGAAGTTTTTCCGCTGCCACTTTTTCCGACGGGTTGAGTTCATCCACCACGATATAGGGATGGCCGTTGGCAAAGGCTTCCGCCATGGCATAGAAAGGATTTCCAGCCGGCGTAATAGGAAAACCTACATAGAAAAGGGGATGTTCAGGCAGCGCGATCTGGGATAAAACCATGCCTGCAAGAGTCCCGCCCATGATCATGAAGGCGTCTCCAGGATCTTCAGCACAACGACGGGAATCTCCTGCAGAAAAAGTTTCGAGCGAAGCCATGTCTTCAAAGGAAATATCGCGTTTGCCGGCACCGTTCATGAGAATGGGGGATGACCATTCGTGTCGTTCACTTCGAGCTTTGTCCATGGCCTTGCTGTAAAGGTCGAGGAGTTTCGGGTTCTTAAGAACAGCATCGGGGAATCCTTGAATAAGCAGAGACTTATCCTGGTCCCAGTTGAATGGAAGGCCGGCATGAACCAGAGAATCAAAAATGGCGGACACCGCCACCAAGTTGGACACCATGCCCGTCTGTCCGGACAGACGCTCCATGATTCCGTCCATGTCCAGAGTCACCATGCGGCATGAAATCAGGGCGCGGCACAAAGCTCGCAACCTTTTCCCCTCTTTCGAGGTAGCCGTAATCCCCATGGAACCCAAAACGCGGTCCAGTTCCGATTCCAACCGCTCATAGGTCCATCCGCCTTCTTGGAAAGCTTGTTGCCGCAGGGTGGAAATCACAGGTTGAAGGCTTTCCGGACAAAATCGAACCACGTCCTGCCAGAGCTTTTCTGGAGCCTCCCAATGGTTGACGATCACCGTCCCTCCAAGGCGCAAAGATCCAAAAAGCATCTCAGGATCTCTTTTCATTTCCTCAAAATTGGTCACCGCTACCACAAGAGCCTCGAAAGAAAACATGGCGTCTTTTCTTTCCAGAGGACGGCTGTTGACAAAGGTCGCCGAAAGGACAGGTGTTCCTCTTTTGGACGAACCAAACTGCCAGGCCATGCCCGCCCAGCAGCCTTTGGCTGTAAGGAACTGGGCGAACACACGGTTTATCGCAATGCCTCGGTCCCCGGCCAGGCTGGCTACGGCGATGGTAAACGGTCCAAATCGGGAAATCACTTCTCGAAGAGCTTCTCGTTCATGAACGGAAGCCTGAAGATGCTGGGCTCGTATGAGCCCTCCAGTGAGCAAAAATTCTCTCTTTAATTGCTGGGATAAACGATACTGCTGGAGTTCGCTCCAAGCCGCTAGAGTCCGTTCTTCCAGGATGCGATCCAAAATTTGAAATAAAAGTTGAGTAAGGCTATCTTCGCCAGAAGTCGGAGAAGTGGCACTGTCTTGCGATCGAAGGAGCTCTTTACCGATGGGATCCGATTCCCACAGGGCAACGGCCGCCTCTCGAAGTCTGCCATAGGCTTTCCGCAGCTGTTCCAAAGCCTCCCGAGCTTCCTGACGTAACCGACTCAGGTGTTCTTCCTCCCCAAATGTCTCCAACCCTTCTTCAAAGGCTTCCAAGCTTTCCAAAGCTCGAAGCACAGCTTGCCATTGCTTTTCTTCCTCCTCCTGAAAGCCGTTCCGCAGTTCTGTATAGCGAGCCCCTGATTCCTGCCCCAAAAGCCGAAGCACCATCTCCCGTTCCAAGCCAGCAGCAAAATGCGGCTTGAGCCGACCTTCCTCATCAAAAAGGACAGCATAAGGAAAAACACTTCCATCATGCCGTGATGAAGCCCAGCGGGATCGAAGTTCATCCAGAAAGGCACGAACACGCCTCTCCGCCTGCAGAATCAGCCGAGTTTCCATATCAATCTGCCAATTCATCTGATCTCGATAGGTTTCCAGCTGCATGATAAGGAAACGGGCCAAAGCGTTCCTGGGCATCCAACGACCGGTTTCGGGATCTCGAACCAACAAGGCCTTGTAGCGAGGATCCCTGGAGACCCAATACAGCACGGGCTTAGGATCCAGGCGCCATTCTTCGTAGGGTTTTCCTCGATCTTCGGGATGAAAAGGAGCGACCCGTTTTCGATATCTTCCGTAAAACACCACTTCGGGCAGCATGCCTGCATGGGCCATGATTCGGGCATAATCATCGGGATCCTGCCCGAAAAATTTGCCGGTTTCCGGACATGGTGTCACATCCCAACGGATGGCCGACTGCCCCAGGCGGTCAGCCAAGAGCCAAAACTCTTGGTTGGACGCTCGATTCCCGCTGTGCCCCATCCCCACCAAGATGCCCGGAAATTCCGCCGCGAGATTGATGAGAGTCCACTGGATTTTCTGGTTGCCCATGAGGAATTTCCCGATGGGTGTGGTGAGGGTTCCCATGCCGAGCAGAGAACTTGCTGAACTTTCACCCCCCGTGTTGGAATAAACCTGCGTGTCGGTAATGGTGATAAAATGCAAAGCATTGGCCCAACGCTGTCGAATGAGAAAAGCCTGCTGACGTAAGGCATTGAGCCACGCGGGAAGCCCGATCACGGCGCCTCCGTCACCTCCTTGGCTCACCACATAACGGCGCCCTTTTTTGAGCAGTCCCATGCGCACGGCACGATCGAAAACCTGAGCCATGGCTTCACCGAAGGCAAAGCCTCCGCCGAACACGGTTCGTCCCCCCGGGACTTTCTGAGCCGTTTCGTTCATCTTATTTAGGGTTTCGCTCATGCAACCCGTTTCACAGGTAAAAGTCACATGAGGGGCCTCGCCACGAGCCAAACTCATGGCCATGGCCATGGCAACAGGAACCGATAAAACCTGTGCTTCGGCACAGGAAGGACATGCGGAATGTCCGCCGGCAAAAGCCATAGGGCCGTATCGAGCGTGAAGCTGTGCGGAGGACCGAGGAAGATCGTCCAGAAGCTTGCGGGCAACGGCAGCTTCCGCCTGCAAGAGCTCAGGATGTCGGGAAAAGACGTCCTGCAATCTTCTCGTTAAGTCATTTAGCAAAGGGCTTTTGGTGACCGGGTGTTTTTGGGGAAGGTGAGGGCTTAGAATGAGCCCTTCTCTTGCCACTTCCCGCAGAGCTTCCGCATGCACCCGTGGGGGCACGTCTTCTTCTCGGGGAGCAAGAATGAGATCAATCTCTCTATCCCGCCACAGGCGGGCGATGGATCGACCGTCCCACAACCCCTGTTTTTTCAAAAAGCGGGTCATATCATTGGCCGGCACTTGGACCTGAAGAACCGAAGAAGCTCTAAAATGAGGCAAGTTAAAATCCTGGGAAGGGACCTCAAAAAGCCCCGTGGCTCTAACTTGAAGCCCTGCATGAAGAGCCGCCGTCATGAGGTCTTGTTCTAGGCGGCCGTCTTTACTGGCACACAAAAGGCCGGCTACATAACGTGGCCGAATGAGGCAAGCAGGGGGGGTGTTGGGAAAAACCGTGACGGTCAATCCCCTTTCCGGAACAAGCCTTTGAACCCCCTCCTGCGGCACAGGCTCCAGCACTTTCTGCCGAAGCACTCCTAGCGACACAAAGCCATCTGGCGCGCCATCAAAAGAAATAGACCGCACCTTGAAGGGAAAAGCACGGGGGGGATCCTTTTCAAGAGCCGTGAGCCAATGATCCCATGCTGTGGCGTGTTCCGCGTAAAGCCGAATTCCGATGCCCTTCTCCAAGAGGGCACGACGCCCCAAACGAGATCCCCGCTCTTCCGTGTATGGCACGGAAACAAGACAGGAACAGCGCAGGCGGCACAAGCCGCAGTGCGTGCAATGATCTTCCACAGGCCCTAAAAGTTTGATCCCTGCACCAGTCACATGAATGCGCATTTCATGACACAAGCCCACACAATGCAGACATTCCGTACACTGCGTTGTATCCACACGCACCTTGCGGGACAAATACCGCACACGCTTGTCCGTACTATGCCGTTCCACCAGGTTATGACTGCCCAAAACTAGAAAATCACCGAAATCATCATAGCGTGCAGGATCCTGAGAGCGAGAGCACATCAACTGAGCAAAGGCAAATAGAAAGGGTCCCAAGGTTGCATGGTCCAGGGGAGTTTCCAGAAGGGTGTAGTCACCTCTAGGGTCCTCGAGAAAAACGGCGGCGCCGAAAGCTTCAGACTTTTCCTTAGCCGAATGGACCAAAAGAACATAAAACCGGCCATCGACAAGATGGGTTCGGCATAAAGACAGCGGCATCGATGTGGACTCCGCTAAGCGAAGCCGATCACGGGCATAGCGGGCTCCAAGCAAACCGAGCCGCACTCCCGGCGCAAGCCATTCCTCCGAAAGGATTCGATACCGGCCCTGCGGTGTTTCTAGACACACACCCAGGCCGTCGCCTTCCGGTCGAATAGGCCATAAGACGGCTTCAGAGCGAGCCAAACATTCTTCGAGACCGAAAGTGAGTGGAAAAGACGACATCAAAGACAAATAAGCATCCTGCATGGCTTCTCCTTCATGGTGTTACGGCCGCTGATGGAAAGAGATCGAGGAATGAAAATGAAGAAAACTCGCAGGAAAAAGAATTCCGCATTCGAGCGTCGGCAACGCTCGTGTCACTGCACAGGATTGGGAAAGCCCTCAGCGGCTCGATTCAATGGAATACTTGGGAAAAAATGCGGCGGGCCTTCCATCGGGGGTAGTCAATGGGGGACCGTCGCTTAGCGGTAGATTCAATAAATAAAGATTGGCTTCAGTGGTCAAGAAAAATTTTTTCACATAGTCACCGAAAGACACTTTTATATAGGGCAGGTTATGCGACCGTAGCGGCCTAAAAGCTTTCTCTGAAACCTGGATTCCAGAAAAGCTCTAACCACCATGAGTCTTTCCAGGTCGATGCCGGTATCCTCGCCCATGGCATGAAAAAAGTGGGCGAGATCTTCCGTAGGAATGTTTCCCGCCGCACCTGGAATAAAAGGGCAGCCCCCAAGGCCGCCGCAGGCGCCATCAAAACGAATGACTCCCAGCTTCCAGGCGGCAAACACGTTGGCCAGCCCAAAACCATAGGTGTCATGAAGATGCAGGGCCAGAGGAACGGAAAAGGTGCGCAGAAAGGTTTCCACAAGGTATTCCATCTGTCGAGGGTTGGCGCAGCCTGAGGTGTCGGCAAGACACAATTCGTCCGCGCCGGCTTCGACAAGGACCGATGCCAACTGAAAGACGCGGCTTTCAGGAATAACACCGTCAAAACGGCATCCAAAAGCGTTCATCACACCCGCTTGCACTGCAAGGCCGTTCGCCTTAGCCTGACGGACCACGAGTACGGCCCGACGAAGGGCTTCTTTTATATCGCAGCCGCTATTGCGCAGACTGTGGGTCTCCGATGCTGAAACAAAAACGGCGACATGTTCCACACCACAATCGCCGGCCCGTTCCAGGCCTTTTTCGTTAAACACCAACGTGCGGTAAACCACTCCTGGTCTTTTTTTGAGACCTCGAAACACTTGTTCTGTATCGGCCATTTGAGGAACCGCTCGAGGATTCACGAAGGAACCCACCTGAACGCTGGGAACACCGCAATCTACCAATTCCTCAATAAGTTGAATCCTTTCTTCGACACTCCACACAGCAGCTTCGTTTTGCAGACCGTCTCGAGGCGCGGTTTCTTCTATCAGCACAGTCACAGCCGACTCCTTCCGTGACAGATGGAAGCCGATCTTTGCCAGGATGTTTCGTCTCTAGAAGTGGACCTGAGACCTCTCAAGACCAAAACATCCAATGTGATTTCGAGGTAACGGCCGGGCGCCGCCTTGCTACTACTGTGTTTTTTCCTGGAAAGGCCGGCTTTCGGCCCGCCATTTCTGCGTGAGGGACGCCCGCGTTTTTATGCCAAAGTGGGTTCTCAGGCATGGTCCAAGGAGCGTAACCGAGACTACAAATTATGCCCTACAAGGCGATACCGTTCCGCACGTGGGGCACAGGACGCTGTGCCCCTGCATCTGCAATTTTTTGTGTCCCGAGACTCCACGCTTCCCGCTTGTGGATCGTGCGGACGGAACTTTCGTGCTCCCGGAAAAAACATTCTGTGTCCCCTTTATCCAGATACAGTCCGCGCGTTCTTGTCTTCACAAATCATAATAACCCGCGACGATGGGAAGCCCGCCATGACGCAAATGCCGAATCTTTCGAGGGCGTACGGCACCCGACATCAAGAGTTCCCGTCGAGGTGCCAAAACAATGGCCTTCCACCCCTGAAAACGATGTCCAAGATGGAGTAAAAGGCGCTTGTAAAGCGTGTGATCGGCCTCCAGCCTGATACCATAGGGAGGATTCAGAAACACGACGCCGGGGTTCAAGGACCACTTTAAAGGGTTTACGGATTCAAAGGGCATCTCATGCCACATCACCCAAGAAGCGACCCCGGCCCGACGGGCATTCTCTTGAGCAATGGCCACAGCTTTGGGATCGATGTCCACACCGATCAAACTTCCAGGCTTCAAGTCTTTTATTCCGGCATCGGCTTTTTTCAAAAGGTAAGCCCAGGTTTTTTCCTGGAATGAAGGCCATTTTTCAAAAAGAAACCGTCGATGTCGGCCTGGAGCCATATTTGCAGCTATGAGAGCCGCTTCAATAACAGCCGTACCGGCTCCGCACATGCCGTCCAGAAAAGGCACATCGGGTGTCCAGCCGGATTGAAGGATCAAAGCGGCCGCCAGGGTTTCTCGTAGCGGCGCTCCCCCATGGTGGATTCGGTACCCCCTTAGATGTAAATGCGCTCCCGTCGTGTCTAAGCTGATCACACAGTTCTTGTTTTCCACGCGGACAAGGATGCGCTGCTCGAAGAGTCTGTCTGAGAAGGGGCTTCTCTCGGGGAGCGCGGGCGTCCCACCCGCACAAACGGCAGGCCGGAGGCCCGCGCTTCCAGGAAAATGATTACTTTTTCTCGTTCTCTGACAAGCTTCTAGCGCCTCGCCCTGAAGAAAGGTCTTCTCGTTTCTTTCCTTAGCGGATGGCTCCTCTCCAAGAAAGCTCACTTTTTGCCCCAGCTTTTCAAAGCGTTGCCGCAAAGCATCTTGAAAGGCCTTTTGGACTAGCCCGCTGTGCGTCAGTCGAGAAGCCTTGAGATGCACTTCTACGCGAACAGGCACCTGGGCATTTAACCACAATTCCCAGGGAAAGCGCACTGTTTTGGTAAAAAGCTCTTCGCGGGCTCCAACCTTGATGGCCGGCAAGCGACACAGGATTCGGCCGGCTGTGCGTAACCAGAGGTTCGCCCGGTAACATGCCTCCAACTTGCCTTGAAATTCAATGCCCGCCTCTGATTCCTCCAAAATATTCAAGCCAAGGGACTCCATCTCACGGCGGCACACCGAAACCAACTCTTGAGGGACCAGCGCGGCAAACCGGTGTTCCCTGGCCCTGACTTGCACTCGAAGGCGCCTTTCCAAAGACGAGATTTCTCGGCTGGAATTCCTTATACTTGCCAATCTTGCCTAACCTTTAGAAAGTTTGAGGAATTTGAGCCAACCATTGCGTTCGCACGCTTCATCCTGTACGTAAATCGTGAAGTCGTGAATGTGGGACTGGGATCGAAAAATATGAAGGCGTAAACTGAGCACCTCCTTGAGCCATGAGGTTACGGTTCCGGGATTGAATGAAGCGAGTGCCACACCTTTCACGATTGCACCACTCGACTCTTTTGCCTATAGGCAAGGTCTCATGAAAAACAAAAAATTCGAACTTAGACACAAACCGCACGGCTGCACGTCCTTTCACTGCATCTCACCCAACAGCATCACAATAACACAACCTCACGAGCTTACGATTCACGATTCACAACTTCACGACTTGACGACTTCACGGCCCGGGTTGAGACTTCAAAAACCTCGTGTGTTTTCCTCTGTATGGCGGACACCTATCCCCGGCTGGCGGGAACGCCTGATCGAAATGATGGAAAGGCTTTCTGTCAGGAACAAGGCACGGGTGTTTTTTCGTGCCGACGACATAGGTGTGGGCGGGCGCAGCTTTGACGCTCTTTGCGGATTGTTTCGCAACCATGGGGTGCCACTGGCTCTGGCCGTGGTGCCGGCCTGGCTCAGCGAAATACGCGTAGAACGTCTTGTGGCATCCGCTCCAATTCAGGAACCCCTTTGGGGATGGCATCAGCACGGATGGCGCCACGTGAACTGGCAAAAGACAGGGAAAAAGTCGGAATTCGGCGATCAAAGGCCTTTGGAGAAACAATGGAAAGACATTTGGCATGGCCATATGAAGCTTTTGGATATTTTTCAAGATCGGCTTCTGCCCGTGTTCACTCCACCGTGGAATCGCTGTAGTGCCATGACCTTGGAGGTTCTTGCTCAGCTCGGGTTCAAGGCGGTTTCCACCAGCGATCCCCTGCCGAAAGCGGGGAAAAACTCCAGCCGGCTGAAAAACCTGCGTGTGGCCGTGGACCTGCACACACGAAAGAACAGCGATGGTCTGGCGGATTACACCTTGTTGTTGCAAGAACTGGGGAGCACATTGAGCAAGGAGACGCCGGTAGGTGTCATGATCCATCACCAAAGGATGACCTCCTTCGCCTTTGACTTCCTTGAGGAGCTTATTCAGCAACTGCATCTTTTAGGCAAAGTTGAGTTTGTCTCCTTTCAGGATCTTTTAAGAAACCCCCAAGATTAGAGAGTCTCTTTCAGCGCGTCATGTCCGCCCACCGTCCCTTACTGCTTTACGCCGATCATTCCGGCCGCATTTTGGAACATCCCTATTTGGAAATGGTCGGATCCAGTGCCGGACACCTGACGAGGCCTTCACCGACAGAAATCATACCTTTGCCCGAAGGCAGCGAACTCTTTCGACTTCCAGGTCGATACCCCATAGGCTACGATCGGGACAAGAAAAGGTTCCAGGTCCTCAGCCGCGACCCTTACAACCCCCATCATTCTGTAGAGGCCGTCGCCGCCTTTATCGCTCCGGCATACACCCAGCTTTATTCCGCGGCTTACAAGACATGTGGCCATGCGCCCATTTTGCCCCTTTTCGCGTATACGGCCGTCGGGTGGTTTCAAGGGGGCTTTGTCGCTACGGCTATACGCATCGATCCCGATCCGCGCCAGGATTTCAAGAACTTCGACCCAAACACCATCGCTCGAAACGCGCGACGACGTATGCGGCAAGCTTCGTCCAACCGTCTGATCCAGCACCTGGGCCGATGCGCTCTAACTTACGGGTGCCCTGCAGCCAGAAACCTTTTCATGAACCGATGGGAGGCCCCTCTTCCCACGTCCCCTGCATGCAACGCTCGGTGTCTTGGCTGTATCAGTCTTCAGGAAGAATCGGGCCTCTGCGCCACGCAGGAAAGGATACGTTTTGTGCCCACCCCCGAGGAAATCGCCGAAACAGCCGTCCCACATCTTTTAAAGGCGCCCCGAGCCGTGGTCAGTTTCGGTCAAGGCTGTGAAGGCGAACCCCTCCTTCAGGCTAAAACACTGGAAGCTTCCATTCGAATCATGCGTCAGGAGACATCACGAGGCACAATTCATTGTAACAGCAATGCGAGTCTTCCTCAGGTGATCGCCCGTTTGGCCGATGTGGGTCTGGATAGCTTGCGAGTGAGCCTGAATTCTGCTCGGCCTCAATTTTACCACGCCTATTATCGACCCAAGGGATACGGTTTCGATGACGTTGTGCGTTCCATTCAAGCCATGAAATCTCGAGGACGATTTGTTTCTCTGAACTATTTCGTTTTGCCGGGATTTACCGACGATCCTGAAGAAGTGCAGGCTTTGTGTGAGCTTTTGGAGAAGGCTTCCGTAGATTTGATTCAGATGCGTAACTTTAACGTAGATCCCGAATGGATTCTGCAATCCATTGGATTCAAAGCGACTAGAAAACCCTTGGGGATTCGGCGCACTATGAAAATCTTGCAAGAACGTTTCCCCGACCTTCGATTCGGTTACTTCAATCCGTGCTTGGACTCCGACGCATGAGAGTTCATGGTGAAACTTCCTAGGGGCGTCATCGAGTGGAATGGAGGTGTCGATGAAGAAATGTGATGGGGTCGTCATCGGTGCGGGTATTGTGGGTCTGGCCACAGCCTATAGGCTTTTGGAACGCATGCCGTCCTTGGATCTGGTCATTCTGGAAAAGGAAAACAGGCCTGGAGCCCACCAAACAGGGCATAACAGCGGGGTCATTCATTCGGGTATTTACTATCGACCTGGATCCTTAAAAGCAGCCCTGTGCCTCTCAGGGGCTGCCGCTCTCCTGAATTTTTGCCGCAACCACGCTATTCCCTTTGAGATCTGCGGAAAAATCGTGGCTGCAACAAATGCCGTTGAAGTCGAAAGACTCTTGGAACTCCAACGACGCGGCACCGCCAACGGCGTACAAGGCCTGGCTCTGCTTTCCCCTGAAGAAGCACAAGCCGTGGAACCTCATGTTCGCTGCGTCCAGGCTCTGTGGGTACCAACCACCGGCATCGTGGATTTTCGTCAGGTCAGTCAAAAGCTGGCTCAGGTGGTTCTAGATCGGGGCGGTCGCGTTCTGTTTTCCCAGCCGGTTGTGGCGATCCATCAAGAACGAGGCTCCACGGTGGTGGAGACTCCCACCGCGAAGTATGCCACCCGCCTTGTCATTAATTGCTCGGGCTTATATGCCGACCGCATCGCTCGCCTCGCGGGGTTCAATCCACCGTGCCAAATCGTTCCATTCCGCGGAGAATATTACAGCCTCAAAAAGCATCGTCGGCATCTGGTTCGCTCCCTTATCTACCCTGTGCCGGATTCTAGGTTTCCGTTCCTGGGTGTCCATTTCACCAGACGTATCGACGGTTCCGTGGAAGCCGGTCCCAACGCCGTCTTGGCATGGGCTCGAGAAGGCTACACGAGAACGATCGTCAACGTGAAAGACACCCTGGAGACCTTGACCTACCCCGGCTTTGGAAAGCTCGTCCGCAAATACTGGAAAACAGGCCTTCAGGAAATGATTCGATCCCAGTCCAAAACACTCTTTGCCAAGGCCTTGCAGAAACTGGTGCCGGAAGTCACCCCGAAGGATCTGGCCCCGGGAGGTGCCGGGGTTCGAGCCCAGGCTCTGAGCCGTGACGGCGGACTTTTAGATGATTTTGTCATCTTGGCGGAACCCGGGCAGGTTCATGTTCTTAACGCCCCTTCTCCTGCAGCCACTTCCTCCTTGGCCATCGGCGAAGAAGTGGCTGCAAAAGCCTTGTCTTTCTTACGGTAAACCAAGGCTTGGCACACGGCGACAAGAGTCCCCTCGCCATCGGTGACACGAATTTGATAACTGGCCGTACGCATGGTGCGATGCACTTCTGTCGCTTCCGCTCGCAACGTGGCGCCAAGGCGAGGGGAAGCCATGTAGGTGATGTTCATATTGAGAGCCACCGCCATGATGCCGTGGGAATTGGAAGCGATCTCGAAAGCCTCATCGATGAGGGAAAAGACGGCTCCGCCGTGGGCCAAACCAAAGATGTTTTGTTTTGTTTCATCGAAATCCATTTCCACAAGAGCGTAGCCCGTGTTCATGGCCACAAGCCGCAACCCTAAATGACGAGCGTAAGGTTCAACAGCCACCTTTTCCATCAAAAAAGCCCTGACCTTCTCATCCATGATTAGGCACCTCCCGTTTGTGTCCTGACACTTTCAGGACGAAACCAGCCGGAAAACATCGAACCTCAAGCCGTCATCCACGCAGGAAGCCGTTAAAATATGGAAAGCTTGGCCTACGAGGCTATCCGAAAACGAAAACTCGTGACGATTTCCCAGGGAAACGTGGGAGCTCCGTCAGCTCACATGGGGAACCGGAAGGGCCGTGGTTACGGGCAAAGACAAGTTCAGGGCCGTGAGGACGAGGCGGTGCCTCGCCCCTACACCTTTATGGACCTACCCGAAATCACCCTTATGGTTTCTCGGACAAGCTCCCCGCCAAGGCTTACAATACATGCGCAAAGAGGATCTCTTGACCCTTCACGAACTCTTTTGCTACAAACGGACCGCTTTGAAAAGCCTAGGAACTTGGTAGACGGGAAAAATAAACGACGGTCTAGGAGCCTGAGCCTTCGGCGGGATTGACATGCAGGAGGATCAGCCTCCTTATTGAGGAATATCAGAGTCTTCGCCCTTTTGTGAGACGGGCTTCGGAGTGCGCCTCATCATGGGGCTGGACCACCGTATCCACCCGACTGTAGGGGCGGATCGATGTGTCCCGCCTGATTGCGACGGCCGACGAAGGGGCCCGCCTCATTCTAGGTCGTGGCGGAACACCCGTCCACGAAATCCTAGGGCTGGACCGCCGTATCCACCCGACTGTAGGGGCGGACCGATGTGTCCGCCCTCCTGTGGGGCCGATCCCACAGGTTCGGCATCTATTGGGCTGAACCAATGGAGCCGCACCACATTGATCGAGAGCCATCAGGTTTTTATAGTCGTGGACGGCGTGCCTGTCCACGGCTTTCGGTTTTATGTCCTCATAGACAGGTAACAGGAGTTTTTCGTGGTCGACAGAAAAATACTCTTGGGCAATGAAGCCATAGCCCATGGACTTTTAGAAGCAGGATGCACCATGGCCACATCCTATCCCGGAACACCTGCTTCGGAGATCATGACCACCCTTTTACACCTCAAGAAGAACCACGGCGTGCCGTGTCATGCAGAGTGGTCCGTGAACGAAAAGGTGGCTGTGGAAACGGCTTTGGCCAATAGTTACGCGGGAAGGCGTTCCGCCGCCGCCATGAAGCAGGTAGGGCTCAACGTGGCCGCCGATCCAGTAATGAGCGCCGCCTACACCGGGGTGAAAGGAGGTTTTCTTCTGATCGTCGCAGACGACCCTGGGCCTCACAGTTCCCAAACGGAACAGGATACGCGCCAATTTGCCATGTTCGCTAAATTGCCGGTGCTGGATCCAGCTTTTCCAGCTCAAGCGCGTGACTGGATCACTCCAGCGTACGAGCTTTCCGAACATTATGAAATCCCCGTGATTCTTCGCCCCACGACCCGAGTCTGCCACGCTCGGCAGGATATGGAACTGCGAAGCTTTTTCAAGGAGGCGCCACAACCGGTTTTTGAGAAAGATCCCGCACGATGGGCCGCAACCCCCAAGTTCCGTTATCTTCTGCACAAAAAACTCAACGAAAAGCTAAGAAAAATCTCTCAGGATTTCCGATGGCAGCCTCGGCTTTTAAACGCGGCAACCTTGGACGTCGCCACAGGCTTTCGAGGCGAAAGCACCTTTGACAAAATCATTGTGGCTTCCGGCACCGCTTGTGCTCACGCGGCGGAAATACTCAAAGGATGGAATCTTTGGGACCAGCTCCCCCTTTTTCAGGTTCCCATGCCATATCCGCTTTCGGAAGACTTCTGTCTTGAAATCCTTAAAACTGCTAAGGAAATTCTGATTCTGGAAGAATCCCAGCCCGTGATCGAAAGGCAACTCAGAGACAGGGAGAAGGTTCGAGGGCGCCTGAGCGGCCATGTCCCTGAAGAAGGGGAACTGCTTCCGGAAATTGTGGAAAACATTTTGAGCCGCTTTGTGAACCGATCTTCACCTCAGACAAGTTCGCCACCGGTTTCGGGACGACGTCCGACACTTTGTGCCGGATGCGGCCACCGCGCCGCCTTTTTCGCTATTCGCAAAGTGTTTCCCAAAGGTATTTATGCCAGCGATATCGGCTGTTACACTCTGGGGCTCAACCTCGGAGCCGTGGATACGGTCCTTTGTATGGGCGCTTCCATCAGCCAAGCCGCCGGCTTTTACCAAGCGTATCGAGAAGCAGGTCAAAACACTCGCCATGTGGTGGCGACCATCGGAGATTCCACCTTCTATCATGCAGGCATTCCCGCTTTAATCAATGCGGTCTCCCAAGGTTGTCGATTTCCGGTCGTCATTCTGGACAATGGCACCACCGCCATGACAGGCCATCAGCCCACACCGGCTGCCGGCATGAACTCGGAGGGGAAAAAGGTGCCACCGGTAACTTTGGAATCCTTGGCCACGGCCTGTGGCGTCAAGTATGTCAGTGTGGGCGATCCCTATGACGTTCCCGGCTTTGTGGAACGACTCAAGGAAGCCAAAACCCACTGCGAGGATGCCGAAAATGGCGGCATGGCCGTGGTGATCGCTCGACGTCCATGTCTTATGGACTATGCACGGCGTGAAAGCCGAAAACCTTTAGGGCATCGCCCTGTCGTCACGGATAAATGCGAAGGGTGCGGTTTTTGTATCAAGTACTTTGAATGCCCGGCCTTAATCTTTCATGGAGAAAAGGAATCCGTTTCCATTGATGAAAATGTGTGCGCCGGATGCGGCGTCTGTGTCCATGTTTGCCCCCATGAAGCCATCGTTTGGGCGTCTGCCGAAGCTTTCTAAAGGTTTGAAAGGACAAATCCCATGCAGCAGCAAATCGCCGTAAGCGGTCTAGGAGGGCAAGGGGTGCTTTTCGTTACCAAAATCTTGGCGGAAGCGGCCCTGCTCAAGCATTTCTCTGTTTTGGTGTCCGAAACTCATGGCATGGCCCAAAGGGGAGGCAACGTCATCAGCCACCTCAAAGTCTTTTCCCGAAAACCTTCTCCGGCCTCTTCCTCCACAGACTTTTTGGCTTCCTCGCCTCTGACAAGTCCCCTCATTCGACCGGGTTGTGCCGATATCCTCTTAGCCCTCCATGAAGAAGGCGTAGCCGCTCATGGGTACCTCCTTCGACCGGGAGGCATTCTCTTTTGCCATCGGTTCGACCCCAAAGCTCCCGGGGAAATCGATGCTGTTCGTCTGGCCAAAAACATAGGCCATGCAGTCGCCGCCAATATGGTCCTTTTAGGCTATGCGGTAGCCAGCGGGAATCTTTTTTGTACCCTAGACGATGTGAAAGCCGTTCTTAATCAATTGGAGGGGAAACGGGTGGAATTAAGCCTCAAGGCCCTGGAAGCCGGAGCCCAAGCGGCCTTGACCGGCTGATCCTATTGACAATCTTCAGCCATGAAAAAGCTAGAAGTCTGAATGGCTAGCGCCGCCCCAAAGTATGGATGTGACCATCTTTCAACAAATACCCCAGTTTGTGGTCTCGGGACTCACCAACGGGAGTGTCTACGCCTTGATCGCGCTAGGCTTTTGCATGATTCAAAACGCCACCGGCATCGTTAATTTTGCTCAAGGCGATTTTGTCATGCTAGGGGCTCTCATGGCCGTGACCCTTTTGAACAAACTGGCTGTCCCCATGGTTCCGGCCCTGGCAGGAGCCGTGCTCTTCGGGGCCTTATGCGGGTTGGCTCTGGAATGGGGTCCTCTTCGGCATGCCCGCCACCGCGATGTTCTGGTGCTTGTCATGATCACCGTCGGCGTTTCTATAAGTCTTCGAGGGACAAGCATGGTGGTGTGGGGAAAAAACGTCCACACTCTGCCTTCCCTGGGAAGTGAAACCCCCATCCTTATAGGATCCGCCGCCATTGTTCCCCAAGTGCTCTGGATTATAGGCCTTTCAATCCTCGTTTTGATCTTGCTCTTTCTCTTCTATCGGTTCACCCTTCTCGGCAAGGCCATGCGAGCGGCAGCCGATAATCCGTATGGAGCCGTTCTGATTGGCATCTCCGTTCGCAAAGTTACAGCCCTTGCCTTTGCCATGGCCGGATCCATGGGCGCCCTAGCCGGCATCCTGATCACCCCTCTCACCAGCATGAGTTACAGTGGAGGCCTCATGCTTGGGCTTAAAGGGTTTTCCGCGGCTATTCTGGGAGGATACGGCAATACCATGGGTGTCGTGCTTGGGGGCTACGTGTTAGGGCTCTTGGAAGCCTTCGGCGCCGGATTTTTGTCTTCAGCTTACAAGGATGCCTTTGCCTTTATCATTTTGCTAGGCGTCTTATTCGTTCGGCCGACGGGATTGTTCGGCAGTGAACGGGTTCGAAGGCTGTAGCCTTTTATGCGCACCATTCCTTTCCTTCCCAAAGCCTGGAAACCTCTGATCCTCTTGGCCGCCATACTCGGCCTGACAGCTTCCCTTGTCCCTAACGATTATTTCCTGGTGCTATTCAACATGATGGCCTTGAACGCTCTGGTGGTTCTGGGCCTCAATCTCCTCATAGGCTGCGCCGGACAGATCTCTCTCGGCCACGGAGCTTTCTTCGGGCTGGGCGCTTATAGCAGCGCCATTGTGACCACTCAGTTAAGCTGGCCCTTATGGGCAGGTCTCCTCGTAGCCTTGTTGGTCACAGCTCTTTTTGGTCTCGCCCTGGCATTCCCCACCCTTCGGCTCGAAGGTCATTACTTGGTCATGGCCACCCTGGGCTTTAATGTGATTGTCAGCATCTGCCTTAACCAAATGGAACCATGGACCGGCGGCCCTTCCGGTTTGGCCGCCATTCCCGCCATGCAATGGGGTCGCTGGGCGGTGAACACGGACCGACGTTTCTTTTTCTTTGTTTGGTCGGTTTTTCTCGTGTGCTTCTCCTGGGTGCTGAATCTGGAAGATTCCCGTATCGGTCGAGCCCTAAAAACCATTCACGACAAGGAACTGACAGCTCGAACCCTTGCTGTGCCCACACCCCGTTACAAGATTCAGGTGTTTACTCTGAGCGCGGTGCTGGCGGGCTTGGCAGGTTTTGCCTATGCCCACTACATGACATTCATCAGTCCGAGCACCTTTGATATTTTTTATTCTGTTCAAGTGATCACCATGGTGGTGGTGGGAGGTCCAGGAAGCTTATGGGGAGGATTGGCCGGAACGGTGCTGCTCACCGGGCTACGGGAATTGCTTCATGCCATGGAAGATTTTCAGGTTCTTGCCTATGGTCTTTTACTGACCCTTTCCCTTGTCTTTTTTCCTCAAGGCCTGCTTCCCGCCCTTTTGAACGTCTTTCAACGCAAAACGAGCCGAAAGCCTCGGCGTCCTCACCTAGCTCCGTTTCGTCTAAAAAACATTGCAAAAACAGCACCGGACCGACCGATAGCGGCTGGTTCTTCTTCAGGCCGGGAACGGCGGACAAGCTCTTCTGAAAGCGACAGCCGTGGGAGCGTGTTCGAGAATGGCAAAGGCCGTTGCATAGAATACGATTTTAGAAAAGGTGCGAGCCAGCGCTTTTCCCCTACCAACCTAAAACGGGCTTTTTTTCTGGGAGCGCAGGCGTCTCGCCCCGAGGATAAGCGACCCCAGGATCTGCACTCCCCTGAAAACGATCGCCTTTTTCCATTGCCAGGCAAGTTCCGCGCGAACATGTGTGAGAAAGCATTCCACCCCGGGAACGCGAGCATCATACTCCCAGAAAGAGTAGGCCGAAGTTCTGAGCTCCCAGAAAAACCATCGCGTGTCCCCGCGGTGGAACAGACTTCTGATCCGGTGCTTCGCGTGGAAAACCTTTCTGTCCACTTCGGGGGGCTTCAGGCTCTGGCTCATGTTTCTTTTACCGTGCATTCCAACGAAATTGTCGCCGTAATCGGTCCCAACGGAGCCGGAAAAACGACGCTTTTAAACGCTGTATCCGGTTTGGTGCGCTTTTCGGAAGGAAAGGTTGTGGTTCGAGAAGGGGACGTGAGTCGAAAGCCGGCCTATGAAGTGGCGGCCGCCGGGGTGGGGCGTACCTTTCAAGCCGTCCAGATCTTTGATCGTCTGACAGTTCTGGAAAACATCATGGTAGGGCGACATCGTTTCGGCCGGGCCGGGTTCCTGCAAGCCATGGGGCATACCCGGCACGAACGATACGAAGAACATAGCCTGGAACAAGACGCTTTGGCGCTTCTGAAAGAAACTCCATTGGCTCCCAAGGCCCATGAACCGGCATCCATTCTTTCCCTTTACGAAAAAAAGCTCTTAGAAATTCTTCGTGCTTTGGCCATGGAACCGGCTGTTTTGCTCTTGGATGAACCTGTGGGAGGGTGCACCCCCAACGAAAGCCGAGCTCTTATGGACTGGATCACCGTTCGTCGGCGTCCCCGGATGGGCATGGTCTTGGTGGAACATGACATGAACATTGTCATGGCTTATGCCACCCGAATCGTGGTGCTCCACCATGGCCGAATCCTGGCCGAAGGGACACCAAGAGACATCCAAAAAGACCCCAAAGTGGTGGAAGCTTACCTGGGACAGCGCCGAAAAGGAAAAACCATTCCATGCTGAAGGTGGTCCATGTTTCCGCCCATTACGGTCCCTTGCCGGTGCTTCGGCGTGTTTCTCTTCACGTGGATGAAGGGGAAATGGTGTGCCTGCTTGGAGCTAACGGGGCGGGAAAGAGTACGTTGCTGAAAGTCATCAGCGGTGTGCTACCACCCAGTGAAGGAGAGGTGTTCTTCAACGAAAAGCCGATTCATGGAGAAGCCCCCGAGCGCATTGTGCGTCGAGGTTTGGTGCAAGTTCCGGAAGCTCGACAACTTTTTCCTAACCTCACGGTTCTGGAAAACCTGGAACTGGGAGCTTACATTCACGGCCCAAAAGCCATTCGGCAAGATGTCCCGAAGATGTTCGACCTTTTCCCCATTTTGAGGGAACGGAGGTTTCAAAAGGCCGGCACCTTGAGTGGCGGGGAGCAACAAATGCTTTCCATGGCTCGCGCTCTTATGGCCAGGCCCAAACTTTTGATGCTGGACGAACCATCCCTGGGGCTTGCCCCTTTGATCGTCGATGAAATTTATGCCACATTGCAAAAACTCCATGAGGCCGGCACCACAATCCTTCTGGTGGAACAAAACGCCGTGCAAGCCCTGGATCTCTGCCAGCGTGGCTATGTGATGGAAACGGGACGGATTATTCTGGAAGGTGCGGCCGAAGAGCTTCGGGAACATGAAGAAGTCCAGCGGGCTTACCTGGGACGGGACTACCAGTATAAGTGGGAGAGGTGATCTTGACAGGGTACGGAGGCATCAAGGATCACGTGGTTCCGGACAGAGAAAAACTGCGCCAGGTCCAAATGGAAAGATTGCAGATGACCTTGAACCGTGCCTATTTTCACGTGGATTTTTATCGTCATCGCCTGGATGCTCTGGGGCTTGCACCGGAAGATGTGAAAACCGACCAGGACTTTCAAAGTCTTCCATTCACCACCACTGAAGATTTGGCGGACCACTACCCTTACGGCCTTTTTGCCGTGCCCTTGAAAGACGTGGTGCGTTTGAAAATCGCCTCAAGCCGGGACGGTCGTCCTATCGTGGTAGGTTTCACGCGACGCGATGTGGCTCTTTGGCAATCGCTGATGGTTCGGCTTTTTCAAGGTCTCGGCATCCACGACCGGGATATCGTGCAAATAGCTTTTAATTACAGCCTGTTTCCAGGGGCCATGACCTTCAATCAGGCCGCTGAAGCTTTGGGGGCGACCGTGGCGCCTTCGGCCACAGTGTCCGCCAAGTTACAGCTGCAGATCATGCGCGATTTTCGATCCACGGTGCTGGCTGCAACCCCTTCCTTTGCCTTGCATCTCATAGACACCTTGGATGAAGAAAGACTCCAGGGCTTTGAAAACCACAATCTTTCCCTGAAACTTATGGTGCTGGGTCCGGATGCCATTCCTGAAGCTCTGCGCATGCGCCTTAGACAAGAACTTGATCTTCCCGTCTACAACCTTTACGGTGTTTCGGAAATGGTGGAACCTGGCTTAGCAGGAGAATGCCGCATGCAAAGGGGCTTGCATGTGGCGGAAGACCATTTCCTGGTGGAAGTGGTGCATCCTGTCACGGGAGTGCCTGTAGGACAAGGTGCTGAGGGAGAGCTGGTGGTCACCACTCTGTCTGCGGAAGCTTACCCGCTTATTCGATACCGTACCGGAGACGTTGTCACTTTAGACGCTTCTCCGTGTCCCTGCGGGTTGCACACCGTAAGGATTTCCTCCGTGCTTCGGCGCACGGATCATCGAGTGAGTGTGCGAGGCATTCCTGTCAATCCACAAAGGGTGGAACGGCTTCTTCTAGAAACAGACCCGAATATCGAAGATTTTCGGTTGATGGTCTGGACCCGCTATGGTCTTGGAGACAGCCTGGAAGTGTGGGTGGCCTTCAAGGCCTTGCCCAATGGAAGCAAAACCGCACGCCTTGAAAAAATCCGCAGCCGCCTTCGACGGGAGTTGGGCCTTGGAGTGCGCGTCGTGGATGTTCCGGCGGAAAGGCTGCCTCAAGAAGGGTTGACATACAAGACGGTTTTTAGAGAAAGAGAAGAATCATGAAAGGAGTTTGTTCCATGACCTTGAGTTTCATGCCGGTACGTTCCAGCCGAGAGGATCTTCAAGAACTACAACTTCAAGGGCTTCGCTGGACGGTGCAGCACGCTTATCACAATTCATCGTTTTATCGGCAACGGCTGGACGCTGCAGGGGTGACACCGGATCAGATTCGATCCTTGGATGATTTGCGACGTCTTCCTTTCACCACGGCCGATGATCTTCAGGCTGGCTACCCTTTTCCGCTTCGATCCGTTCCTTTTGAAAAAATCGTTCGTATTCATGCTTCCTCGGGGACCACAGGCAAACGCAAGGTTTTGTGCTACACCCAAAAAGACATTGACGACTGGGCTGACATGTTCGCTCGGTGTTTCGAAATGGCCGGTTTGACGCGCCAAGATCGAGTCCAGATTGCGGTAGGTTATGGACTGTGGACCGCAGGCGTCGGTTTTCAGCTGGGATGCGAACGTTTCGGAGCCATGGCCGTGCCGGTAGGGCCGGCCAACACGGAAATCCATTGCCAGATGCTTGTAGATCTTCAATCCACGGTTTTTTGTGCCACGGCTTCCATGGCCTTGCTTATGGCCGAAGAAATTGAAAGACGCGGTCTTCGTAACCAAATCGCCCTGAAAAAGATCATCTTCGGCGCGGAACGCCACAGCCGCAGCATGCGCCGCCGTATTCAGGCCAGCACGGGTGTGGAGCACATGTTTGACATTCCAGGCTTGACAGAACTCTACGGCCCGGGCACCGGCTTGGAATGCATGGCGCATCAAGGCATTCATTACTGGGCGGATTATTACATTTTGGAACTCCTTCATCCGGAAACATTGGAACCTGTGCCTCCAGGTGAGCTTGGAGAAATGGTGGTAACGACGCTGCGCAAGGAAGCCGCTCCTTTGATTCGCTATCGAACCCGTGACCTGACCCGCCTGATTCCGGAACCCTGCCCGTGCGGCAATCCTTTACCTCGCCACGATCATCTCCTGGGCCGATCGGACGATATGTTCATCTATCGAGCCGTCAACATTTATCCTGGACAGATCGACCATGTGCTTTCCCAGATCCCCGGAGCCGGCAGCGAATACCAGGTGCATCTGTATCATCGAGAAGACGGCCGGGACATGATGATTCTTAAAGTGGAACGGGCTATGGGAACGTCTTCCCATGAAGACGAGGCACTCAAAGAAAAAATCTCTTCCGAAATCAGAAAAAAGATCCTCGTGCGGTGCACCGTGGACCTGGTGGATTACGGAACGCTTCCAAGAACGGATCGGAAAAGCAAGCGAGTCTTTGACCACCGTGTTCGGGAAGACTGAACGGAGCCTGCCTGGAAACCCCTGAGCCAGCCTCAAAACAGGCCGGCTCAGGAAAGGTTGAATGTTTTGACTTGGAACCCCAAAGGAGGCAGCCCATGAAGACGCATCCCAACATTTTCAAGACAACTATGGCAACGGTCCTCGTCGGCGTTATCGCCCTTTTCGGCGTTTATCCCGGCTGGAGCGCGGATTCCATCAAGATCGGCGCCTTTTTCGACCTATCCGGTCCGGCGTCTTCCATCGGGACACCCACGAAGCTGGTGGCTGAAATGGTTGTCCACAAAATCAACCAGGAAGGAGGCATCAACGGGCGACCTTTGGAACTGATCATCGGTGATACCGAAGGCGATCCTACCAAAGCTCTTTTAGTAGCCAAACGTCTCGTGGAAAAGGATCAGGTCATTGCGCTTATCGGCCCTACCCGCACAGGAACCGGCATGGCCGTCAAAGCTTATACGGAAAAGGCTGAAATTCCAGTGATCATGACCGTCGGGGGAGACCCGGTGATCGCCGGAGGTAAATACGGGCCTTTTACTTGGACGTTCAAGACACCCCAGAGAACATCCACCGCCGTAACTAAGGTCTATGAGTTTCTCAAAGCCAAGGGATGGACCAAAGTGGCTCTGCTCACGGCAACGGATGGGTTCGGAAAAGACGGCTTGGAGTGGCTCCTTCGGCTGGCCCCGGACCACAAGATGGAAGTCGTGGCCAATGAAGCTTTTGACGTGAACGATGCGGATATGACCACACAGCTTGTGAAAATCAAGGCCACACCGGCTCAAGTGATCATCTGCTGGACCATCGGGCCGGCCGGAGCCCGTGTCGCCAAGAACGTGAAACAGTTGGGGATCACCACACCTCTCTTTCAATGCCACGGACAGCCCGATCCCAAGTACGTGGAATTGGCCGGATCCTCCGCCGACGGAACCTACATGCCTTCCACCAAACTCATGGTCGCGGATCAACTTCCCGACTCCGATCCTCAAAAGGCGGTCATCGGCGAATTCCTTCACTTTTACAAGGACGTCTACCATTACGACAAACAATATCCCATCAACACTCACAGCGGGTATGCTTGGGACGCCATCATGATTCTGGCCAATGCCATGCGACAAGCCGGTACGGATCGGGCCGCACTTCGGACGGCCATCGAGCAGACGCGAGGCTACGTGGGAATCAGCGGTATTTACAACTTGACACCCGAAGACCACAATGGTTTAGACACCGACTCGCTGGTGATCGTTCAGGTGGTCGATGGAGGTTGGAAGCTGATCCAGCCATGACTTTTACAAGGCGTCTTTCTAGACTCATGGTCCATCCCATCGGTGTTTTTCTCGCCCGGTCTTCCACCGGGCGACTTTTTGTCATGTGCGACCTTTCCTCAGCCATACGACCTGGCTGAAAGGTGTGGTCCAGGGTTCTTTATGGAAAAACCATATGACATAGACGTAAGAGATTCCGTTCGAAGATCCCTCGGGTCAATCCATATCCTCGGAAGTCGACAGTACGGTGGAGCTGACAGATTCTACGTACGGCTCGTTAAGGCTCTTGCCTCTCGAGGGCACCCGGTTTTGGCCGTCAACAGGCCGGGAAGTCCTGTGAACAAAGCCCTGGAAAACGTTGTGCCTCAAAGGTGCTTCAGAATGATGAACGGCCTTGACGTGTATTCCATGTGGCAAATCAGGCGCCTTATTCAAAAGAGCCGGTATCCCATCGTGCAAACCTACATGGGACGAGCGACTCGGCTTACCAGAATCCCAAAAGGGCTGCCTGTGGTCCATATAGCCAGGTTAGGAGGCTATTACAAGATCAATGGCTACTATCGCCATGCGCATGCCTGGGTAGGAAATACGAAAGGAATATGTGACTACCTCGTGAAAGAAGGACTTCCTGCAACCAGAGTCTTCTTTGTAGGCAATTTTGTGGAAACACCCAGGACCATGACCGAAGACGAACTGTCCCTGTACAGACAACAATGGAAAATACCTCGAGAAGCCTTCGTGATTCTGGCCTTGGGTCGATTTGTTCCCAAGAAAGGTTTTCAGGATCTTCTTCAGGCCATCTCTCTACGTCCCAACCCATGCAAAGATCGCCCGGTGGTATGGATCCTTGCGGGAGACGGCCCCATGAGAAACCAACTGGAAGAAACGGCCGTACAGCTGGGCATACAATCTTTCATTCGCTTTGTGGGCTGGCAGAATGACCCAGCGGTTGTCTACAACCTGGCAGATCTTTTGATATGCCCGTCACGTCATGAACCCCTGGGAAACGTCATTTTGGAAGCGTGGAGCTATGGTGTTCCGGTGCTCTCCACACGAACCGCTGGAGCACTCGAACTGATTGAACCCAACGAAAACGGTTTTCTTGTTGATGTGGAAAAGCCCGAGCAGTGGGCTTCCTTCATGGCAAAGGTCGCTGACTTTCCTCAGGAAGACCTTCGAAAAATCGGGGTTCAGGGCATGAAAGTGGTTGAAGAACGTTACAGTGAGCAGGCCATTGTGGAAGCTTACGAATCCCTTTACGAACAACTGTCGGCATCCCGGGGTCTTTTGCCTTGAGAATTTCCTGTGGACAACCTGAGAGTATTGTCGTGATTCGCCCGAGCGCCATCGGGGATATCATTATGGCTTCTGCCATGCTTCCCCGCCTTCGAAGAACCTTTCCTCAGGCACGTCTCTACTGGATGGCAGAACCGGCCATGGCTCCACTTCTCAGACAGCATCCTGATCTGGACGAGGTGATTTGTTGGCCGAAACGAGAATGGACTCATTTGATCAAAACAGGACATTTGGGGGCTCTGGCACGTGAGATCAAAGCTTTCCGAGCAAACCTCACCGCCAAAAAGCCGGATCTCGTGCTGGACGTTCAGGGACTCCTTCGAAGCCGTTTTCTTGCATGGCTTACCGGAGCTCCTCTTCGTGTGGGTTTCAGATCCAAGGAACCCCATCTGGGGCTCATGACGCATGTGATCGACAAAGGTCCTTCCACCAAACGGATCGGGTCTGAGTACCACTACATCTTAGATGTCCTTGGCGTGGCTCCGCTCCAACCCGGTTGGACGTTTCCCATTGCTGAAAACACCATGCAAAGCGTGAGTGCTCTTCTGCAAAGGGAAGGAATCGATGGCCCCTACGCTGTTCTGGCTCCCTTTACCACCAGACCTCAAAAACACTGGCTCGAAGACCGATGGGCTCGAGTGGCTGATAGGTTGAAAAAGGAATTCGCTCTAAAACCGATCCTTCTCGGCGCTTCGCAAGATCGCCATGCGGCGCAGCGCATACGAAGCCACAGCTCCGAACACGTTCATGTCCTGTGTGGCCAAACCAACCTTTTGGAAAGCTTTGCTGTTGTCACGGGAGCTTCCTTGACCATCGGCGTCGATACAGGTCTCACCCACATGGCTATGGTTCAGAACCGCCCCGCAATCGCCCTTTTCGGGGCCACATGCCCGTATCTTCACACGGGTTCGAATCACGCCGTGGTTCTCTACAAACGCATGCCATGTTCCCCGTGCCGCCGTCGTCCCACTTGCGGCCAGGCCTTCCCATGCATGGCAGCCATCCGTGAAGACGATGTCTTGACCGCGGCACATCGTGTTTTGGACTCTTCAAAAGGATGAGATCTGTGCGAAAGCCTTGCATTGCATTTTTCCTATGCCTATGAAGCCTCTTTCACGGAAACCTGCTTTCGCCATGACCCAAGAGCCGTTACGTGTGTTACACGTGGAAACAGGACGTCATCTTTACGGAGGGGCTTACCAGGTGCTCCTGCTCCTTCGAGGACTGGCGTCTTTAGGCGTTGAAAATATTTTATGCGCTCCCAAAAACAGTGCGATAGCCCGGGCCGCGGCCCCGTATGCCCGGTTGGTTCCAGTGGAGATGCACGGTGAAATGGACCCGAGGTTTCCTCGGAGCCTGTGGCAAGCAGTGACTCGATGGCGTCCTCATCTTGTGCACGCTCACAGCCGACGAGGGGCCGATTGGTGGAGCGGATGGATCGCTCGAGCGCGGCATGTACCGCCTCTCATCACGCGCCGCGTAGATAATCCGGAAAACCCCCTTCCGGCTCGCATCAAATATCGTCCGTACCAACGCATTATCGCCATTTCTGAGGCTATTGCCGAGATTTTGAAACACCAGGGAATCGAGGCGGCAAAAATCCGTATCGTCAAGAGCTGCATAGAACCCCAAAGGTTTAACACCCCATACCCTCGAGAAAAACTGCTTCAGGATCTGGGACTTCCAAAAGACAGCCTTCTCATCGGCACCGTAGCGCAACTTATTCCTCGCAAAGGGCATGCTCGGCTCATGGACGTTGTTCCTGCCGTCACGGCACACTATTCCAATGCGCATTTTTGCTTTTTCGGACAAGGTCCGCTCCTGGAAACGCTCCGTCGACGTGCAATCGAAAAAAAGGTGACCCGGCATGTCCATTTTTTAGGGTTTCGAAAGGACATGGACAGGATCTTTCCGTGCCTGGATCTTGTGGTGCATCCGGCCCTGATGGAAGGTTTAGGCGTGTGCCTTTTGGAAGCAGCCGCTGCCGGTGTGCCCATCGTGGCCTTTAGAGCCGGAGGCGTCCCCGAAGTGGTTCATCACGGCATTAACGGGCTTCTTGTGAACCCTGAAAAGGGCCATGAACTCCAAGCAGCGATTCTTCATATGCTGCATTCTCCTAACGAAGCTCGCCGTATGGGTGCTCAGGGACGACACCTCATAAGGGCGCACTTTTCCCCTGAAATCATGATTCAGGGCAATCTCGCCGTCTATGAAGAAATCCTCGAGGTTTCATGAGCATGTCCGAGGACCGAAAGCCGTTTCACCCCTCTGTTGAAGTGGTTTATCTTTCCAGAGCTCGCCTGCACCGGCCTCGAGCCAACGTCATTCAGACCGTGAAAACCGTGGAAGGCCTCGTGCGTATCGGGGTTCACGTGCAACTGCACCTACCGCCCTGGAAAGGAAATGCCTCTCTCCAGGACATTCTCACACAACTCGGGGTCACCAATTCTCTTGAAGTCTATGCCCACGGTGGTTTGCGTTCTCTGTGGAAACCCGTCTCTTTTGCCCCTTTTTTCTGGAAATATGCTGACAAACTTCGACACTCCTGCGCGGTGTACACACGATCCGCCGATCTCAGTCTAGCCTTGATCCGTTACGGTGTTCCTCACAGCTTTGAGGTGCACGACGTAGACGACCTACGTCGACAAGGGGTTCTGGGTCAACTCGTGGCGGCACACGCCAAGGGCCTTATTCGACGTTTCTTTCCCATTAGTGAGGCCGCCGCTCAGGGTCTTTTGGAATATGGAGTGTCGGCCATGTGCCTTCACGTCTGTCCTTGCGGCGCGGATCTTTCTCTTTTTGAAAACATAGCGCCATGGAATCCGGCCGGTCTCAAGGAACCTCATGTCATGTACGTGGGACGCATCAGTCGGGATCGCGGACTCGGTATTCTGGAAAAACTCGCTCTCCACGGGGCGTGTCGCGTCACGGTGGTAGGGCTTCTGGAAGATCGCCCCCTTACAGATCGCATTCAAATAGTTCCTTTTGTGCCCCATCAGATGATTCCCCGCTACCTGGAACAGGCGGATATTCTGGTGATGCCTTACCAGGAACATCTTCCCCATGCGGGATCCATCAGCCCTATGAAACTGTTTGAAGCCATGGCGGCCGGAAGGCCTATCATCGTCAGCGACCTCAAACCCATTCGAGAAATCATACGCCATCAGGAAAACGGCCTTTGTGTGCCCCCTGACAATGAAAAGGCGTGGGTGGACGCCCTTAAGTTTCTTCAAGAACATCCGCAGCGGGCTCAAGAAATGGCCGATCAGGCGAAAAGGGACGCCTTTCGTTACCGTTGGGAAAATCGAGCTCAAATCTTGAAGCAGACCCTCTTGCTCGAGAATCCGGAGCCACTTCATGAATAGGAAACTTTTCGGTATCGATCGATGGTTTCGTCTGCCACGCCTCTGGTCCAACAAGGAACTGAAAAAAATCTCGTCTCTGTTTCACGGAGACATCGTCAACGTTAGTGCCTGGAAAGATGAGGACAAGGAGGGTGGACACTACCGAGACTATTTTCCCAATGCAGCAAGTTACTGGTTGACCAACTGGAAAAGCGAAGCCCGTGGTTTTCAAGATATTCCCAATGAAATCTTTTTAGATTTGGAAAACGAACTGCCGCAAGAACTCATAGGCCGATTTGATGTGGTGTTTAATCACACTACTTTGGAACACGTTTATCATGTCCAGCAGGCTTTCAAAAATCTGTGTTTGCTGTCTCGCGACATCGTCATCGTGTGTGTTCCCTTCCTGCAGCCCTACCATACCGAATACGGGGACTATTGGCGGTTTACTCCTCTGTCCCTGAAGCGGCTTTACCATGAAAACGGGCTTGCGATGCTTTATGTGTCATGGAACGATGATCGGATGAGCTCTGTCTACATCTTTGGTGTAGGCTCGAAACATCCCGAACGCTGGAAGGAACATTTTTCCGAAAGTATCCTTAATGAAAGGCTGCGGCCCCCTGAGCTTAAAATCGGTTATAAAGCGATTCCCAACATACTCCACCGGCTTGCAAGAGGTCCCAAACGGTGGGTGAAGCGCTGATGACGCGTTTAAAAAACGGATGACACTCGTGAGACTTCCATCTCTAAGACATACTGAAATGTTGGACAAAGCGGCCGCTGGAGCCCTCTATCTATTTGCTTTCACCGCCTTGCTGAGCACCACCGTGGCTACGGTGGCGCTGTGGACCCTCGTGGGCCTTTATCTTTTAAAAGCTCCTTCCAACGGCTTTCATCACGCTCGATGGTTGTTTCGTCCGTGGGCAGCGCTTTTCGGTTACCTCATCTGGAGAACCCTCGCAGCACTGTTCCAGAGACCGGAGTGGGCCGGTTATCATTGGGAAGGATTTTGGGGATGGGCCAGGCTTATGCTCTTTCCGGTGGTGGCTTGGTGGTGCCAGGGGGATGAAAAGGTATGCCGCCGGCTGCTTGGAGTCGGCCTGGCAGGGCTTGTGGTGGGCATGCTGCGCGTGTTGGATCTGGATACTTTGCAAGGCGCCTATCAAGGCATGCGCACCGGTTTTCACTTGCGTATCGTAGCCTTTGGCCTTTACGCAGGGTCATTCTTGTGGGCCTTGGTGTGCTTTGCACCGTCTTTCTTTCAGGCTCGTCGTTACAAAGGTCTCTGGATCTTGCTCTGGGCCGGACTTCTCGTCCTTCTCGGACAATCGCTTTTTTTCACACAATCACGAGGTGTCTTTTTAGGTTTTGGGGTGACGGCTTTTATTGTCACAGGGATTTTGTTTCTGTCCAAGACAAGGGTCCCATCTCAAAATTTTCTGCGACCCCTTAAAAGGGCTCTTCTTGTCTTTTGGGTCCTCCTTGGGATCATTGCGATGTTTAATTGGCACCTTTTTGAAAAAAGGTGGAAAGAGGAAAGCCACACCCTGTTTCAACTAAAATCCTTTGATTTCACGCAGCCGGCACATGATTCAACGGGTTACCGAGCCCATCTTTACCGGTTCGCACTGGAAGGCATTTCCCAAAACCCTTTGTGGGGCTTAGGTCCGGCCACATCCAAGCGATTCATTCAGGAAAGCGGCCGAAAGACCCTGCAAGCCCCCAACTGGAAAGGGCAAATGCAATGGTGGGATCACCTGCACAGCACGCAATTGGAAATTCTTTATCATTTCGGGGCGGTTGGAGGTCTGTTGTGGCTCTGGATGTATGGGGCCCTGTTCTGGGGTGCCCATCGTTCCTGGAAAGAAGGGGCGCTGAACACCTCCATGTGGCTCTTCTCCCTGGCTTCCCTGATCTATCTCTTCCTTTGGGCTATTTTTGATTTTCGAAGCCTACATCCGGATTGGCGTTTCTTCTGGAACTATCTTGCAGGCATCATCGCGGCAACCCCTCTTTTTCCGCACTTACCTCGAGACATCAAGGAATCCAGTCCATGAGCCCAAAGTCCATAACAAAACCGCCTCACATGACGCTGGTGACCTTTTCGGCCGGAGACGGTGGCAATGACAAGATGCTCGTGCATCTGGCTCGAGGACTGTCCGAACACGGCTGTACAGTGGACTTCATGACACGTTCAGGAGAGGCTCCCTATCTGGATAAACTTCCTTCCCGTGTGCGTCTGATCATTGTCAACGAAAAGTCTTCAAGAAATCTTACGGAGTTCCTTGCCCACCACGTGTCTGAAGCTCGACCCGATGTCCTTCTTTCCGGAAAAAGAAGCGATGAGGAAGCACTTGCGGCGGTACGCATGGCGAAGACGGACACTCGAGTCTTCTTTCGGGTCGGGACAACCTTTTCGGCTCGCTACGAAAACCGCTGGAAACTGACAAGCTGGTGGCGGTTGCGGCGTCTTCGCCGTCTTTTTCCTCAGGCGGACGGGATCCTTGCCGTCTCTCGAGGCGTCGCCCAGGATGTGATGCGCCTTTTCAGGGTTCCTATTGAAAAGATTCATGTGGTGCCCAATCCTGTGGTCACTCCGGAAATGCTTTCGACCCCTCCCTCAGTCCCGCTTCATCCTTTTTACGTGTCCCCACGCCAAGTTCCCATCGTGGTCGGTATGGGAGGTCTTCGTAAAGCCAAGGATTTTCCCACACTTCTCCAAGCCTTTGCCATCATGGTCCACACAAAGCCAGCTCGGCTTATCATTCTGGGTCAGGGCCACCTCAAAAAAAAGCTTGAAGCTCTAAGCCGATCCCTGAACATTGCTTCGTGGACGGATTTTCCCGGCTTTGTGGAAAATCCTTATGGCTATCTCGCCCATGCCGACCTTTTTGTTTTGTCATCCTTGTGGGAAGGTTCCCCCAATGTGCTGACGGAAGCTTTGGCCATGGGAACACCTGTAGTCTCCACGGATTGCCCGAGTGGTCCACGAGAAATTTTGCAGGACGGTCGCTACGGCCGCCTCGTGCCGGTCCGAGATCCTCAGGCCATGGCTCGAGCTATGCTGGAGATTCTGGAAAAGCGTCCTGACCCTTCCTTTCTCAAAGAAGCCGTCACCAACTACACGCTCACTGCCAGCACTCGTGAACATCTCAGAGCCTTCGGATTCCTTTCCACGGAAACAAACCGAATGCCTGATGCACCTAGCCGCTCACCTCGATACCAGGAGCCCAACCCGTGAAGATCACTCATGCCCCATGGCGGCTTGCCCTTTTCCTAGCCACATCGGGTCACAGCGGTGTGGACCGAATCATGAAAAACTTTATCGTTGAGCTGGGCACAAGACCCATCGCCGTGGATCTTCTTCAGGTCCAGGGGCATGGGCCTTTTCTGGAGAAGGTGCCCGAAAACGTTCGACTTGTTCCTTTGGGAACCCGACATGTGCAATCGAGTCTTTTGAGGTTGGCGCATTACTTGCGGACCGAACGTCCGGACGCGCTCTTGTGCGATAAGGATCGAGTGAACCGAACAGCCCTGCTTGCTGCGTCCATGGCCGGATTCAAAGGGCGCCTGGTGGTGCGCATAGGAACCACGGTCTCCAAGAATCTCGAAGGACGCGGCTTCGGTCATCGTTTTTTGCAATACTGGAGCATTCGGCATTTGTACGGCAAGGCTCATGCGGTGGTGGTGCCTTCTCAAGGGGCTGCGAAAGATTTGTGTTCGATCGCGTCCTTGCCCCCCGGACTGGTTCGCGTTCTGCCTTCTCCCGTGGTCACGAAAGATCTTGAAACCCTGGGAAGAGAACCTGTGCATCATCCGTGGTTTGCTTCAGAGGCCTATTCGGTCATTCTGGGAGCTGGGGAGCTTTGCGAACGAAAAGACTTTGCGACCCTCATTCGAGCCTTCGCCGCGCTGCCCGCTCAGAACCCTTATCGCTTGGTGATTCTGGGTAAAGGCAAAAAGCGGGAACCTCTGGAAAAATTAGCGAAAGCTCTGGGCGTTGCCGATCGCGTCGCTTTTCCTGGATTTGTGAAGAATCCTTACGCTTACATGGCCAGATCCCGTGTTTTTGTCCTTTCTTCCACTTGTGAAGGTCTTCCCGTCGTGCTCATGGAAGCCATGGCTTTAGGAATTCCCGTAGCTTCTACAGACTGTCCCAGCGGTCCTCGAGAAATTCTGGATCAGGGAAGGCTCGGCCCCTTGGTTCCTGTGAAATCCTGGGAAAAGCTGGCCGAAGCCATCACCTTCCTGATGGACCATCCCCCTGACAGCGAAGCTCTCAAGGCCGCCGTGTCTCGCTACCGTGTTTCAGAAGCCACAAACGCTTACTTGCAAGTCTTGGGGAACGAAGACGTTCCTCGGACTGACTCATGAAGGAAGACACCTTGGTTTCTCGAAGGCCCGTGACACTTTTTCTAAACTTTTCCGGTCAAGGCGGTGTGGAACGCATGATGCTGCATCTTGCGGAAGGACTCCAGCACCTCTATGGCTCGGTTGAAATTGTGGCCGTCAAAAAGCGAAGCTTGTTTCTTCAAAATAAACACCTAACGGTTCCGCTGCGATCCTTGGGCGTGCGTCATACATTTCAAAGCCTTCCACAACTGGCTCTTTACTTAAGAAAAACCCGTCCGATCGCGCTTCTTGCCGCCAAGGACCGAGCCAACCAAGTCGCCGTAATGGCTCGAGCCCTTGCCAAAACGTCCACTCGAATCGTTTTGCGTCTCGGAACAACCATTTCCGCTGCCATCGAACATAAATCGCGGCTTCACAAAGCGGCCTGGGCTTTCCCCATCCGGCTCCTTTATCCCAAAGCGGATGCTGTGGTGGCCGTTTCCCAAGGTGTGGCGCAAGACCTTTTGAACATTTTGGGGCGTCCTCTAAATTCCCTTGTCGTTATTCCTAACCCGGTGATCACACCACGCCTTGGCCTTCAAGCAAACGAACCGCTCAGTCATTCCTGGTTCGACGACCCCTCGACTCCGGTATTGGTCGGTATGGGCAGGCTGACCACTCAAAAAGATTTCCCCACATTACTGCGAGCCTTTCAAAGGGTTCGATCTTCCAGACCGTGCCGGCTCATCCTGCTTGGAGAAGGATCCCATCGGCGAAAACTTGAAACATTGGCGCACGAACTTGGTATCGCCCAAGATGTTTTCCTGGCGGGGTTTGTGACGAATCCCTATCCATATCTCAGAAAGGCGTCCGTCTTTGTGCTCTCGTCCCTATGGGAAGGGTCTCCCAATGCTCTGACGGAAGCCATGGCTTTGGGCGCACCGGTGGTGGCGACCGATTGCCCCAGCGGCCCACGAGAAATCCTTCAGGGCGGAACCATAGCCCCCTTGGTTCCCATGGGAAATCCCGATGCCATGGCTGCGGCCATTCTTGACATGTTGGACCACCCACCTGATAAAGAGCGTCTGCGGCGGGCCGTAGCGCCTTATACAGTGGAAAACAGCGCCCGCATGTACTTGAAAGTTCTTTTGGGGAATGACCGATAATTTCTCAGCGATAAAAAAAGGAGAAGTTCACCCTTGTTGCTTTCGCCGAAATACAAGTTTCTCTTCGTGCACATTCCCAAAACGGGAGGTACCAGCATTCGCGTGGCCTTGCGGGGCTATAAATGGCGGGACCCTTACCGAATTCCCCTTTCCCTTTGCAGCCGGTTAAGCGCTCTGTTCGGGCATCGATTGGCCTGCAAACTGCCACGACACGCCAAGGCCATCGCCGCCAAGGAAATGCTTCCCCGTGAATTTTTCGACAGCCTTTTTAAGTTCGCCTTCGTTCGAAATCCTTGGGACTTGCAGGTCAGCTCCTTTCACCATATTCGACGGGAACGCCCCCACTTGATGCAAGGATTCAGCACTTTCGAGGACTTTCTTAAGTACAAATTGGACCCGGATCGGCCTTATGTTTTCCATTTTGACGTGTCCATTGAACGTCAGTCGGATTATCTCGTGGATCTGGACGGAAGTCTTATCGTGGATTTTGTGGGACGCTACGAACGCTTCGAGCAAGATTTTCATGAAGCCTGTCAAAGAATCGGCATTCAAACCCCTCGTCTACCTCATAAACGAAGAGCTGCAGACCGACGAGATTACAGGGCTTATTACACGGACGAAACAGCCGAGCTAGTCGCTCGACACTTCCAAAAGGACATCGAACTTTTCGGCTACCACTTTGACGATCTCGTGAAATCGTGAACCGTAAATCGTCAATGGTGATTGGTAAATCGTGAAGTCGTAAATTGTGATTTGTGAGTGGGGGAAAAGGTACCGCGATTTCACGACTTCACGACTTTACGTACTCATGCCAGTTCTTTCCACACGGCGTCGGCCAACCCTATGGAATGGGTGGCTTCGAAAAGGCGTACGGCTTCTTCGTAGGCATGCGCTGTGATGCGTTCCTTGTACTCGGCAGGAATGGCGTTGAGCTTGGCCGCGAACACCTTGTTGGCGTTCTTGATGTTTCCGCCGACATTTCCCGTCTCCACAGCCCAAGCCCACATTTCCTGCCAAAGCTCATCAGGAATGCCCCGATACGGGCGTTTCACGTAGCCTTTTTCCGGCGTGGTGATGGCGTTCCCGTTCTGATTCATGGCAAAACCAAAGGATACGTTTTGCCAGAGTGTTCCCACATTGCCTTTACGGATACCGTAGTTGATAAAGGAAGTGATCTTTTCCAGCGATGTGCCTGTGATGCCATGTTGAGCGATATCCACGTCCCAGGGTTGAATGGCGTTCCAGATCTCCAGGGTAAGATCCAGCTGAATGCCTTCCTGAGCCGTTCCGAAATAGGTGCCGTGAATAGAACCGTTATTGATGGCCAAAAGATCCGGATGGACTCCGTTTTTCACCAAATTGCTGATGAACCACTCGGCCTCATCGGGACGTGTAAATCCTTCGGCACTGCCGCTTTTGGCGCCGATTTCTCCCAATTCCACTTCCAGACTCAAGCCCGCCTCGATGATTGGCCGAGCCAATTCAGTGGTGGCCTCCAGGTTCTTTTCGTTTTCCATATGGGAAGCATCAATGGCAAAAGACGTGTAACCCGCTTCCATCTCGGCGGCGATAAGGTCGCGAACGGAATCCTTGTCTTCCATTTTCTTCACGGTGATATGGTCCCCGTGAACGGCAAAGGGTACCTGGGTATTGCCCAGTCTTTCATTTTCCTTGACGATGAAGTCCACAAAGGAAGCGGGAGTGAATTCGGTGTAGGTCAGTTCCGATTTGGCGATTTCGTACATGACCGGTGCCTGAGTCGCCATGGAAGCCCGAATGATGCCTTCCACCGGCAGACGACAGCGAATGTTGGTGGCCATGATCATGCCCTTGTGTTTTTTGGCGGCTCGAAGCAATGCCTTGCCGTTCACTAGAGGCACGATGGAGTGAGGGAATCGTTTCTTGACGTTTTCAGGGCGATAATCTTTCCATGCCATAGGGGATGCTCCTTTTCTCGTAAGTTGTCTCAAGAAGGTTGTTTCCTCTATAGATAATCCTCGAAAAAAGCGCAAGTTTTGCCGAAAGGAGACTGAATGCCCGTGGACGATCAAGAGATCTCGGCTTTGAAGAACGCTCTTCGAGCACGTTTGCAGTCCGAGACGGAAACGTCGATTTTCAACACCTTTTTGGACTCCAGTTCAGGCAAGATCGCCGAAAGACTGCGCCGATGGACGGTCTATCAAAAGGCTTCCTGCATTCTCGTACCGCCTACGGCTTTCTTTCGACAGACCGCCTTGAATATCCTTTTGGACGGAAAAAACCTGATCTTTTCCTCTCCCAAAATGCATCAGGGCTTTTATCTTGTGAATCCCCAAAAGATTCCTCGCCCTCAAAGAGGCGCCGCCGCTTCCTTTCGATCGCCCAATCCATGGGCTCGCAACGTTCGTTATCGCCTAGGAGAAAAAGTCCGATTGGATGTTGTGGTCATGCCCTGTCTTGCGGCGTCCCATGACGGTGGCCGCCTCGGAGACGGATCGGGACTGATGGATTTACAGGTGGCATGTTTGGGTGCTCTGGAATGGCTTCATGCCGGCACGGTTGTGGTGGGAGTCGCCCCCGACACCCGTGTTCTGGAAACCATACCCATGAAATCCAACGATGCCCCCCTTCACTGGATCGTCACGGAAAGGAGAATCCTTCAAACCACCTGGCATGAAAACGCACGTGTGCCTATTTTATGGACGTTATTGGATAAAAAATCCATTCGTCGAAACGATGTTCTTTTTTTTCTAAAAGGAGGGAAAGACACGTCTTTTCCTTGCAGATTTCCGTAAGTTCGTTTATGGGAGCGGATCGATATGTCCGCAGGGTTTCAAACTTCCGATGCCAAAGAGGATGTTGAGACGCCATGAATTCCTTAAAACACCTGGGATTCCTGAAACAATTTCAAAGGCTGTGGATGCTCACGGTCGGCATCTTTCTTCTGACTCAGGTCTTTCCGGTGGTGACCTTTGCAGACGGAACCAAGTATACGGCTCAAGTGATCAAGTACCCTTACAATTTTGAATCGGAAACTGTCGTAGGGAAACCACGCCTTCATTTGGTCAAACAAGGGGAATCCCTTTTGGACATCGCTCGAGCCCACGGCTTGGGCTACAATGAAATGGCTCTGCTCTATCCCCTCATGGATCCTTGGCTTCCACCAAAACAAACGAGACTCATGATTCCCACTCTCTGGGTGCTTCCTCCCACTCGGCTGGAAGCCTTGGTCATCAACATTCCCGAACTGCGACTCTACTTCTTTGACAAAAGCTCCAAAACCGTCCAGACCTATCCCATCGGTATCGGCGATGAAGGATGGGAAACACCCATCAAGGAAGGCTATATTGCGGAAAAGAGACCCAACCCTGCGTGGTATATACCGGAATCCTTGCAAGCCAAATACGGAATGAAAGTGATGCCGCCCGGACCGGAAAATCCCCTTGGAGAATACATGATGAAATTGTCCATAGGCCCTTACGGCATTCATGGAACTCATATGCCCTGGGGCGTGGGACGGCTCGTGAGTCACGGCTGTATTCGGTGCTATCCGGAGCACATCCGTATTCTCTACCCTCAGGTGGCCGTGGGCACTCGTTTAGAAATTATTTATGAACCTGTAAAACTTGGAATCAAAAACGGTCGTGTTTACGTGGAAGCCCATCCGGATGTTTATAAAAAAATCCCCGACTACCAACGCTATGCCATGGAAAAATTGGATCGCTCCCCATGGGCTTCCAAAGTGGATCGGAGGCGATTCGCTTTGGCCGTGCGTCTTCAAAACGGAGTCCCTACGGACGTGAGTACACTGGAACCTCCGATTTTCACCATTTTGGTGGAAGACTTACGCAGCAGCAAAAATCCCCTTGATTTCGGCAGAAACGCCTTCTAGAATTCAGCGCTGGAGAGTGCGAGGAGTTGGTTTTGGGTGTTCCAACATACTTAACAGGAGGAAAGAGTCATGAAAAGGGTCCTAGCGGTTGTCTTTGTTCTCGCATTGTGCACATCGGTTCTTGGTGGCTGCGCCAGCCAAAGCGCCGTCAAGCAGCTTCAGGCGCAACAGGACCAGATGATGCAAAGACTGGATGCCTTGGAAAAGGCGCAAGTCGGCAATGTTCAGGCCTGTGAAAACGCCGCTCGTCGCGCCGAAGCGGCCGCCGATCGCGCAGAAAAGATGGCCAACAAGTGCGAATCGATTTTCATGAAACACATGAAGAAGTAACAACGCTGTATTTATCCGTTTCCTACAAAGAAAAAAGCCGGCGCTGCGTGCCGGCTTTTTTCTCTGAATCACTTTTTATCCATGGTGCCGAAAACGAATTTGCCCACCAACTCCTCCACATCTAAAGGCGGTTGTGTTTCTCGAATCCACCCGTAGGGGTGAATGACTTCGTCGGAGGCCCCTGCGGAAACAGCAATGTACTTATCCCCGATAATGCCCATGGTTTTGATGCTGGCAATGACGTCCTCTTCCAATTGCACATCCCTTTGAATGCGCAGCGTCACCACGGCGGCCCCGTCTTGAAGCTTAATATCTTCCACACGACCGATTTCCACACCGGCCATGGTTACAGCAGCCTTCTTTTTCAGGCCTGAGACATTGGAAAAGCGCGCATAGACGGTGTAGTCCCCCCCTCCCCAAAGACGCACATCTCCCAGGTTAAACGATAAATAGGCGACACAGACCAAACCGATAAGAATAAAGAGCCCTACGCCTGTCTCCACGGTCCACGATTGGCGATTCATCAGCACTTCTCCCAAGTCTATTCAGCGCATCTCTTGACGATTTTTACCTTGGTGTTCACCTCTGCACAAAAAGTCTCGATCTTTCCCGCCGGCCGCTCCTCATGCCCTTTTTGAGATGGCTAAAGCAGCAAAGATGTAGCGACGTAATCACTCACCAAAATGGCTACAGAAGAAATGACCACCGCGTCTGTCGTGGCCCGGCTCACATCTTCGGGGCCGAAACGTCCCTCATCCACGCCGGCGTAAAATCCCTTATAGGTGCAAACCCATATGAAAAGCACCGCAAAAAGAAAGGATTTAACGATGCCCATGGACACATCCACCCATTCCACAGACTTTTGCATCCCATCCAGGTAGGCTCCGGGATTCACCCCCAAAAGGGAAACCCCCACCAAGTAACCGCCGATAATACCCACGACATCAAAGAACGCGGTCAGCAAAGGCAGCGCTATGAGTGAAGCGACAAAACGCGGAGACACCAAATAGGCATGAGGATCAATGGCCATGCACTCCAGAGCGTCGATCTGCTCCTCAATACGCATGATACCAATTTCGGCGCAAATGGCCGATCCAGCCCGTCCGGTCACCATCAGAGCGGAAAGAACCGGACCCAATTCCCGAATGAGGCTCAAGGCCACGGCTGCTCCCAAAAGTCCTTCGGAACCGAATTTGGACAGAGTGTAATAGCCCTGCAGTCCCAGAACCATTCCCGTAAAGGCCGCGGTAAACCCGATCACGAAAAAGGATTTGGTTCCGATGAAATACACATGACGGACGATGCTATGAAATTTCTGGGGGGGACGAAAAACACCTCGCAGCGCGTCAAAGAGAAAAAGACCGGCACGGCCTGTCTTTTGAGCATGATTCAAACCCCATCGGCCTAATTGATCAAGAAAATAAATCACCTGGGACACGTTCGACTCCTATGCCCTCTTTTTGGCGCCCATGGTCGCCAGTCTCTTCTCATAGCGTTCCTGATCCACGGCCCTTGCATCGGGACGTCGTTCCAAAAACTGGCGCACTCGAATATCCTCACTGGACCGAACCGCCTCGGGAGTTCCAGCCACCAAGACTTTTCCGGCATCCATCACCACGATCTGGTCGGCAATGCGAAAGGCGCTTTCCAATTCATGGGTGACCACCACCAGGGTCATGCCCATGGCATGTTTAAGCTCCACCAGAAGATCATCCAGCCCCGCCGCCGTGATGGGATCCAAACCCGACGAGGGTTCATCCACGAAAAGAATCTCCGGGTCCATAACCATGGCTCGAGCCAACCCGGCACGCTTGCGCATACCTCCACTCAATTGGGACGGCATAAACTCGCCGAACTCCGTGAGCCCTACCTGGTGCAGTTTTATGTCCGTAATGATGCGAATGGTGCTTTCGGCAAGCCGTGTGTGCACGCGCAGAGGCACCGCCAAATTGTCCCGGACCGACAGGGAACTGAACAAGGCACCCCCTTGAAACAGGACCCCGATGCGCTTTCGGTATGCGTTCCACTGAGCGGGGGTGAAAAGGCCTGCATCGGCGCCATCCACGAAAAGAGATTCAGGAGAAGAAGGTTTAAGGCCGATAAGGTGGCGCAGGAGCGTGCTTTTGCCACAGCCGCTCACTCCCATAATGACCGTCACTTTGCCCTTGGGAATACTGAAACTGACCTCATGAAGCACGCTGCGGCCGCCATAGCTGCTGCTGAGGTTTCGAACTTGAATGATGGAATCGGTAAGACCTGTGTCGCCCTGTGCCATCCTTATTGTCCTGAAGGTCCTTGGTTCGGTGACGCCAGAAGGTTTTCCAATCGAGCCAAGCCGATGAGCCTTTGAACACTTTCAGGGACCTCTTCCAAGTAAAATGCTCCTCCCTGCCGTGTGGCTGCATTTCTTAATTCCACAAGAAGCGCCAACCCGGCTGTATCCATGCGTTCGACGGTAGAAAGATTCAAGAAAAGACGCCTGGGACGCTTACTTAAAACGGCTCGAAAAAGGCGGCGACGCACTTCCGGCACCGTATCTCGATCCAAGATTCCGTCCAAAACAATCCGACCCGTTCCGTCCTGTTCCCATGTTACGGAAAACGCCACCGTTCCTCCTTACTGCCGAGCCATAGAACGCCGGGCTACAAATCCATGAAGAATGCTCTGAGCTTTCCTTGACCCTTCCCGTACAGTGCGAATATATTGATGCCTCGTTATGGAAAACGCAAGCCATTAAGTCGGCATGATTCAAGGCATCAAAGGCATCGAGGAGTTTTCATGGACACAAATACTTCTTTTCCCGATGTTTTAACGGCCATTTACGAAAGGCGCAGTGTGCGCCACTTCAGTGACGCTCCGGTGGATCGAAAAACGGTGCTGGAATTATTGCGAGCCGCATCCTGGGCTCCTTCAGGCTTGAACAATCAACCGTGGCGTTTCGCTCTCATCTGGGATCCGGCATGGAAAGAAAAGCTCGCCGGGCTGACTCGTTACAGTGCGACCCTGAAGGCGGCGGCGGTGCTTGTGCCCGTTTTTCTCGATAAGGAAGGATCCTACGACTATGTGAAGGACTGTCAGGCCGTAGGAGCGGCTATTCAGAATTTTTTGTTGGCGGCTCATGCGTACGGGCTTGGAGCCGTCTGGATCGGAGAAATTCTCAAGAATAAAGAAGCTGTTCGAGAAAGACTGGGTCTTCCGGACCGTCTGGAGCTCATGGCGGTGATCGCTTTGGGCCATCCGGCCCATCGACAACAAAAGTCCCATCGTCGACCTTTGGAAGAACTCATTGTGTTGGAACGCTAAAAGCCGCCATGAAAGGTCATTTCGCCGGTTGAAAACCCCGGATCGCTGGTTTCCGCCGCCAGCCCGATACCTGGAGAGGAGCCTTCATGATCCTGGAACGACTTGTTGTGGGAATGCTGCAAACTAACTGCTACTTGCTCGCTGATGAAGAAACCCGGCAAGCTGTGGTAATCGACCCCGGAGGCGACGCGCCGAGAATCATCGGGCGTCTGGAGCAGCTTGGATTAAATCTGGCGGCCGTTTTAAACACTCACGGCCATTTCGATCATGTGCTGGACGCTTGGACCCTGAAGGAAAAGCTGGGCGGCCTTATCTTTTTGCATCCCAAAGATGAACCTTTGCTTATGGACCATAAGGTGGGTTTGGGGGCTATCTTTACAGCATCGGCTCGCTCGCCTCGAGGCAAAGTGGATGAATGGCTTGAAGAAGGTGAAGAGCTGTGTTTCGGAAAACTTCAACTCAGGGTCCTGGAAACCCCTGGGCACACGCCTGGGCATGTCGCTTTTCACCTGCCGGAAGCGAAGATTCTCTTCGTGGGGGACACCCTGTTTGCTGGGTCCATAGGGCGTACCGATTTTCCCGGGGGCTCTTATACGGAACTCATTCAGTCCGTCAAAAGCAAGATCTTTCCTCTGGACGATTCCACACGGGTGTTGCCGGGCCACGGACCGGAAACGACCGTGGGTCAAGAAAAACGGTTTAATCCTTTCTTCTGATCCATCAAAGGAGGCGGTTCATGCAGCGAAAAGCTCGAAAAATTTCGGGACTCCTGGGACTCGTCGTTCTGGTTCTTTCTCTGGGTGGCTGTGCTTGGTTCAACACTCAGACATCTTCGTCTCCCACGCCTGGATCCACGCCTGCCACTACGGCCTCGGCACCGACGGTCACACCCAGCTATTACGACTTTCCAGATATTCCTATTCCCAGTGAACTCTCGCTGGTCACCAAAGAATCCACCGTCTTTCAAGGGGGCGGTGTCAAAGGAGGCATGCTCACCCTGAAGGGCCGTGTGGAACCCGGTTCTGTCGTCAATTTCTTCATGGTAGCCATGGCTCGAGAAAACTGGAAGCACCGCGGCGATGTTCGATACCGAAAGTCCGTGTTGCTTTTTGAAAAACCGGACCGGTTTTGCATCATCAATATCCGTGAAAGCACCTACAACACCTACGTGGAAGTCTATGTGGTGCCCACGATGGCAGAGCATCGATCCGGAACCATGAAACCCACAAGCGATGCGTCCCCGGCTGAAACTTCCACCATCAAAAGTAAGAATATTCAATGAATTCCATGGAAAGAATTCGAGGCAAAACCGTTCTGCTTGGGGTCACGGGCGGCATCGCGGCCTACAAGGCTGCGGAGCTGGGACGCCTTCTGGTCAAAGAGGGGGCCGCCGTTCAAGTGGTCATGACTCGGGCGGCGCAACAGTTTATCACGCCTTTGACCCTGCAGGTGCTTTCAGGTCGGCCGGTTCTCACAGACCTCTTTGACCTGGGCATGGAATCCGAAATCGGCCATATTCATGCAGCGCGCTCCGCAGACGTGGTGCTTCTAGCCCCCGCCACAGCCAATATCTTGGCTAAGATGGCCTGCGGCATCGCAGATGATTACCTCACCACCGTGCTCTTGGCCACGGAAGCCCCCGTGATCGTCTGCCCCGCCATGAATCACAAGATGTACACTCATCCGGCCACCCAAGACAACCTAGCCGTCTTGCGGCGCCGTGGTGTCTGGGTTGTGGAGCCGGAATCCGGGGCTTTGGCCTGCGGTGAGGAAGGTCCAGGACGTTTGGCGGATCTTTCCATCATTTTGGAAACTACATGCCGGGCTCTCACCCCCCAGACCCTCAAAGGCAAGAGGGTTCTTGTCACTGCCGGACCCACCTGGGAACCTTTTGATCCGGTACGCTTCATCACCAATCCATCCTCAGGCAAAATGGGCTTTGCTCTGGCCTTGGAAGCAGCCCGACGCGGCGCCCATGTGGACCTGGTCACCGGACCCACCTCCCTGCCCGATCCCCCCGGGGTCCCCACGCATCGAATCACCACGGCTCGAGAAATGGATGGGGCTGTACGAGCCTTGGCTCAGGACGCTCATCTGGTCATCATGGCCGCCGCCGTCAGCGACTACAGACCGGAAGAAACCGCCCTACAAAAGATCAAGAAAGATGAGAAGGACTTGGTGATTCGACTGGTGCGCAACCCGGATATTTTGGCAAGCCTTGGCAAAGAAAAAAAAGCCGGTCAAATCCTCGTGGGGTTCGCGGCCGAAACGGAACAGCTGATTCGAAACGCCACGGAAAAACTTCAGAGAAAGAACCTGGACCTTATCGTGGCCAATGATCTGACACAACCCGGCGCAGGCTTTCGAACCGACACCAACGTGGTCAAAATCCTGGATCGTACCGGGGGAGTGGAAGAGCTGCCCTGTTTGTCCAAGGAAGAAACCGCACGGCGCATTCTGGACCGCATCGAAACCCTGTGGCTGTCGTAAAACACCCCGCACACATCGACCAACAATCTGTTGGGGCGGACCAACGTGTCCGCCCAGAATCCCTACACCCTGTCGTCATGCAGCCACGGGGCCGCCTCGCACCCCGCAAAGCCCCAAAGGGGCACATCATGCACCGCGCCCTTCACCAAGAATCTGGAGGGGCGGACCGACGTGTCCGCCCCTGGGCACCATGGCTAGCGGAGAACCCAAGTTCTTCATGCTATCCGGACCATTTTTACCGCAAGAGAATATTCCGGCGTGTTCGAAACCGACGCACGCCCATGAATCCCGCCCCTTCAAAGAGGTGAAAACACGTCTATACTTTAAAGGACGTGTCCTGATATGTTTCCAGATGCATCCGCAACGTCGCAAAAGGAGAAACCATTGGATCACGACCAGGAACGACGAAGCCTTCAAGCGACACTTTCCAGCCTGAGGCTCTGGGGGTTGCGTGAAGTCCTTTTGCCCGTTACCACTCCTTCCACGGCGCCACAACAGGAAAACACCACCATCCTGCAGGACCAAGAAAAAACCGTGGAAGACCGTCAAGAGAAACCTACGGCTTTGCAAGGACCCTGTCTGACAACGATGAAAGGCGGCGGTTTTCCTGGGAGCTCGAGCCTCCGGCCTGGGCATGATGCGGGCGGGACACTTGCGCTCCCAGGGAATCAAACGTTTTCACACAAGGGCCTAAGTCCCCGGCCAAGCGACGAGGCGTTGCCCGAAGCGGAACGTGAAGCCAAAAGGCGTCTTTTGGAAGAAATTCGCTCGGACCTTGGGGATTGCCGCCGGTGCCCTTTGCATCGAGGGCGCACCCATATCGTTTTCGGAGAAGGCGATGCGGCGGCACGATTGGTTTTTGTCGGAGAAGGTCCCGGAGCCGATGAGGATCAACAGGGAAGACCTTTCGTCGGTCAGGCAGGACAGTTGCTGAACAAGATGATTCATGCCATGGGGTTGCGTCGTCAAGAGGTCTACATCTGTAACGTGGTCAAGTGCCGTCCTCCGGGAAACCGTGTCCCTTTGGCCGAAGAAATCCGCCAGTGTGTTCCTTTTCTCATTCGGCAGTTGGAAGCCATTCGACCTCAGGTTATTTGTACCTTGGGAGCATGTGCCAGTCAGACACTGCTGGGAAGCACGGCCTTCATTTCAAATCTTCGGCGTAAGATTCACCTGTGGCGAGGGATTCCGCTCATCGCCACTTATCACCCCGCTTATCTTTTGCGTAACGCATCGAAAAAAGCGGACACCTGGAAGGATCTTCAAGGTGTGATGGAACTGCTTCAAACAGAAAGAACCTAGGGAAACCCATGATATCGATGCACAGGAGGGCTTCCATGCCCAAGTTTTCCCGCTTCATGAAAAGGCACCGCATCGGATGGCTCGCACCCCTCGGCATGGTGTGCCTAGCGTTGCTGCTCTGGACCATGCGGTTCGTCCCATGTTCCGCACAGGCCGCCGAAGACAAACGTCCCATCTACATCATTCACGTGCACGATACCATTAACCCAGGGCTTCAAGATTTCATTGAACATGCCATTGAGACGGCTGAAGAGGCAAGCGCCGAGTGCCTTATCGTGGAACTGGACACCCCCGGCGGTTTGGTCAGCGCCATGCGAGGGATCGTCAAAGCCATGATGAACGCCAAGATTCCTGTGGTGGTCTATGTGTCGCCGAGAGGGGCTCAGGCTGCGTCGGCGGGTGTCTTTATCACGGCGGCGGCGGATGTGGCGGCCATGGCTCCGGGAACCAACATCGGCGCGGCGCATCCGGTCACGGCCACGGGAGGGGATGTTCCGGAAACCATGAATGAAAAGGTCGTCAACGACCTGGTGGCTTTCGTGAAAAGTATCGCTGAAGAACGGGGTCGAAACGCGCAGTGGCTTGAAGAAGCCGTGCGAAAGAGTGTATCCGCTACGGCGGAAGAAGCTTTTGCTAAAAATGTCATCGATCTGGTGGCTCAGGATATTCCGGATCTTGTCAAGCAACTGGACGGCTGGCAGGTGCAGCGCAAAGGATACCAACGCACATTGCATACGCACGGCAAAGAGATCGTGCCCATCGAACCCGGATGGCGCCACAAGGTGCTTCGAGCCATCAGTAACCCCAACATCGCTTACATTTTGCTCATGATCGGTCTGGCCGGCCTGTACTTCGAACTGTCCCAACCCGGTGTGATTCTTCCCGGTGTCATTGGAGCCATCAGTCTGGTGCTGGCTTTCTACGCCATGCAGACCATACCCGTTAATTATGCAGGCTTCATTTTGATTGTTCTGGCTGTGATCTTTTTCATCCTGGAAATCAAAGTAGCCAGTTACGGCATGCTCAGCCTAGCCGGAACCCTATCCCTGATCTTGGGATCCCTCATGCTCTTTCACGTGCCGGGACAACCGTTTCGAGTGGCCATGTCCGTTTTTATACCGACGGTGCTCACGGTGTCGGCCTTCTTCGCCGCCGTGGCCGCCTTGGCTTTTCGAGCCCAAATGCGACGGCCTCAGGTAGGTGTCGAAGCCCTCATCGGGGCTGAAGGCACGGTGACCCAGGCCTTGAATCCAGAAGGAAAGGTTTTCGTGGAAGGGGAACTCTGGAACGCCGAAAGCGATCAGCCTGTTCCGGAAGGAGCCCGCGTGCGTGTGGTTTCCGTTCGGAATTTGAAGTTGCACGTCACCAGAATCAATGATAAATAGGGGGCGTTGCCTCAGAAATGGATTTGATTTTCCTTGAAATATCGGAGGTTTTTATGTCCCTTTACGGCCTGGCGACGGTTGTCGTCCTGGTGGTGTTGTTTCTGGCCAACGCCATTCGCGTGCTCAATGAGTACGAACGGGGTGTGGTGTTTCGTTTGGGGCGTGTGATAGCGGCTAAAGGTCCGGGCCTCATTATTCTAATTCCCCTCATTGATCGAATGCAAAAGGTAAGTTTACGTCTCGTGGCGGCGGATGTGCCTCCACAGGATGTGATTACGCGGGATAATGTGTCCGTCAAAGTCAATGCGGTCATTTACTTTCGCGTGGTGGATCCGGTGAAAGCTGTGATCAGCGTGGAAAATTATCTTTACGCCACAAGTCAGCTTGCCCAAACCACGCTGCGCAGTGTCTGCGGGCAGGCGGAACTGGACGAATTGTTGGCGGAACGGGAAAAGATCAACGCGCATCTTCAGGACATTTTGGATCGCCACACGGACCCCTGGGGTATCAAGATCACGGTTGTGGAACTGAAACATATCGATTTACCGCAGGAAATGCAGCGGGCCATGGCGCGTCAGGCGGAAGCGGAACGGGAAAGGCGAGCCAAGGTGATCCATGCGGAAGGAGAATTCCAGGCCGCCGATCGACTCCGCGAAGCAGCGCAGATCATCCAGGAAAATCCCATGGCCATGCAGCTTCGGTATTTGCAGACCTTAAGGGAGATTGCCTCGGAAAACAATTCCACCACCATCTTTCCGGTGCCGATTGATCTCATTAGGCCTTTTCTTTCGGATGTGGGTGTGACGACGGCGAAAGCGAAGAAGGAGTCGGACAATGGGTAAGAAGAAGGAAAAGCAGGTCAAGGAAAAACCTTTAGACAAAATGACCGCCAAGGAATTGCGTGAGTTGGCCCTTAAGCTGGAAGGCATCGTAGGGGTTCACGCCATGAACAAGGCGGAACTCATCGCCGCCATCAAGCAAGCCAAGGGCATTGCGGATGAAAGCACCAAACAGAAGGCGGTGGATGTGCGAGCCTTAAAGGTCAAGATTCGAGAACTGCGTCGAAAACGCGACGAAGCCAAGGAAGCGGGAAACACCAAGTTGGCGGACGCATTCCGTCGCCGTATCAGCAACCTCAAGAAAAAAACACGCCGGGCAGCCTAACTCGGGGAGGGTCTCGAACAAACTCATGACCTACGAAGATGCCCTAGAAATCCTCGACAAACACATCCATACAGACACCCTCAAGAAGCATTGTCTGGCAACCCAGGCGATCATGCGGGAAATGGCCCGGCGATTTCAAGAAGACGAAGAATCCTGGGCCATTGCCGGACTTTTGCACGATCTGGACTACGAACTCACCAAAGACACCCCTGCCGAACACGGCAAGAAAACATTGGAACTGTTGGACGGCACGGATCTTTCTCAGGCCGTCAAGGACGCGATCGTGCGTCACAATGCCGAAGCCTTGGGTCTCGAGAGAATCACCCGCCTGGATTACGCTCTCACCTGTGCGGAAACCATCACGGGGCTTCTGGTGGCTGCGGCTCTGGTGCATCCTGAAAAGAAGATCGCCGCCGTGGAAGTGAAGTCCGTCAAGAAACGGATGAAGAGCAAGGATTTTGCCAGATCCGTCAATCGGGATCACATTCGGTTATGCGAAAAGATTGATGTGCCCCTGGATGACTTCATTGCCTTGAGCCTTAAGGCCATGGCGGGCATGGCCTCGGAATTGGGGCTGTAAGGAACAGCATTTGTAGGGAGCCGGCGCAGTGGCGTGGCCATCGGCGAACCGCCGGCTTGCATACAAGGAACCGGCCGTCACAGCGGCCTAAGCCGCGACGAAGGAGTGCTCATGAAGGTGGAGCCTAAAATCGTTGCCGCCATCACGGCGGCTGTCGCGTTTTATATGCAGGCCCAAGCGGCGCAGACCGCCGCGCAAGCCCCGGCAATGCGCGCACCGGAACCTGCAAAACCCGCCGCGCCGTTCAGTGCTTGGGTGCTTTCGGGTCGCCAATCCATGATGGAAATGAGGCGTCTGTGGCAGATGCGCCTCGCTCGATAATGGCTGTCCTCTCTCGATCCCTTCCCACATCAAAAGGAGACACACAATGGCGGAACAGCATGGCGTGTTGACAGCCGGACTCGTGGATGAACCCATTCCCGTGACGAACCCCGTAAAGATACAGGATCTGACCTTTCGAGACGGACACCAGTCTCTGTTCGCCACTCGAGGCCGTACGGAAGATTTTCTTCCCATCGCCGAAGATATGGATAAAGTGGGCTTCTATTCCATGGAAGTGTGGGGTGGAGCCACTTTTGACACCATGCACCGTTTTTTGGGTGAAGACCCTTGGGAACGCATTCGCACTCTGAAAAAGTATATTAAAAACACGCCTTTTTCCATGTTGCTGCGCGGCCAGAACCTGGTGGGCTACCGCAATTATCCCGACGATGTGGCGGAAGCCTTTGTGGAAAGAGCCTGTGAAAACGGCATGGATATTTTTCGAGTCTTTGATGCTCTGAACGATTTTCGTAACTTCGACACGGCCGTCAAGGTCATCAAAAAGCACGGCAAACATTTTCAGGGCGCCATCTGTTATTCGCTCACCGAATCCCGTATGGGCGGTGAAGTGTACAACCTGGAATACTATGTTTCCAAGGCGAAGCAATTGGAAGACATGGGCGCCGACACCATTTGTATCAAGGACATGGCCGGCCTCATCGCTCCTTATGACGCGTACATTCTCATCAAGACCCTCAAGGAAAACGTGAAAGTTCCCATTCATCTCCATAGCCATTTCACGTCGGGCATGGCGGATATGTCCCTGCTGAAGGCCATCGAAGCGGGCGTGGACATCGTGGACACCTGTTTGTCCCCGTGGGCCTACCGCACCTCGCATCCGGCCGTGGAACCTTTGGTCGTGGCCCTGAAAGGCACCAACCGCGACACGGGCATGGATCTCAAGCTTCTGGCCAAGTGCAGCGAATACATGGAAAAGATTTCTCCCAAGTATCGGCATCTGCTGGATGATCGCATGTCCATCATCGACATCAATGTGTTGCTGCATCAAACTCCGGGCGGCATGTTGTCCAACCTGGTGAACCAACTGCGGGAAATGGATGCTCTGGACAAACTGGACGACGTGTTTAGGCAGTTGCCCATTGTAAGGCGTGAATTGGGCCAGGTACCCTTGGTGACACCGACGAGCCAGATTGTGGGAATTCAGACGGTTAACAACGTGCTGTTCGACACCAAGGATGAACGTTACAAGATGATCACGGCTCAGGTGAAAGACCTCTGTTACGGCCTCTACGGCAAAACCCCGGTGCCCATCGATCCCGAAGTGCAAAAGAAAGCTCTTAAAGGCTATCCACGCGGGGAAACACCCATCACGGTGCGTCCCGCGGATGTGTTGGAGCCTGAACTGGAAAAGGCCAAGAAGGATGTGGAAGGCTTGGCCAAAGACATTGACGATGTGCTCATCTACGCCCTGTACCCCACGACGGGCAAGAGGTTTCTGCGCTGGAAATACGGCCTGGAACCCATCCCGGACGAGGTCAAGCCCAAAACATTGGAACAGGTCAAAGCGGAGGAGGAGCTTATGAAAAAGGCGAAGGCAGGCCTGTTGGTGGAAAAGCCTCAGAAGGAAGCTCCACCGAAAGGTCCCGGAGTGTGCACCTTCAACGTGTTCGTGGATGGGGAATACTTCCAAGTGGAAGTGGAACAGGTGGGCGGAATGCCTCTTGTGACCCAGATTACGCCCATGGCTCAACCGGCGGCCCCATCCGCGCCTGTGCAGCCTGTGGCACCGCAACCGATGGGCCCTCAACCCATGGTGCCTCCACCTCCGCCTCGACCCGCACCCGCCCCGACACCGCAACCGGCCGCCCCGGCACCGGCTCCGAAACCCGCGGCGGCTCCTGTCAAGGGCGGCACCAACATTGAAGCTCCCATGCCGGGCATGATTATTCGCTATGAAAAGAAAGAAGGCGACACAGTCAAGGAAGGGGACGTGGTTCTTATTCTGGAAGCCATGAAGATGGAAAACTCCATCACCACTCCTGTGGCGGGAACCGTTCTCAAAATCAACTACAAGGACGGCGATAGCGTTCAAAAGGGCGATGTCCTGGCCGTGATCGGTTGAAAAGGAGCGGGCACAATGAGTCTCAAGCGGAAAAAAATCACGGTGGTCGGTGCAGGGTTTGTGGGAGCGACTGCGGCTCACTGGGCTGCGGCCAAGGAATTGGGGGATGTGTGCCTGATCGACATCATCGAAGGCATGCCTCAAGGCAAAGCCTTGGATCTCTTGCAGGCTTCACCGGTAGAAGGCTTTGATGCCCAGATTATCGGCACGAACGATTACAAAGACACGGCGGATTCGGATGTGGTCATCATCACGGCGGGCTTGCCGAGAAAACCGGGCATGAGCCGTGATGATCTGTTGTTCAAGAACACGGAAATCGTCAAAGCCGTCACTGAACAGGTGGCCAAATATTCTCCCAATGCCTACCTGATCGTCGTCTCGAATCCTCTGGACGCCATGGTGTATGTAGCTCACAAGGTGAGCGGGTTTCCCACCAACCGTGTCATGGGCATGGCCGGTGTGTTGGATGCCGCCCGTTTTCGAGCCTTTATCGCCATGGAACTGAATGTTTCCGTGGAAGATGTCACGGCCTTCGTGCTTGGCGGTCATGGTGACACCATGGTGCCGCTGCCCAGGTACTCCACCGTGGCAGGTATTCCCCTTCCCGACCTTTTGCCTTCGGAAAAGATTCAAGCTCTGGTGGAACGCACACGAAACGGTGGGGCGGAAATCGTCAATTTACTGAAAACGGGTAGTGCGTTTTTTGCCCCGTCGGCCTCGGCGGTGAGCATGGCCGAATCCATCCTCAAGGATAAGAAACGCATCATGCCGTGTGCAGCTTACTGTGATAAGGAATACGGCGTCGGTGGGTATTTTGTGGGGGTTCCGGTCAAACTGGGTGCCGACGGTGTGGAACAGGTCATCGAAATCAAGCTGCTTCCGGAAGAAAAGGAGGCCTTTCAGAAGTCCGTGGACGCCGTGAAATCTTTGGTGCAAAAGATCAACCTGTAAAGGTTGTGGGACTGGCGTGGAGGGGCACGGCGTGGGCCGTGCCCCTTTCTTTTTCAGCCTGTTGTGAAACTCCCTCGTGAGCCCGTCCAGGTCGTCAAGGCCACAGATTTCACCACCTCATGAAAGCCATGCACCCAAAGAGGGTTGAGGAAAAAGAGGCTGCTTGACCCTTCAAAGGTATCGGCTTTAGGATAAAGGTAGTGACAAAAAGAAGAGGAAAGGGAAATAAATCGGCGCATTTCAGCTTGGCCTCCATTCGCTCTACGGAAGGTGAAACTTATGGAGATCAAAGAAGCCATTCGCGCGGCTTTGCAAGAATTGATTGTTCCTGAACTGGACCACATCCGGCAGGAGCAGTCCGAGGTGAAAACACATTTGGCCGCAGTTCACAGGCGCCTCGATGATCTCAATGCACATCTGGTGGATCAAAGCCGACGCATCGATGCTATTCGGGAAGAGCTTATACATCGCATTGATAAGACCAACGAGCGTATTGATAAAACCAACGAGCGCATTGATAAAACCAACGAGCGCATTGACGCCCTCCGGGAAGAGCTCACGGAGCGTATCGACGCTGTCCGGGTAGACCTCACACAACGCATTGATGCTGTCCGGGAAGAACTCACCCAACGCATTGAGGGTGTCCGCATGGACCTCACACAACGCATTGATGCTGTCCGGGAAGAACTCACCCAACGCATTGAGGGTGTCCGCATGGACCTCACACAACGCATCGATGCTGTCCGAGCGGAACTTACACAACGCATCGATGATGTCCGGGTTGATCTTACACATCGCATTGATAAAACCAACGAACGCATTGATAAGACCAATGAACGCATTGATGAATCCAACCAGCGCATTGACACCCTTAGAGAAGAACTCACCTCACGCGTCGACGCTGTCCGAATGGACCTCACACAACGCATCGATAAAACTAACGAGCGCATTGCTTCACTTAGGGAAGAGCTCCTACACCAGATCGAAGGTGTCTACGGAAGGCTCTATGAGGTCACAGTGCGCCGGGAGGAATATCATGAGCTTGAGACTCGGGTTTTAAAGCTGGAATACGATCTTGCTGAACTTAAGCGCAGGGTGGCCTAGGAGCTTGCCCAAGAACGCACAACGACCGCTGCATCCCATGCCTTTTAAGGTAGGGACGAGGCGGGGCCTCGCCCATGTAAACCCGAAACTGCGCTCTTGAAGCACAAGGCGTTCGGCCGGCTTATTTTCTGGCCGGACGCCCGAGCTCCCAGGGACAAGTGGGTTCTCGGGCAGGCTCTGAGAGCGTCAAGATTGGCGGTTTGACAGCCAATGAAGTAGGAGTCCTTGGTTTCACCGGCAGGTCCTCCGGTCCCTTGGAAAACCGTCGCCTGCTTAGATTCTCTCCAAACTTCTACGCCAGCCACTCGCGCTTCTTGACGGCTTCCTTTTTCAGCCTGTTGAGCGTCTCTTCCAGGACGGGGAAGACATTTTCTCGAATATCGCCGGCCACCACGATCAACAACACATCATCACCCACCTGGCGTCGTCCCGTGTACAGGTAGGCTTCCACGGCGGCAATTCCCGGCCGAGACCGAACCTCGGAAAGCACTCGGGTCCAGGCTTCCCAATCGCAATCGATGTCCAGAGCCACCGCGGGAGCTCCATCCCGGCTGGTGCCACGCACCACGCCGTTATGGCAGGCATACATACCGACCTTGGCAGGATCCAGCTTCTTTTTCAAATCGTCGATCATTCCTTGCAATGTCACCATAGTCTTGTCCTTTACCTTTCCAGGTGTCGCTTCAGGAAAAACACATGTGCCCTGTTCACCATCCCTCTTGCATCCCTTTACCCCTCAAGGTATAAGTCATTGGTCCTTGTGAAAATTCACGCGGCTTATCCATCGGTCGATTCCCATTCGGACGTATCAAACGGGACAGGAACCGTGACGGGCTCAAGACCCGCATCGGCCCGAGGCCGAATCCGCCAGCACATCGCATGCTTCAACGAAATGCCTCGTCGAGCGGGCTTGCCGATGTCTATTGTCCCTGCCAGTGTTTCCGGTTTTTGTCAATCCTTTGTGCACGACAAAATTTTTTCGACGCTTGAAGGCTTTAAGGAGCGGTGGCTCCAGCAAGCCTCGAGCGTTTTTGGGCCAACGCGGAAAGCGATTGAGGAGGGTCATCATGTTTGACGACAAGGCACTGGAACGTATTCGGGCAGGAAAAGACAACTGGGAAAAAACCACTTTGGCCAAAACCCTGCCCAAGGCACCCGAACGCAAACAGGTTTTTACCAGCATTTCGGGAACACCCGTAGAAAGGCTCTATACGCCTTTGGATGTGTCGGGCATGGACTATGAGCGGGATTTGGGCTATCCGGGCCAGTACCCTTTTACCCGAGGGGTCCAGCCCACGATGTATCGAGGCCGCTTCTGGACCATGCGCCAGTATGCCGGGTTCGGAAACGCTCGAGAAAGCAACGCTCGGTATCGCTACCTTTTGGAACAAGGTCAGACGGGCTTAAGCGTCGCGTTCGATCTTCCCACCCAGGCCGGCTATGACAGCGATCATCCTCTGTCCATGGGGGAAGTGGGTAAAGTGGGTGTCGCCATCGATTCCCTGGACGATATGAAAATCCTTTTCGACGGTATCCCGCTCGATAAGGTCACGACATCTATGACCATCAACGCTCCGGCTACGGTGCTTCTGGCCATGTATCTGGCCATCGCCGAAGAACAGGGGGTTCCTTTTGACAAGGTGGGCGGGACGGTCCAGAACGATATCCTCAAAGAAATTATCTGCCGCGGCCAGTACATCTTTCCGCCCAAACCCAGCATGCGCCTCACGGTGGATCTTATCGATTACTGCTTCAAAAACGTTCCCAAATGGAACACCATTTCCATCAGCGGCTACCACATTCGCGAAGCGGGATCCACAGCGGCGCAGGAAATGGCTTTTACCATCGCCGACGGTATCGCTTATGTGCAGGCTTGTGTGGATCGAGGACTTGCCGTGGACAGTTTCGCCCCGCGCCTAAGCTTCTTCTTCAACGCGTTCACCAACGTTTTGGAAGAAGTGGCCAAGTTCCGAGCAGGTCGGCGAGTGTGGGCTCGTATCATGAAGGAACGCTTCGGAGCCAAAGACCCACGGTCCATGATGATGCGTTACCATGTGCAGACGGGCGGAGTCACCCTGACGGCTCAGCAGCCTCTGAACAATATCGTTCGCGTGGCCTTGCAGGCTTATGCGGCGGCCCTGGGAGGATGCCAGTCCCTGCACACCAATTCCTATGATGAAGCCCTGTGTCTGCCCACACAGGAAGCGGTGACGGTCGCCCTGCGCACCCAGCAGATCGTGGCCGAAGAAAGCGGCGCTACGGATACCATCGATCCTTTGGCCGGATCTTACTTCGTAGAAGCCATGACGGATAAAATCGAAGCGGAAATCGAAGAATACATCAAAAAGATCGATGCCATGGGCGGGACCCTTGCCGCCATCGAACAAGGCTATATCCAGAAGGAAATTCAAGACAGCGCCTACCGATTTCAGAAGGAAATCGAGTCAGGAGAGAGGGTTTATGTGGGAATCAATAAATACACCATGGAAGAACCTGAACCCACAAACCTGCTCAAGGTGGACATGAAAGTCGGGGAAATTGAAGCGGCCAAGCTTCAAAAGTTACGCGCCGAAAGAGACCAGGCTAAATGGAAAGCGGCTCTGGACAAGCTGCGTGAAGTGTCCCAGTCGGATGAAAATGTTATGCCGGCCGTGATTGAAGCTGTGAAAGCCCGAGCCACCATCGGCGAAATCTGCGATGTATGGCGGGAAATCTTCGGGGAATACCGGCCGAAGGAATTCGTGTAGGGAAAATTTCACCGCAGAGGTGCAGAGAGCGCAGAGAAGGAGTCACAGCCATGGCACAGGAACGCAAGATCAAGATCATCGTGGCTAAACCCGGCCTGGACGGCCATGATCGCGGCGCTAAGCTCTTGGCCCGCATTTTTGCGGAAGCCGGTATGGAAGTGGTGTACACGGGGCTTCGGCAAACTCCGGAAATGATCGTGGAAACCGCTTTGCAGGAAGACGCCGACGTGGTAGGACTTTCCAGCCTTTCAGGCGTGCACATGTATTTCTTCCCTCGAGTGGTCCAGCTTCTCAAGGAAAAAGGTCTCGACGATGTTCTGGTGGTCGGCGGCGGCATTATCCCGTCGGAAGATGTGCCGGAACTGAAAAAGGCGGGAGTGGCCGAAATCTTCGGTCCGGGAACCCCCACGGCCAAGATTGTGGAATTTATCAAACAAAATGTTCGCCGCCGCGATTAGCGGAGGATGCATGCAGGATTACGCTCAACAGATTCTGGAAGGTTCCCCGAGGGCTGTGGCGCGGCTGATCAGTTGGCTGGAAGACGAGGATGAGCGCGCCTTGGATGTCATGGAACAACTCTACCCGCACACGGGTCGAGCCTACACGGTGGGGATTACGGGATCTCCAGGAGCCGGCAAGAGTACCCTGACGGACAAACTCGCCTTCGCCTTGCGAAAAAAAGATCTCACGGTGGGTATTATCGCCGTGGATCCCAGCAGTCCTTTTACGGGCGGAGCGGTTCTGGGGGATCGTGTGCGGATGAGCCGTCTGTCCACGGATCCTGGTGTGTTCATTCGCAGCATGGCCTCACGAGGATACCTGGGAGGGCTTGCCAAGGCGACGGGGGAAGTGGCTAAGGTTCTGGATGCTTCCGGGAAGGATGTGATCCTTATCGAAACCGTCGGAGTCGGCCAAGACGAAGTGGACATCATTCGATTGGCCGACACCACCTGCCTTGTGCTGGTACCCGGACTTGGGGACACTATCCAAAGCATGAAGGCCGGGGTGATGGAAATCGCCGACATTTTTGTGATCAATAAGGCGGATCGGCCCGGAACCAACCAACTCTACGCGGAGGTCACATCCCGCGTGGAACAGGATGCCCATATCAAGGAACGCCTGTGGAAACCGCCGGTCGTGAAAACGGTGGCCGTGGAAGACCAAGGTGTGGACACGCTGGTGCAGGCCATCGAAGAACATCGGCGTTTTCTGGAATCCTCCGGAACCCTTGTGGAAAAGCGTCTTCGACGCGCTCGGGAACAAACCCTTCAGATGATTCACGGAGAACTTTACCGACGCCTTCTGCGTCGCCTAAGCAGTGACGGTCAACTGGACAGCCTGGTGGAAGAAATCGCGTCCAAGAGGCGCAGCCCTTATCGGATCATGCGCGAAGTGGTTTCGCGATGGTTGAAGGAGTGATTGCACCGCAGAGGCACAGAGAACACAGAAGTTTCGGGCGGCCGGGTTCTTGCGCCGCGGCGCCGCAGCCCATAGCCTAGAACGCACCATGGATCTGAACGAACTCACATCCAAGGGGATCGGAGCGGCCATTGAAGTGCATCGGCACCTAGGGCCAGGCCTTTTGGAATCCGTCTACGAAGAGTGCCTGGTCTATGAACTTCACCTACGTGGGATGGCTTTCAAGCGACAGGAACCTTTACCCCTTTTCTCCAAGGGCCGAAAAAGCAAAACTGATCGGCGCCGAAGGCGCCGGCCCGTGGGCTGTGGCGGCGTCTCAGCGCCACAGCCCACGCAGGGGCGCACGGCAGGGCGCCCCTGCCTCCGCGCCCTCCGCGTCTCTGCGGTGCCTTCTTAAAAACAATCATCGACAACCCAAAACCCAAGCAAACGAACAAACCAACCCCAATGCACCCACATCAAAGGAGGACTCCCATGAAAGTACTCAAAGTGGACCACATCGGCATAGCCGTCAAATCCATCGACGAAGCCCAAAAACTCTACCACCAGCTTCTGGGCCTGCCCGATCACGGCCGGGAAACCGTGGAAGAACAAAAGGTCACCACGGCCTTTTTCCCCGTTGGAGACACGGAAGTGGAACTTCTGGAATCCACGGCTCCGGACGGGCCTGTAGCCAAATTCATTGAAAAAAAAGGTGAAGGCGTGCACCATATCGCGTTTCGAGTGGACAACATCGAGGCGGCCCTGGAAGAACTGAAAGCCCAGGGGGTTCAGTTGATTGATCAAACGCCGAGAAAGGGTGCTGGAGGGGCCCGTATCGCCTTTTTGCATCCCAAGTCCACTTACGGCGTTCTCGTAGAACTGTGTGAACGCAAAGATCATTAGAGGGAGCCAACAAGGGCCCATGCCTGAAACCGACTTTGAGGCGTGTGTCATACGGTGGGAGCACGCCATGGTTTAGCCGCAAGAGCGGGCCTTGGGCCCGCGTCTTCGGCACGTGTCCCATCGTCGACTCGCAGACGAGGATTCTTTTCAAGAATTCAAAAAGTGGATGCCATGGCAACGGAACGGACCTTTCCTTTTTCGGCTCTCGTAGGGCAGGACCTTATGAAAAAGGCCCTGCTTCTTAACGTGGTGGATCCGTCCCTGGGGGGTGTGCTCATCAAAGGGGAACGAGGGACGGCTAAATCCACGGGGGTGCGGGCTCTGGCGGATCTCTTGCCCACCATTCGCGTCGTGGAAAACTGCCCGTTTCGCTGTGACCCTGAAATCGTCGAAAACTTGTGCCCTTGGTGCCGTGAAAAGGTTGCTTCCGGGCAAAACCTTCCCGTCGTGGAAAGACCTGTGCGTCTGGTCAATCTGCCTATCGGGACAACGGAAGACCGACTTTTAGGAACCATCGACATCGAAAAGGCCCTGAAAACGGGCGTCAAAGCCTTTGAACCCGGTCTTCTAGCCGAAGCTCACCGCGGGATTCTTTATGTGGACGAGGTCAACCTGTTGAACGATCAGATCGTGGATCTTTTCCTGGATGCGGCCGCTTCAGGTCGCAATGTGGTGGAAAGGGAAGGAATCAGTTTCAGTCATGCCAGCCGGTTCATTCTGGTGGGCACCATGAACCCGGAAGAAGGGGACCTTCGGCCTCAGCTTTTGGATCGATTCGGGCTTTCGGTGACCATACGAAGCATTGAATCCTTGGAAGAACGCGTGGAAATCATCAAACGTCGGCTGGCGTTTGAAGCGGATCCGGAAGGTTTTCGGTCTCGGTGGGCTGAACAGGATCAGGCTCTGGCTCAAAAGATTCAGTCGGCTCGACAACGACTCCACACCGTCACCCTCACCGAGGATCTTCTGCAATTGGCTTCTCGAATCGCTGTGGCCATGGGAACCGATGGGCATCGAGCCGACATCGCCATGATCAAGGCGGCACGAGCGCACTCGGCTTTGGAAGGTCGAACCAGTGTGACCGAGGACGATCTTCATCTGGCGGCCCGTCTGGCTCTGCCGCATCGCGTGAAAAAAACGCCTTTGGAAAAAGCCGAACTGGATGAGGAAAAACTGAAGGAGCTCCTGAAATCGGAAGCCGGCACGGGAGCCGGAGAACCGCAGCCTTGGGTTCCTGTGCACCACAATGTCCCTAAGGCCTCCCCCAAAGCCAAGCATTCCATGTCTCCCGTGGAATGTGTCACCCATCTATGCCCGACCAGTCGCACCCTTCTGGCTCACATGCCTTGGCATCGCCTTCAGCCGGGCACCCATCCGGGAAGACGGTTTCTGCTTCCCTTGGCGAAACATTCAGGAACCGTCCACGGGTCGAGATGGCCCATAGCGGGGGAACACACCGTCGATCTCTCGCTTCTCGGCACTTTGAGGGCCGCCGCTCCGTATCAAGCCGGCCGTCGCAACGGAAATCCTACGGCCAATGGCCGGCCTGTTTTGGCCCCCCACGATATTCGGCTTCGCAAAAGATCTCGAAAAACAGGCCTTTCCCTGGTGATGGTGGTGGATTCCAGCGCGAGCATGCGAAGCAATGACCGCATGTCCATCACCAAAGGGGTTATTGACGCATTGTTGCAGGATCTTTACCTGCGTCGCGATAAACTGGGCATCGTCACGTTTCGGCACACCACGGCCGAAGTCTTGCTGCCGCTTACCCACAATATTCGAGATGCCGCTACGGCTGTGGATACCTTGCCCGTAGGAGGCCGTACGCCTCTTGCTCTGGGACTTCACCTCGGGCTTCGGTTGCTTCTTCAAGAAAAACGAAAAAATCCGGAAACCGTGCCCGTGATGCTTCTCTTTTCCGACGGCCGTCCGAACATGAGCGCCTTCGGGGCCGATCCTGTGGATGAAACCTTTCATTATGCGCGGGAAATTAAAAGGCTGGGGATTCAAGCCATTTTTGTGGACACGGAACTGGATCCCATGGCCGGAGGCTGCTCGTATGAAATCGCGCGCCGCATGGGCGCCGTCTATCTTCCCGTGGACCGTTTGCTGCAACGTCGGTAAGGTTCCGCCACTTTGAGTGAAACCCCTTCCCGATGAGGCGTGCTGTTTCACCACAAAAACGCAGAGAACGCAGAGGTTTCGGGCGGCCGGGTTCTTGCGCCGCGGCGCCGTAGCCCATAGCCAGAACATACCATGGATCTGAACGAACTCCCATCCAAGGGGATCGGAGCGGCCATTGAAGGGCATCGGCACTTAGGGCCCGGCCTTTTGGAATCCATCTATGAAGAGTGCCTGGCCCATGAACTTTACCTGCGTGGGATGGCTTTCAAGCGACAGGAACCTCTGCCCCTTTTCTACAAGGGCCGAAAAAGCAAAACTGATCGGCGCCGATGGCGCGGGTCCGTGGGCTGTGGCGGCGTCTCAGCGCCATAGCCCACGCAGGGGCGCGGCAGTGCGCCCTTGCCTCCGCACCCTCCGCGTCTTCGCGGTGCTTTCTTAAAAACCGCAGAGGCACAGAGAACACAGAGGTTTCGGGCGGCCGGGTATTTGCGCCGCGGCGCCGCGGCGCCGCAGCCCATAGCCTAGAACACACCATGGATCTGAACGAACAGACATCCAAGGGGATCGGAGCGACCATTGAAGGGCATCGGCACTTAGGACCCGGCCTTTTGGAATCCATTTATGAAGAGACCCTGGCTCATGAACTTCACCTGCGTGGGATGGCTTTCAAGCGACAGGAACCTCTACCCCTTTTCTACAAGGGCCGAAAAAGCAAAACTGATCGGCGCCGAAGGCGCGGGCCCGTGGGCTGTGGCGGCGTCTCAGCGCCAGAGTCCACAGTCCGGGGCGCACGGCAGTGCGCCCTTGCCTCCGCGCCCTCTGCGTCTCTGCGGTGCCATTGTCTCACACCCACCCCCTCCTACCATCACCCAGGCCAATCCGCAACCCAACCCCTTTCTCCACACCCAAACCACTCCACCCTTCCACACCCTCTCTCCCTGCTCCCTCCCTCATGCACACTCTCACCCGCCCCGAGGCAGTCGATACCCAAACTCCCCCAACACACGACGATCCCGCCGCCAGTTTTTCTGCACCCGCACATACAACCCCAGATACACCTTGCATCCCAGCAACCGCTCCACATCCTCCCGAGCCTGCCGGCCGATTTCTTTCAAGCGCGCCCCGCCCTTGCCAATAATGATCCCCTTCTGCGAATCCCGCTCCACATGGATGGTCGCCTCAATGCGAATCAAAGGCTTTTCCGGCTCCTCTTTGAACACATCCACCGTGACCGCGGTCGCATAAGGGATTTCCTCTTCCGTCAAATGAAACACCTTCTCTCGAATGATCTCCGCCACCAGAAATCTCTCGGGCTGATCCGTGACCATATCTTCCGGATAGTACCGAGGTCCTTCAGGAAGCAGCTTTTCCAGTTCGTCCAGAAGTTCCGAAACACCGTCCCCTGTCAGGGCGGAGAGGGGAACCACGGCTTCAAAAGACCTCATTTCCGTGTAGCGCTGCATCAAAGGCAAAAGCATGGCCTTGTCTTTGACAAGATCCACCTTGTTCAGCACAAGAATGACCGGCGTGGCCAGTTTTTCCATGCATTGCAGCACGAACCGGTCCAGATCCATGCCCTTGGCGGTCACATCCACGATGAAGGCGACAGCATCCACGTCACTCAAGACCCCCAGAGCCGTTTCCACCAGAATCTTGTTAAAGGTATCGCGGGCCCGATGAATCCCCGGAGTGTCCACAAACACCATTTGCGACCTAGGTGTGGTGTAAATCCCCAGGATTCGGTTTCGAGTGGTCTGCGGCTTGGAGCATGTAATGGATATCTTTTCCTTGAGGATCTGGTTCATAAGCGTGGATTTTCCCACATTGGGCGCCCCCACCAACGCCACAAACCCCGACTTGTATGAATTTTTCTCCATCCCAGCCTCGTGAATCTCTCGGTGAAATTTTGATTCTTGAATTTTGGTTCAGCCCGGATGCTGCCTAAACAACCTTTTCGTGCAGGTAAGGGTATGTCCTCTGTCGCCAACGTCACTGGTTTACGAAATCTTCAAAAGCGAGGGAATCACCATCACGTGACGCGGCAAACCCATAGTGACTGTCTTTCCTGGGGACTTCGGCTGGAGCTGTTAGAAATTTAAAGACTGAAGTTCACCTCGGGCTGCGCGGTCGTTGTCGGCTCGAGCCATCATCTCCACCAGGGCATCAAAGTGTACTGTGGGTTCCCAACCCAGTCGTTCCTTTGCTTTGGATGCATCACCCAGCAGATAATCCACCTCGGCCGGCCGATAGAACGCCGGATTCACACGCACAATGACTTTACCACTGTTTCTGTCTATCCCACGCGTGTCAACGCCCTCGCCTTCCCATTCGATTTGAAAGCCGAGGCATTCCGCAGCCTTTTCCACGAATTCTCGAACCGAGTGGCTTTCTCCGGTGGCCAGCACGTAATCGTCCGGTTCCCGTTGCTGAAGCATGAGCCACATCCCTTGGACGTAATCACCTGCGTAACCCCAATCCCGCTTGGCTTCCAGGTTCCCCAGTTCCAGCACCTCTTGCTGGTTGTGCTTGATCTTGGCAAGGCTCGCTGTAATCTTTCGGGTCACGAACTCCCGCCCTCGAAGCGGTGATTCATGGTTGAAAAGGATCCCCGAAGAAGCATGCATGCCGTGGGCTTCCCGGTAATTCACCGTGATCCAGTGGCCGTAAAGCTTGGCCACGGCGTAAGGACTTCTCGGATGGAAAGGGGTTCTTTCGTTTTGAGGAACTTCTCGAGCCTTGCCGAACATCTCGGACGTCGAAGCCTGATAAATGCGAGCCTCAGGTCGAAGAGTGCGTACCGATTCCAGAAGGTAGGCCACGCCGACGGCGTTCACATTGGTTGTGTAAATCAGCTGGTCGAAAGAAACCCCCACAAAGCTTTGGGCCGCCAGGTTATAGATCTCATCCGGCTGAACTTTCTGGATGGTTCGCATGATGTTTGTGAGTTCCAAAAGATCCATGGGGATCAACTGAACCTTTCCGTCCAGCCCTAATTCATGAAGCCGCCAAAGATTTACGGAAGCGCTTCTTCTGTAAGCCCCATAAACCTCATAGCCTTTTTCCAGCAGCAGTTCCGCCAGATACGCCGCATCCTGACCGGTAATTCCCGTGATAAACGCCCGTTTTGTCATCAGTTAACCTCCTAGGACAGATTCTTAACAATGACAAACAGTCAATCTCAAGCCACTAAAAAATCAGCACCTAAATTGAGCCAATGACTGCAGCGAAACCCTTTTTTCTTGAGTACATCTTTGAATCGAAAGCAGTCTTCAGGGATCCAATTGGCTTTCCACTTAAACCCGCCCGATGATGATCCTTGGCGTCGAAATTGATGGCATGCAGCCCCCGGGTCTCTTCGACCGCCCAACAGATGGCCCAAGCAGGTCCGTTGTCGATGCCGGGCAACTTTGTCCTCGGAGCGTTGGGCAGTATGAGGGCGTAGATGAGGACTTGCGCTAAAGGATTGATAAGCCTCCGGAGTCCGCCGAGCTTGTTTCGGGCAAAACGCCTGACCTGTTCGTTATGATTGGAGCTCCAGACAAAGTGATGGTAACGCCACAAGGCGTAAAGCATTCCGCGCATTAGGCTGCTCCTGGGTGAAGTCTTTGAGTGCGACGGCGTGTTCCTTCACCATGGTCACATGGCACTCGCTCTATAGCCACCTGTCAGCCCCCATTCAAGAGCCAAGACCTCTTGGATTGCCGGGGTCCGCCCGTTAAGACACGCGGTTTTTTTCGAGCACTTTGCGAAAAACAGCAAGAGTCTTCCGGGCTGTTTGAGTCCAACTGAACGCGGCGGCACGTCGAAGACCCTTCTGAGAAAGATGAGCACGGTACGCTGAAGAATCGGTCACTTCATCGATGGCGGCAGCTAAATCCTCAGCATCGAAAGGGTCAATCAACCTCGCGGCATCCCCGGCTACTTCAGGCATGCTGGAGACATTGGAACAAATGACCGGGCATCCACACGCCATGGCTTCCAGAATGGGTAGACCGAAGCCTTCATACAAGCTGGGGTAAACAAGAGCGGTGGCTCCCGAATAAAGGCGAGCCAAGGTTTCGTCATCCACGTAACCCACAATCATGATTCTTTTTTCCAGCCCCTTAGATCGGGCCGCTTCCAGCCAACGCTTCTCACCCCATGCTTCCCAACCGACGAGCACAAGCGGAATGGCGAATCGGCATCGTTCCAAAGCTTCAATCACAAGACCAATGTTTTTCCGGGGTTCCAAAGAACCAACGAAAAGCAGATAGTCTTCGGGCAGGCCAAGAGCCCTGCATGTGGCCGCCACGTGTTCTCGAGGTCTGGGCCGAAAAACTTCCGCGGGTGCCAGTGGAACGGCTGTGACTCGATTTTCTGGCCATCGCAAAATCTCGCAGGTTTCTTTGCGTGTGTATTCGGAAAGAGTCATAATGTGTGTTGCATATCCCATTTTTCGTCGCCAAAAGTGCTTGAAAAACCACACTCGTTCCCTTGGATGTGTTTCTGGATACCGAAGCAGGGAGAGATCGCACAGGCTGAACACCTGGGGCACGGTCGATAAGGCCGCAGGGGTAAAGGAAGCTTCATGATAGATGTCGTAGGGCTTCTTGTGGCAGAGGCGCTGCAATCTATTTTCGTACCCAAGCCAATGAAGACAACGAAGGGTGAAAACCGCCGGGTCCGGAAGCTTCCACAGAGTGCCTATGTATCGGGCCCATCTTGATGGTTCCGCGGCCTGCGGCATGGAATCGTATATTTTCCTTCCATCGAAGAAATCCACCTGAATGTCGCGACAACCCTCATCAGTTTTCATGGCTCCATAGAGGCTTCTCAGGTAACGGCCGATACCCGTCATCAGGCCAAGAAGTGGAATTGCGTCAACAAGTATTCTCATGGTCGCCTTTCCATGCTGTTCAGAAGGCAAATCCAAAGATCCACGTCTACGAGTGTTCTTGATCCGGCCCATGCGGATCAGGATCCGGCCCGAAGACCTAAACCGGCGTTTCGGGATTCTCCTGTGATGAATTGATGTTGCGATGCAGCTCTGTGTCGGCTGCAAACGATACCAGCACGGCTCTACTAGAAACCAGCCGCGGATGCAACCCAGAACCCTCCTTCACCGTATGGTTCCTCTCGGAGCACCACTGTTCGCAGTTCCTGCAGGGCACATACGCCTTCGGCCTTGTGTGCCGCGAGACCATGCGTTATGAATGCTTGCATCGGCAGGCGATTGATTGCGGGGTATTGAGCGTAAGGGTTATGATGGTAGAAAGATGGAATATTTCTGGGTGGTGATTCCAGCACATAACGAGGCCGCTTCCATCGGGGATTTGGTCCGCGGGATTCATGCGCTGTTTCCGGCAACGGTGGTGGTGGTCGACGATCAGAGCACCGATGAAACAGCTCAAAATGCCTCGGAAGCCGGTGCCATCGTGCTTTCGCTTTCCATACATCTAGGCGCATGGTGTTCGGCTCAAACCGGTATTCGATACGCTTTAGCCCATGGATGCCGTCATCTGGTCACCATGGACGGGGACGGCCAGCATCGCCCGCAAGATATTCCCCGCATTCTGCGCCCTTTGCTGGAGGGGGAAGCCGACGTGGTCATCGGGTCCTGTGTGGAACGCGGCAGCGCCGCTAGAAAGTTCGCCTGGCATATTTTTCGGCGCATCACAGGTCTTGATTTGGGCGATCTCACTTCCGGCTTTCGTGCCTACAATCGTGAAGCCCTGGAAATCCTTGCCGGTCGGGAAGCCACCTTACTGGATTATCAGGATGTAGGAGTTCTTCTTTTTTTGAAGCGTTTCGGGCTTCGCTTTTCTGAAGTGCCTGTAACCATGAATCCTCGAAAAAACGGCCACAGCCGAGTCTTTCACACGTGGCGGGCCGTTCTCTGGTACCTTCTCTATTCCGGGCTCATTTCGGTGAGCAAGCGACCTTATCCCGTCTTGGGCTGCATTGTCGACACCCTCTCCTTCGATCGGCGGGCAGGAAACACATCATGAAACCGTCCCCGCAATGGGTATCGTCCGTCATCGGCATTCTGGTCTGCGTCATTATCCTCTCCCTTCTTCGAAGGGATCGCCTGCAGGTCCGCTATGCCTTGTGGTGGCTCAGTGTCGCGGCCGCAGCTTTTTTATTGGGCATGTTTCCGTGGATTATGGACGATGTGGGCAGGCTTTTAGGAGTGCATTATCCGCCGGTTCTTGTTCTCGTTGCGGCTACTGCGTTGCTGTTTCTGAAAAGTCTGACGCAAGACATGGATCGATGCCGCCGGGAACAGAACATGAGACGCCTCGCACAACGTCTGGCTATCCTGGAAGCGCGTCTGGAAGCCATGGAAAAGAAAAGGTGTGCGGACACAGAGGAGAAGCCCTTGAACATGCCGGAAACCGATGAAAAACCGCCGTGAACAGGAAAGGTGGTTTCATGGGGGCGGACACCTAGGTCCGCGCCCCCAGGGTGTTGGTTATTGGGTGGTCTGGGAGGAATGGAGATTCCGTGGGTTTTGGTCGCCAGGTGCGGACGGATGGCCGGAAGGATTTTTCTCGTTCAACGAGGAAAAACCTTCAGGTTCGTGATGGACGCCTTCAAGGCATGGCGAAAGATGGAGTTCGGCCCGTCTGAGGACCACACCCATATCACGACATACGTTTTCCAGTTGTTGGGCGATCTCTTGGGACACGTCCCGAGAAGCAACCACAATGTCCTGGACTCCATATCGACGGATAAGCTTTCGCAGGTGACGCAGGCTTCCCAAAACCTTGTAGCCGAACACGCGACGCCTTAGAGTTCTTTCATCTTCGTCGATGAAACCCACCGGAACCAACCCCCACTGGGTGTTTTCTAAAAGCTCCTGAAGCACGTACCCGCCGCTGCGATTGGCCCCGTAAATCAACGTGGGACGCCCCGTTCTTTTGGCAAGTCTGTTAAGAAATTCAGAGAGGAAACGAAAGGAAAGGCGGGATCCTGTAAGGGAAACGAAAGCCAAAAGCCAATAGATACTGAAGACGGTTCGAGAAAACCCTTCGAAATTATAGGCGAAAACCAGAACCGCGACACTCAGGCACACGGCGGCACTCACCGCCAGAAAATGAACGCTCACATCCGACAGGGTGGTGTACCGCCACACACCCTTATAGATCCCGAAGGTGACGTAGGCCGCCAGGGAGCAGACCACAATGACAGGAAGACTTCCGAGAAACAATGGAAAAGCATTGGGATCGGACCAGCGCTCGTAACGCAGGTAGTAGGCCAGCCAATAACAGAAGGCGACGAGGAAAACGTCAAAAAGGACTTCAAAGACGCGTTTCTTGTAGGTGAACTGAATCCACAAGACGGTCAAGGCCGGCTTCTTTTCCAGAAGGCTTTTCTCTCCTATGGGGTAGACGCGCACCTGGGCAAGACGCACCAGAAAAACCAGCGTCATGATCACAAAAAGGAAAGCCGCGGCGTAAAAAAGTCCCATATCCAGGGCGCTCAAAAGAGCCACGGCGCCCCCTAAGGCCGAAAAGCCGTAAAGGACCCGTACGGTGCGCTTTTCATCCAAACCGATGGCCACCAGACGGTGCGACGTGTGATCCCGGCCTCCGCAGGCCACGGAACGGCAGAAAACGGTCCGCATCACGGAAACCAGGGCCATGTCCGCCACAGGCAGGCAAAAGACGAAAAGAGGCGCCATGACAATGGGCACTAGATGCCCATGCCGGCTCAGCTCATTTTGGGTACTGATGCCCGCCAAGACAAAGCCCAGAAAAAGACTGCCGCAATCCCCCATGAAAATGGAAGCCGGATGACTGTTATGGCGCAGGAATCCCAAAACGGCTCCCATGAAGATGGGCAGAAGCAGCATGTGAGGTTCCGTCGGAACACCTCCAGCCGACACCGTTTCAAAGGCAAGCAGAAAAAAAGCGGCGATGGCCGCCACCCCGGCACTCAAACCGTCCATATTGTCCAACAGATTGAAGGCGTTGGTGATGCCCACGATCCACAGAATACTCAAAAACGTGTTGGCCGTCTTGGACACGAACCAATCCACCTTGTAGCCGAAAAAAACCAACACGGAAGCCAGAACGATTTGTCCTGCCAGCTTGGTCTGAGGGGAAAGGTTTCGAAAATCATCCCAGAGTCCGAGCAGGAACATGCCGAAACCGCCAAGCAACAAAGGCATCAGGTGCCAAAGGGATCGGGGGTCGGAGCCGAACACACCGGAAAGGGCACCAAGGATCGTCACCCCGTAAAAGGTCGCGGCGATGGCGATCCCCCCAAGAAGGGGTGTTTCTTTTTTGTGCCAGCGGTCTTCACGAGGCACAGCCACCTTTTTGTACCGAACAGCCAGGGATCCTACACGAGGCGTCACCCACCAGCCGATGGCCAGAGCCGCCGAAAACAAGACCACGGCCTGAAGCCAGTACAGGGTGATCTCCATGTTCATTCCCCCTTCGATCAGCTCTGATAGTACGCAATCACGCTTTGAATAATGCCCCTTAGGTCCACCTGAGGGGTAAAACCGGTCAGTTCCTTCAGTTTTGTAATGTCCGGACAGCGTCGTCGCATGTCCTCAAAACCCGGACCGTAAGCCCGGTCATACGGAATATACTCGATTTCCGAACGACTTCCCGTCATTTCTTTCACCAGCTCGGCCAGCTCACGTATGGTGATTTCCTGAGGGTTTCCCACGTTGACAACCTGTCCTACGGCTCGGGGTTCCGCCATAAGGCGTACCAAAGCTTCCACCACATCGGAAACATGGGTAAAGGATCGGGATTGGGATCCATCCCCATAAACAATAATGGGTTTGTTCAGGAGCGCCTTCTGGACGAAATTGGGGACCACCATCCCGTACTGGCCTGTTTGTCGAGGCCCTACCGTGTTGAAAAGGCGTACGATGATCACCGGAAGCTTTTTTTCTTCATGGTAAGCCAAAGCCAAAAATTCATCCAAGGCCTTGGAACAGGCATAGGCCCAGCGACGTCGTGAAGTGGGCCCGATAAGGCTGTCCCCGTCTTCCTTGAGCGGCGCACCCCCGTTATCGTCCATGGCCTTGCCGTACACTTCCGATGTGGAGGTGATGAGCACCTTCTTCTTGTGCCGGTTGGCGCACCGCAACACCACTTCGGTCCCTCGCACATTGGTTTCCAGGGTTTCCACGGGGCGGTTCATGATGAGCTTGACCCCGACAGCCGCCGCCAAATGGTAAACTTCATCACACTGAGCCACCAAAGCGTCCATGGCAGCTTCATTCAAAATGGTATCGATAACAAACCGAAAGTTTGCATTTCCTTTTTGATGTGCAATGTTTTCCAGCTTTCCCGTGGACAAATCATCCACAGCCGTGACAATGCACCCCTCGTTCAGGAAACGATCCACGAGGTGGGATCCGATAAAACCGGCTCCTCCCGTGATCAAAACTTTCTTCGGTTCACGAGGTGATTCGCTTTTTCCGTAAGCCATGGCCGAGTTACCTGAGATCACCAGTAGTTGCGCACGCGCTCTTCGGGGCCCATCAAGAACCGCACTCCACAAACTCCATCGAATTGGAGACCATGGCCATTATGAGGCACCATGGAGCACCCTTGAGTAAACTGCCAGCATTTTTTGTGTAAATTCTTCCACGGTAAATTCCGCTTCCGCTCGCCTTCTGGCGTTTTCTCCCATCCGCCGGCGCACATCAGAATTTTCTAAAAGAAAATCGATGGCCTCAGCCAAGGCCCGCACGTTCCGTACGGGAACCAAAACACCTGTTTCCTGATCCACAACCGCATCACGACATCCCGGCCAATCGGTCGTGACGGCCGCTCGGCCGGCCATGGCCGCTTCTAGAAGAATCTTCGGCACCCCTTCTCCGTAATAGGACGGAAGGACCACCAGGTGCGACGTCTTGAGCAGCTGCGGCATCCCATAACAAAAACCCAACCATTGCACAATCCCTTCCCTCTTCCACGCATCTAAAGTCTTGCGCGGCACCGCGGCCGGGTTCCCTGTATCACATTCACCGGCAAGGATAAATCGAACTCTTGACCCCCATTTCCTTCTCAAAATCCTTGCCGCTTCCACGAACTCTCCAACACCTTTGTCCCACAACATTCGAGAAGCCAAAAGCACCTGGTAAGGAGGAAAAGCAGGCTCCGGCTCAAAAGAAAAAGACCCGGTATCTACGCCCACTCCCCCGACGACATAGGAGCGGTCGCGTACCCCCCAACCATGACCCAAAGCGTAGGCTCGGTCCGCTTCATTTTGAAAAACCAAAACACTGCGACGATCCGTCGGCAACCGTCGAAGCCAAGGTTGAAGAAAGAGACGAGTAGATCGGCCTTGATCGTTGCGAAAGGTGAATCCTAACCCAATAAACATGTGAACGGCTGGAATATGAAAAATGCGGGAAACAACCGAACCGTACGACACGGCCTTCACACCGATATGGTGCACGATGTCAGGGCCCAAGGCACGATAGTGACGGAACAGAGCACATAGAGAATAGGCTTCCAAAACGGGGTTCTTTCCGGATCGTGATACCGGCCAGTGAATGAACTTCAGGCCCTGTTGGCGAATGGCGAAAGCGTCCCCCGTATCTCGAGCAATCAAGGTGATCTGAAAGCCCTCATCCCTCAACCGTCGGGCAAAAGGAAGAAAGTGGATACGAAAAACCCAGTCGGCATTGACGGTAAAAACAAGATGCATGGTTTGGCAACACACAGGCGGTCGTCCTTGGCGTCTTCCTTAAACGATGAAATGCCCTTCACGATCGGTTCATGAGGATAAGAAAGCGAAGAGCCACATTTTCCCAGGGATCCAGCCTGCAAACGTCCATGCTGAAAGCGTAGCGAAAACGATCCTTGAAATGACGCTGCCCCTCAACAAAGCGTCGGATCATTCGTTCAGCTTGCATGGGCAGTTTCCCCGCATGGGTCTTAAGGAAAACCTCGGCTTGGAATCGAGCCTGAAGGTTTCCGTATAGCAAGAGCCTTGCCAATCTCTTGAGTGTTTTCGCAAGAGGGTTCATGACTTCCCCAATGGTGCTCTTTTTGTGCAACCTATAGTCGATTTCAATTCTCGGGTCAAAGACCACTTTACCCATTGCGGCAACTGTCAGATACACCCACCAATCATGCCATGGAACACTTGAGGGAAGATTTTCTCGGACAAGCTCAAAGGCGGCTCTATTAAAGACCTGGGTGCATCCCTTTGCGGGATTTTGCACAAGAGCATTGGCTAAGCCGGGGTTCTTCACCAGAGGCGAGTATCCCGCAGGGGTCAAATCTTCCGTCACATAGCGTTGTCGGCAAAAGTAAAGCAGCGGGAGACCGTCTTCCAACGGCCGCAGTGTTTCTAAGGCGTGCTGGACTTTCGTCGGAAACCAGATATCGTCTTGGTCGGCAAAGGCGTAGTAGTCGTGGGACGAAGGGGCGTGGAGCAGGAGATGAAAAAAGGCATGGGGAACACCTACGTGCTCACCTTCCTCGAGTTCCAAAGGAAGGCGTCGCCCCCCCCGATTCAGAGTTTCCAAAACGATAGATACGGTCCTATCTGTAGAACCATCGTCCCGGACATAAAGATGAAGGTTGTCGAAAGACTGGGCCGCAAGGCTTTGGACCTGTTGGGCCACATACTTTTCTCCATTGTATGTTGCCATTAGAACGGCCACACTGGGTCGATCCGAACGTGCCATGCCGCTCCTGCTTCCACGGGTTCCCTTCCTTCGCCCAGTCTAGGCAGACCGCAATTGTTCTGTCAGTTTCCCATATGGAAAGCAAAACATTCTATTGCTGCTGCTGTTTCTTGATCATGTCCATAAACGGATTGCTTCCCGATTTGGAACCTTGGGGGGACGGAAAAGGTCCTTGGCCGGTTCCTTGTCCTGATCCTTGCCGCTGGCGGGCCTTTTCAATAGCTTCCTGGAACGGGTTTGATCCACCGCCTTGGGCCTGAGGCTGTGCTTGTCCCGGCGGGGTGGCACCTTTATCCGGTGTCACAGCCTTGGGGCTCGGACCGAAAGGACTGGCCGGCTGGCCTTGGCCTTGAGCTTGTTCCTGCCCGGTGCCTTCCGGAGCGCCTTTCTGAGGCATCTGGCCTTTATCCAAGGGGCCTGCCGCCAGTTCCAGAGGTTCCGGTCTGTCTTTGTCCGGACCATAAAGGGGCAGTCGAAGCGTTTCACCCGCTCCTTCCAAAACGATGGTATTGGTACCGATTTCCTTCAGGATATAAGGCCCCACGCTGTCCCCTTCCCTATACCAAGCAGCCGAGGAGGTTCCTTCTCTTGGGGAGCTTCCCGTGTCCAGAAGAGCTTTTTTCCCGTCGGCCGTTCCCATGAGGCCCGTAAAAACCACGCGCGCCGTGTTGGGTTGGGATTTGGGGGTATCCGAAACATGACTTTCGGGAACCAGAAGATGCTTGACCACCATGGGCGGCTGCGGTTGGCTTTCCTCCGACGCCGCTTGAGCCCATCCGCCGAAGACGTTCCCCACCCACAGCAACAGGCTCACAACCATCACCAAGAACCACCCTTGCCTCTTTCTCATTTTTCAAACCTCCCTTTGTTCAAGTATTGCGCACCTTCCTTGCAATACAGCGTCCTCCTCAAAACCCAAAACGCCTTGACACAGGAATTCAGCAAAGTCTTCAACTCGGCGCGTTTTTTGCCTTCTTCATTGTGTTTGGATTCCTTTTCGGGCACATTCGCCGCGGGTTTTGACTTTTCCGACTTTGAAGATTTCTCAAAACTTTTATGAAAAAGGTCGTGCTTGCCCTTTCCTTCTGGATCCTGTTCACCGTGCCAACCTTTTTAGGACTTGGGACGCCTTCCGCTTTTGCCGATTCGAGTCGGGAGTACACCTCACGGCGGGTGACCGTGGTGGTCTCGGCTCCACTTCGCCCATACCTGGAAGCCCTTAAAGGCCTTTCGGCTTCCCTTGCCCATCTCGGCTTTCAATCATCGCAGCCTATCACTCTCCCACAAGACACTCAAGGAGACTTTCGCGCCGTGCAAACCGAACTGCTTCGGCTTTCGGCCGACGCCTTCATCTCCATCGGCCCGGAAGCCCTGCCAGTCGTGGAAAACGTCTCCAGAACCCGAAACCTTCCTTGGGTCTATACCATGGTTCTGGATCCCACCAAACTCGTTTCCCAAACCGGTTCAACGCCTTGCGGTGTCTCTCTTTCTCTTCCGGCCGCCGAACAGATTCAAGCTATCGCGCGAACTTTTCCCCAGAAGAAACACCTTGGTGTCTTCTATTCCACTGCGGCGAATCGGGACTTTCTTCAAGAAGCGCAAAGGCATGCCGAAAACCTGGGGTTGACTCTGCACCCCGTCACGGTCACCGGGCCTAAGGACGTTCCCGACCGGCTCTCCCGGTCGTTGCCTCACCTGGACGCTTTGTGGATCATTCCCGACCCGGCCATCGATTCCCGAGCCCTCGTGGAATACCTTGTGGAAACGGCTCTTTTGCATAAGGTTCCGTCCATCGGGTACAATCGTTACTTTCTCGAAGCCGGGGCCGCCATGGCCTTCGTCCTGGATTATGAAAAAATCGGCGCAGCCACCGCCATGCTTCTCGATCTGTACCTTCGGTCAAATCAATGCCCGGAGGCCGTGCCGGCATACGATGTTCTTGTCAATGAACACGTGATGCGTCGTCTCCTAGATCACTCCAAGGAAGAAAAGAGATGACACGCCGCTTGGGATTTCTTGCGAGGCTTCTTTTGGTCGGGTTTTTCCTGATCGGTGGGGCCGTTTCCGCTCTGGGCTACATGGGCTTGAAAATGATCCGGGATTTTACGGAAGCCCGCTTTCGAGAACGGAATCAGTTCATAGCCGACAACTTGGCCCGTAACTGTGAACTCGGGCTGATCATAGAGGATCGACGGATGCTGCAACGTCTTGCGGACAACCTTTTGACCGAAGAGAGCCTTGTGCTGGTGGAAATTCGGAATGCTCAAGGTGAAATCGTCGCCCGAGCCGAAAAGCCGAACAAAGGCCCGACAACGGCCAGCGCTGCTTCCGTACGTCTTCGAAAAATCGGGGAAATGGGTGTTTCCTCGGGATCCACACTCGCCGAATTCGAAACCGCCGTTTTGGGATCCGTGCATCTCGCCTTTAGCCTGGCACACATTCAGGCTCTGTCACGGGACCTTGCCCTTACCTTTGTTTTTATTTCCCTCGTCATCGTCGCCTTCGCCCTTTCGTGCTTTTTCCTTTTTACGAGGTCGCTCCTTACCCCAATTCATCATTTGGCGGATACAGCCCGAGACGTCGCTTCAGGAAACTTTTCCGTTCGAGCCCCTTTAAGCAACGTTCCGGAAGCACGGACTTTGGCTTACGCCGTCAACGCCATGCTGGACGCTTTGGAAGAAAACCGTCGGGCCTTGGAAGAAGCCTATCTGGAAATGATCCGGCAAAAATCCTTTGCGGAAATGGGACGCGTGGCCATGGTGGTCGCTCACGAAGTGAAAAACCCTCTGGGCATCATCAAGAGTTCTCTTGACCTCATGAAACGGCAACGCGGTCTTTCCGACGACGACCTGCTTGTCCAGTACATGGAAGACGAAATCCAACGGCTCAACCGACTCATTGAAGATTTCCTTCTCTTTTCCAAACCGGCCAAGCCCCACTTCAGCCTTCTGGATTTGAACCGTGTGGTTGAGGATGTCGTGGATCGGTATCGGCTTCAAGTGGAAAGCCCCGAGCTTGCAATTGAGACGGCGATCTCCGAAAATACGGCCCGAGCCCGCATTGACCGGGATTTGGTCATGCGTGCCGTGGCCAATCTTATTCAGAACGCCTTAGACGCCAACGACGGCGCAGGGATCGTCACCGTGGTCACTGAAGTAAGCGGGCCTTTTTGGACCGTTCACGTCATGGATCAAGGACCCGGCATCCCGGAAGAACTTGGAGCACGTATCTTTGATCCCTTTTTTACCACCCGAGCCAAAGGGACAGGACTCGGCTTGGCTTTTGTGGCTCAGGTGGCTCGAAGCCATGGGGGCTCGGTGACCTTTGTGAACCTGGAAGGGAAAGGAGCCCGTTTCAGCCTCTCTCTTCCCCTGCAGGAAGCCGCTTCGGCATCGACGGTTTAGAAGTGGTGAGGTTTCGTATGGCACGGATTCTTGTGGTCGATGATGAAAAGAAAATGCGGCATCTGCTGAGCATGATGCTGGAAAACCGCGGCCATACGGCGGACCAGGCGGCGGACGGCCGCGAAGCCCTGGATCTTTTGGCTCGAAAGCCATACGATCTGGTCATTACGGACCTTCGTATGCCCCATGTGGACGGCCGGGAACTGTTTCGGCTCATGAAAAGCCAAGGGTTGGATATTCCCGTCATTTTCATCACGGCCTTTGCCACGGTGGAATCCGCCGTGGAATCCCTGCAGGAAGGCGTGGTGGATTACATCTCCAAGCCTTTTGAAGAAGAGCGCATTCTGGCCACGGTGGAACGCACTCTGAGGCTTTCGAGCATTCTGGAAGAAAACCGGGATCTTCGGGACGAACTGCGCCGCATGAGCGGTTCCGACGAGATCATCTATCGTTCGGAAGCCATGAAACGCGTGGTGAATCTCGTCAAAGCCGTGGCCGAAGAAGACACCACGGTGCTTATTCGTGGAGAATCGGGAACAGGTAAGGAACTTTTAGCCCGTTTCATTCATCATCTGAGTCCTCGGCACAAGAAACGGTTCGTGCCTTTGAACTGCGCCGCCATTCCTCAGGGGCTCATTGAATCGGAACTTTTCGGTCATGAAAAAGGTGCTTTTACCAGCGCGGATCGGCGCAGTATCGGCAAGTTTGAAACGGCTTCTCAGGGCACTCTGTTTCTCGATGAAATCGGTGACATGCCCCTGGAGGCTCAGGCGAAACTTTTAAGAGTCCTACAGGAAAAAAAGATACAGCGCATCGGAGGCCAGGTCGAAATTCCGGTGGATGTGCGAATCGTGTGCGCCACCAACCAGGATCTGGAAGCCCTGGTGCAGGAAGGTCGGTTCCGGTCGGATCTTTTTTACCGCATCAATGTGTTTCCTATTGAACTGCCGCCTCTGAGGAACCGTCAAGAGGATGTGCCGCTCTTGGCGCAGTATTTCGCTCAGCGCTTTTTCGAATCCGATGACGTGGAAATCAGCCCCGGAGCTATGGATCTTCTCCTGAACTACCCCTGGCCGGGCAATGTGCGGGAACTGGCCAACGTCCTGGAAAGGGCCTGTATTCTAGCCAAGAAAACCCGGCGCATCACGGCGGAACATGTCATGTTTCTCAAACCGGGTGGGGATGGGGAAACGGCGGCGGGTACTTCTTTCAAACTGCCCGCTCAAGGCATCAACCTGGAATTGCTGGAAATGGAACTGGTGGAACAGGCTCTGGCCCTGGCCAACAACAACCAGAGTGCCGCCGCTCGGCTTTTGGGGCTCACTCGGGCCAAGTTTCGCGTCCTGTACCGTCAATACATCGATTATCTTCGAAACAACAGGCGCCTGGTCTCATGAAACATAAATACCGATGGTTCCTCTTCCTCTGCTGGCTATGGCAGGCCGCCTTTGGAGTGACTTCGGCTTATGGTGCCGAAACGCTTTCGGCTCCATGGGACGACGGCACAAGCCTTTTGTTCCTGGGTGAAGACACAGACGTGCTCACGCTGGCTACGCGTCGAGAAGAAAGCGCCGCCAAGGCTCCCGCCGTCGCTCAGGTTTTGACCCGAAACGATTTCTGGGACCGCGGAGACACCACACTTAGCCGTGTTCTGGCTTACCAGCCTGGATTTTTCATGGCTTCCAAGGAATACGGAACCCGGCCGTATCTTCGAGGCATTCCCGAAAGCACGCTCTTTCTTGAAAATGCCGTCCCTTTGCGTTCGGAAGCTTCCAAAAATTTTCATCAGCTGGACCAGGACCTTTCCCTGGCGGGCGTCAAAAGAATCGAAATTATAAGGGGAGCCGCCTCGGTTTTGTGGGGACTTGATGCTTTTTCCGGTGTCGTCAACCTGGTGCCCCTTACGGGCAAAGACTTTCAAGGCGTGGAAACGGGCCTTCTCTTCAGTGCCGGAGAAGAAAGCCGACAGGCTTACGTGAATCTGGGAGAATGCGGTGCCAACTGGTCGGGTTTCGGGTCTTTGACCGTGGGTGAAAGCGATGTTCAAAAGGGTCGAGCGTCCGTGGTGCGGTTTTGGGACGGCCCAAAAGACACCCCTGTAGCCCCTTTCGAACGTTACGGGACCGAAACTTCGGATTCCCTGAAAAACTTTGATTTTTCCGGGAACATGACCCTGGGAAACGCCCTGACCCTTTCGGGAAGGTTGGCTCAAAGCCGCACCCCGTACCTTCTGTCCAGCTCCGATCGCGGCCTTTCCTGGCTGGAAGAAAGGCATACCGACATCGGCCGCATCCAAGCGGACTATCAAAAACCGTTGAATTTGGAAACTTCCGTAAAGGCTTCCGCCTACTACCTGAACCTGGCTCCCGAAACACGGATCATCGATCGGCGTTTTTCTCAGCGTGAAGACACCTTTTACACGGAAGCCCTGCTGGAACGGTCCCTATGGACCGGCCGAGGGCTCATGACAACGGGCGTTTCTTTCAAGAACACGCGAGTGGAAGACGCGCTTATCTGGAAAAATTACTTTCCGGATTTTCTCAAGCCGGAAAATACGGCCTTTCTTCCCGATTACGCCTTCAAGGACTTTGAACATTCCATGGGCTCGGCCTTTGTACAATACCTGCACAAAACCCGCTCGTGGGATGCCGTGGCGGGACTGCGGTTCGACCTTCATAACGAATACGAAGACAGTCTGAACACGAGCTTCGGCCTGGTGTGGCATCCTTCGAATGTTTTCACCATGAAATTCCTTTACGGAACGGCGTTTCGAGCCCCTTACGGTCGCCAATACGCCCAAGAACCTTCAAGGGAAAAGTTGGAAAAAGCACGTCATTTTTCCGTGAACGCAGCCTGGCGTCCTCACGATCGATTCAGCGCGGAACTGACCGGATTTTATACCAAAATTTCCGATCACGTTATGGAAGATCCCTTCGCGGGGGTTTCACTGCCCAATGAACAAGAATTTTGGGGGCTGGAAGCTTCCGCTCGTTGGGACCTGACCAGGACACTCGCCGTCTTCGGCCATCTGACGGCTCTCACCCATCACGGACCGGATGAAACCTACCGATACACGGAATTCACGATTCTCGGCCCCGGCGGTGAACAGGAAGAAACGGTTGTGGACCTTACTTATCCTTTTGATGCAGGCCCTAAGACGTTTGGAAACATAGGACTTTCATGGACCCCTACCAAAAGGCTCTTCGGGCGGATTCGGCTCAGGTATTTTTCGGAAACCTCCCTGAGTTACCCCAGAGGTCTCGTCAAGGAGACGGCCCCTGAAGTCTGGCTTCTGGATCTGGACACCGTCTACAAAGACTGCCTTTTCCCCAAGCTGGATTTGACAGCCGCGGTCACCAACGCTTTGGACCGAGACTACGAAATTCCAGGCACTTACAGCATGATCGATGGTTCTCCCTTTACCTTTCACCTTCAACTTCGTTATCGGTGGTAGCTATGACGCGCAGTGAGACCAAACTTTCGACCTCTGCAGCCCGTTTCAAGGATGCTCTTCCATGGCGACGTCTCTTTATGTTTCCGGCGTTGCTCATCGCCGCTGTACTCCTTTGTTACGCCAATTCTTTTCATGTACCCTTCGTTTTTGACGACTACCATTCCATCGTGGACAATCCTCGAATCCAAGAACCCTTCCGTTGGCTCTCACACGCCCCGTTTCGCCAACCTCGAGTGCTCGTGGATCTTACCTTCGCCCTGAACCATACTCTAGGGGGACAAAGCGTCTTCGGCTATCATCTGATCAACACGGCCGTGCATGCCGTCAATGCGCTCCTGGTCTACGCTCTTACCTTGACCCTTCTTTCGGCCCTGAAACAACGAAGAAACCGGACTCCTACGGAAAACCTACCTTCAGAAGTCTTTGCTCTGGTCACGGCCCTTGTTTTCGCCTGTCATCCCATCCAAACCCAGGCCGTGACCTATATTTCGCAGAGATACACCTCCATGGCCGCCATGTTTTATCTGGCTTCCATTCTGTTTTTCCTTCAGGGGCGTCTGGTTTGGTCCGGCTCACAAATTTCCCCCACGCCTTTCCAACGCTCTTCTGGCATCCTTCCATCCCACGCCGCTCCTTCCTCTTTCCAGCTTCACGACGTCACCACGTCGCGACTTCACCAGTCACGATTTGCGGTTTCCTTTCTATTGTTCGGTCTGTGCGCCCTCTGCGCCCTGTCGGCTTTCCTGAGCAAGCAAAACAGTGCCAGCCTTCCTGTGATGATGCTTCTTGTGGAATATGTGGTCTTTGACCGTTCTTGGCGCGGATGGGCTCGAAAAGCCTTGACGGCCCTTCCACTTCTTCTGCTTTTTGCCGGCTTTGTGCTTTACGCCATAGGGGGGATCTCCACGTGGCGTGATTTTGGAGCCCTTATGGAAGATGTGGATCGTGCCACACGGGAAACCCAGGTGGTGGATCGTTGGACCTATGCCGTCACACAGCTTCGAGTGCTCTGCATCTACCTGGGGTTGCTTATGCTTCCGGTCCGCCAGTGTCTGGACTATGCGTACCCTTTTACGTCTTCTTTCTTCTCCGGATGGACGCCCTTTGCCGCTGCGGCGCTTTTGACCCTTATGGGCGCAGGATTTTTCAGCTTACGCCGAAATCCTCTGTTCAGTCTTGCCGTAGGTTGGTTTTTCGTCGCCTTGTCTGTGGAATCCACCCTTTTTCCCATTCGAGACGCCCTCTTTGAGCATCGGCTGTATCTTCCTTCCGTGGCTTTCGGCTGGGTGGTGTCCCTGGTGCTTTTCTGGATTCTGAAACGTCATCGAACCACCGGCATCCTCGTTACGGCGACAGTGATCCTGGCTCTTGGCACGGCTACCCATCTGAGAAACCGTGTCTGGCAAAACCCGGTGGCCTTGTGGCACGAAGCTGTGCGGTGTAACCCTTCCAATGCCCGAGCTTATAACAATCTCGGAAAAGCTTTCATGGATTCAGGAAACCATGCGGAAGCCCGGAAGGCCTTTCAAGTCGCCCTCCAGCTCAACCCTATGAGCTTTGATGCTCAGCTTAACTTAGGGTTGGCTTTGGCACGTCAAGGTCTGGTGGGGGAAGCCCTTCCAGCCCTTCAGCAAAGCCTGGCGCTTCGTCCCGAAAACCCAAAGTCCCTTTACAACATTGCCTTGGCGTATCACAAAATGCGTCTGTACGAGTCGGCTCAGTCTTATTACGAACGGGCCCTGAAGGCCGATCCCGACCTAGAAAAGGCGGCGCTCAATCTCGCCAACCTTTTCGTGGAACAAAAACAGCCGGACCAAGCCGTAAAGATTCTCTCATCCTACATCGAAACCCACCCGAATGCCGTGGATGCCGTCTATAATCTGGCTTTCATTCATTTGGAAAACCATCGAGGCGACGAAGCCCTGAAGGTTGTGGGAGCGGCGCTGGCGCGAACGCCTCGTTCCGTACCCTTGTGGGTGATCAAGGCGGATTTCTTGTCAAGGCTCGGCCGTTACGATGCAGCACGATCCGCTTTGGAAGAAGCGCTGCGTCTTTCCCCCAAAAACCCTGAGGCTTTGGCACTACGGAAACGTCTGTCGGCAGCGCCTTGAACGAGCCCTTTCGCTTCCGGGAAATGGTGCCGCAGGCCGATGCCTTTCTCGGGAACCCGGGCCTTCCGACCAGTTTTACGGGGCGGGGGGGGGTAGAAAAGCCTGCATTCGCCGGCAAGGCACTGTGGAGGTCATTCGCGGCATGCCTTTGGTCACATGTAACCATGGGTTGGTCAGATATGACCAAAGGCGGCCAACCCCTTTTCCCGAAAAGAGAAATTTGTATCAGGCCCCATCCCTGCCCGGTCCATGACGCGCGTAGGGGCGGACAGATGAGCCCGCCCCTGCACTTCTACAGGTGGTTTCCTCGTTGGAGTCGACCGATGTTGCGGCCCCCAACGCCCTTCCACCCGCGATTCTTTTTTTTTAGGGCGGACACATCGGTCGCCTCTCCAACGCCACCGGTCGTTTCCTCGTAAGGGCCGACCGATGTTGCGGCCCAGTCACCAGGCGCGGTCGTTTCCTCGTTGGGGCGGACTGGTTACGGTCATTACCTCGTAGGGACGGACCCGTGTGTCCGCCCAAAGAAACCGGGCTCCACTCGCCTTGGCCCGATTTGTGCTCTCACATTCTACGCTTGGCTCGGTCAAAAGGCACCGAATGTCAACGCATGCCTATGGACTCATAAAGGGAAGACCATGATTCACCTTCACAATTCCCTTACACACTCCGGCCCTCAAGGCGCGAGACGCCCTAAGAAACGGCGCTCCGTTGCGTTTCTGCTGCTGGTCTTTGCCTTCTGGGTTTCTTCACCATCGGCACAGGCCGGCTCCGTCCCGGAACTGGAAGCACGGTTTCTGGAACTGACCCAGGCGCTTCGATCTCAGCCGGCACAGGTTTTGGCGGCCCTTTTTCCGGAAACTTCTTTTCCTCTCCAGTCCTTACCTGTGTTTCAGACCTTGGCTGTTCGCGGTATCCCCAGGCTTGTTCTGAACGAGGCGCTGACCCGCACGGCTGAAGACACGCTTCAGGCGCTTGTCTCTCAAGCGGAAGCCGGGGCGGTGTCCTTTGAAATCGCTCCCCTTTCGGATCGATTGGCCGAACACGGCTATGCGGCGGTAGAAAAAGGAGAAATCGTCACGGCCTTGATCTTCCGCAATTTTGTTCAGCCGGAAGTGGCGGCGGAAGCTCTGTTTCGAGATATTCTCAACAGGGAACTTTCAACCCTGGAACTTCGCCGCACGGTGCTTTTAAACCCTCACGTGCGAGAAGTGGGGCTGTCCTGTGGAGCCGCCAAGGTCACACTGCACGGTGTAACGCACAACGCTTACGTTCTTGTCATGGTCTCCGGGGCCAATGTGCTGCATTCTTTAGAGCTCCACCTTTTCAAGGAACTCAACCGCTGGAGGCAAAATCCTGGAACCGGGCTTTTCCCTGTGCTGCTTTCGGCCTACACGGGCACTTCGGCCCCGTGGAATCTGGAACCTGTGCCTGTCCTGGTATGGGATTCCAAGCTGTATGAAGCGGCATGGGTCTTGGGCATGGGGACACAATCTTCCGAGGGCACAGTGCCTCGGCCGACGGAAGCAGAATCATCGGCCTGGCTGCCCCAGTTTCCCGCCTTTCACGTCTCGGTCCCTCTGGATGTTTCGATGGGACTTGAGCATCTCACAGCGGCCCTCTGGCAAGCCATTGTTACGGAAGAAGCGCAGCGCTGGGTGAACCAAGGCGGACCCTACGCCCTTTCGCCTTGGCCCATCGGAGGGGCTCTGCATCTTTTCCTTCACACCGCTCAGGATGGTACCCTCTTTCTCGATGCGGTTCTTCTTACGGCCTCCCGACCCGAAATGTGGTCCATGGAATCCCGGCTTGCGGGAAGTGTTTCGCTTGTCGGGGTCTCGCAGGATCTTCATATGAATGTTCAGGAAGTCCGTCTTGTTTCCGTGACTTCGCAAGAAGTGAAGGCTGCCGCCTTGGTGGATGTGACCGGCGGATTTTCTCTCTTGACCCAGGGATTTTTGTACCCCCCTTTTACTCCTTATGAACTGGTTGTGGTGGATGCGGCGGGGCGCGAACTTTTGAGATATCCGCTTCCCCTTGGACTTGACGGTGGCTTTGTGGAAGTGGTATTAGACCAAGCCGATGAATAGGACAGTTTTGCTTTTATGATCGTTTAATGAGCTAGGAAAAACTTCATGAGTCTAAGGCTGACACGCACTTTCGTGCCACATTCTCTCTTCGTTGCGTTACCTGTGGTGATACTTATAAGCTTGGGCTTTTCCGTCTCTGTATGGGCATCGGATCCTTCGACGGCTTCACCCCAGGGCTCTTCATCAGAACCTACGGTCATAGCGGAAGGCAAGCACGGTTTTCGTGTCACGGAAAAGGATGTACAAGAACTTATCGACTTTTTCAAGACTTACACCATCTTTGACACTACGGAAAAGGAATACCGTCGATACACGGTGCAGACCTTTCTTTTTGCCAAAGAAGCGGAAAGGCTCGGTTTGGTTTCCGAAACTGAAGCACTTCCTGAGGATCCTGTGCCCAGGCGTTTGGCTTTGGCCAATATCTATCTGGAACACCGATTGAAAAACCTGAAGCTGGAACCCGAGGCCGTCCTGTCTTACTACCGTGCCTTTCCTGAACGTTACCTCAAGGATCCAACGGATAAAAAATGGGAGACGCAGCCTCGGCCCTTGATCGAAGAATCCGACCTTTTGCCTTTTGACCAAGTGGCTCCGCAGATTGAAGCTTTTATCAGGGGGCAGTTACGGAAACGCGTGGAACTTTGGGCTTATGAGGACCTACTGTCTGCTTATCAAGTAGCGATGAAATAGGGTGACGCGTCTCATGAAACGTCGTCGATTGGCATTGTTTGTGCTGGCGGGTGTTTTCGTTTTGAACGGATGCGCTGACACAGGATCAAGTCCGGGAAAGGCATCCTTAGCGAAAAATCGTTTGACCTTTTCGGAGCAAGCCAAACACAAGGAAGCCTGGCCTGATGCTCAGTTAAGGCAGGCTTTTACCAAGTATTGGGAAGCCGCCCTGGAAGGTCGCTTTGAAGAATGCTATCAAAGGGAAGCCGATTACGTGCGACAACTCGTTATTCAAAAAAAATATGGCCAGTTTATGGAATTCACCATGGACCCTAAAAAGGTGACGGCCTTTGAGGTGGGCCAGCCTCAGGCCGTGTCCCCCTACCTTTACAAGATTCCCTTAAAGGCTGCTGTCCCAACGCCCACACCTGGTCTGCCCTCTCCAACACGGATGGATTATTGGGTCAAGACGGACAGTGGGTGGTACCATGCCATCAAGGCGAGTCTTTTGTTTCCGGAGCTTGGGGTTGCTTCCGCTTTGACGGGGCAATCGGGCTCAACTCCTGAAGGAAAGGAGGTGGGAAAGACTGACTGAAACGCAGACTTCGGCATAGTTTTTTTGGAATGTGGTATGTGCTCAAACTTTGATCGAGGAGGAAATCATGAAACGATTGATCGCAGTTCTAATGGCTGCCGCTCTGTTTGCAGCCGTTCCGGCCTTGGCCCAAGACCCTGGCCATGTGAAAATCGCCCCTAATAACATTGGCGATCTTTTGATCTTTCCTTTCTATTACACGGATGACTCCGGCATCGCGACCAAGTTGACGGTTGTCAACACCTCGGAGACCAAATCCACGGTGGCCAAAGTGGTCATCAAGACCTGGGCGAAGAGTAAAGAAGTTCGTGATTTTTTGATTTACCTGTCCCCGGCGGATGTGTGGACCGGTTACATTGTGAGCTTAGGCGGGACGGTTTATCTTGTCAGTTTTGACGATAGTATGCACGATGAAAACGGCCGATGGGGTTCTGCGGATAACCCTGTCAAAATTCACCTGCAGCCTGCAGACAAAGACGACACTAATTGGCTAGGGTACGTTTATGTGATCAACGCTGCTACCGATACCGATACTGACGGTGCTGGTGATGATCGACAAAGGCTCGGAGGAGCGCCAGGTATACTAAAGGCTAAGATTTATGATTGGTACTACGGTTTCGAAGACAGTGACAAGACAAACTTGAAAAACGAAAACGAGTTTAGTCTGTATACAGGAGACCAGGCACGCCCTGAAAACATTCTGGCCGGTTGGATGGAACTTACCTATGGCTACCTGTACAACATTTCTGGCTTAAACGCGACTACGCTTGCTGATTATCAAAACCGCGCGTACATTTCGGCGGGGGACACCACTCTATTGTCTCGGGTTTTCCCCGACGAAGATGGCGACCAATATGGCGGTAGCTACGCACGTAACTCCTTGAGCGATATCGAAGCTGTGCTGGCTAAGATAAGAGTGGCAATGCCTTACGTGAAAGGTGCCTTTGATCTTCCGGAGTTCACAGTCCACATGTTCACCTTCCCGACCAAGGATATTGCCGAGGGAGTTCGAAGCCCGTTCTTCAAGCCGAAAACTGAAAAAGATCCTATGGCTTGCATTTCTGTCGACCGGAAGATCTACGATCTTACGGAAAGGTCCGTGTCGCGAGCGTTTTCGCCTCCTCTACCTGCTGATGACTTTTGTAACGAAGTACAGTATATTTTCACCGATAACTTCCCGTTCTCCGAAGGTTGGGCTCGCTACACCTTCCCGAAGGGTCCTACAACCGATAACAATACGATATGGAATGAAGTGCGGAACAATTCTACTTTGACCTACGAGGGCACCCCGGTGATTCCCACGCTTTTTGATATTACCTTCGGCGAAGTCTTCACTTCGCTCCGCTACGGCGCTTGGGATGATCCATCGCCTGGTGTTACCGTGAGCGACAGCGTCGGCGGCACCGTCTACCCTGTTGAAGGTTTCAACGACATGGTGAACTACAAGTACTCGAATATACCATACCCCAGCGAATTTACACCATAACGCAAACCTAGGATCGTTTCAGCTTTCGATCTAAGCGATCCACTGACATGGCAAAGGGCAGGAAGCTTTCCTGCCCTTCGCCTTTTTGTCGCATCACGACCGAACTTATGGACCTTAGGTGGTAAAGACGGGTTGATTGTGTCTCCTCTCAAGTTTTTCCTGCATTTATTGTTTGAGCCCTTGTTTCATGCGTTGCGGCATCGTTCCATTGTGCGTGGGTTCCTTGGGAAAGAGATTGGAGGGCGCTACGCAGGCTCTTATGCCGGCATGGTATGGATCATCCTCGAGCCCCTGGCCACCATCTTGATTTTCAGCTTTGTTTTTACCTACGTCTTTCGCGTTTCCTTGAATATGGAAATGGACGGCACAGCTAGTTTTACAGTCTTTTTCCTGGCCGGCTATTTTCCATGGCTCATGCTTTCTGAAGCCCTTTCTCGAGGGGCAGGTTCCATCGTGGGAAACAGCACCCTTGTGACAAAGGTCATCTTTCCCGTGGATTTGTTGCCCTTATCTTCCGTCTTGTCGTCTTTTCTAATCCATGGAGTCGGCTTTGGTCTTTATCTCATCTACCTAGCTATGATAGGTAAAGTTTCGGCCACCTGGCTGATGCTGCCTGTTTTGTTTTTGCTCCACGCTGTTTTTTGCTGCGGGTTGTCTTTTCTGGTTTCGGCTCTTGTTGTCTTTATCCGTGATGTTCAGCAGGCCCTCGGCCTTTTTTTGATGGTCTGGTTTTATGCCAGCCCGGTGTTGTACCCAATGCGTCTTGTTCCAGAGCCTCTGAGGCAATGGATATGGCTGAATCCCATGAGCTCTCTCATCGTGCCTTTCCGGGAAGCTCTGCTTCGCGGAATGGTGCCTTGGAAGCATGTCATGGGATTTGCCGGCCTCGCCCTTGTCTCCTACGCTCTGGGAGCCTGGTTTTTCATGAGGTCGAAACGTGCCTTCGCCGACGTTCTTTGAAACCGATCACGCCAGAGCCCTTTGTCGCGGTGAGATTCGGCTTCAGGGCGTCACCAAGGTTTACCGGCTTTACGGCAAACCCTTTGACCGCCTCAAAGAAGCCTTTCTAAGAAGGCCATACCATCAGGCCTTCTACAGTCTTCAAAACGTCAACCTTAGGGTGAATCCCGGAGAAAGTGTCGGAATCGTCGGGGATAACGGAGCCGGCAAAAGCACGCTCTTAAAAATCGTTTCCGGAACCCTGTTTCCAACCCAGGGAAATGTTTCCGTCGGAGGCCGAGTCGCCGCCCTTTTGGAACTGGGAGCCGGCTTTCATCCGGAATTCACCGGAAGACGCAATATCTACCTGAATGCTTCCTTGTTGGGGTTGACCGATACGGAAATCAAGGCTTGTGAAGATGCCATTATCGATTTTGCCGAATTGGGTCCCTTTATCGATCAGCCGATCAAGACCTATTCTTCCGGAATGGTGGTCCGTTTGGCCTTTTCCATCGCCACCAGTGTGAATCCCGATATTTTGGTGATCGATGAAGCCCTAAGCGTCGGGGACCAGTATTTCCAAAAGAAATGTATCGATCGTATTCTGGAATTTCAGAAAGAAGGCAAAACCATCCTCTTCTGCAGCCATTCTCTTTACACCGTCAATCTTCTTTGTGCTCGAGCCGTTTGGATACGAAACGGCGTCATCCATATGGACGGGTCTGCAACGGCAGTCACGGCGGCTTATGAAAACTCCATTCGAGAAAGATCCCGGGCCTCCGTCCAAGAACCTTCTTCGCTCCAGACTGAAGGAAGTCCGGTGCCGATGCGGGTTCGTTCCGTGACGGTAAACGGTCATCGAGAGACGTTTTCTTTGCACACGGGGGAGGATCTGGAAATCATCGTGGAATATGAAGTGACGGAACCCGTGGCCTTTGCCGTCGGTGTGGGGATTGAGCGAAACGACGGTCTGGTCTGTCATGCGGTCAATCTTTCCCGAGTTTCCCAAAAAATCTATCAAGGACCGTGTACGGTCGCCGTTCGTGTCGTCTATCCCAAAGTGCCGCTTCTTCACGGAGAATTCTACGCCGTAGGTTATCTTCTTGACCCCTCCGGAGTGCAGATCTATCACCAAAAAGGATCGGTCCCTTTTTGCGTGGAAGCAGATGGTCGCCAACGCACGGAAGTCGGTCTTGTGGAAATGGACTACCATTGGGAAGCGCTCGACTCGAAAGCTTTCGGCGTTTGAGACGCTCGGCTGCGCCTATAGAGTGAAAGAAGCGGGTCATGGAGATCATTCTGAGGCTCGGGGATCCAGATCCCATTGAAGAAGTTCTCTTCAGTCGAAGCTTCTGTCTTCGGTACCTGAAGGCTTTTTTTCACTCGGACCGAATCCTGGAAGTTTCCCCCGAAAAAGTTTTCACCGTCGGGGCTTTGCGGGAGCTGACCGAGGCGCAAACGGTGTTGATCATCAATGAAGATGAACTGCTGGTTACTCCACATCTCTTTCACATCCTTCCACCACTGTTGGCGGACGGGCCCTGGTCCGCTCTCGTCCCCGCACTCAGCCCCGCTCGATTCGACCATCAGCGGCCTCCCCTTTTGTACCCCTATCACACGGTGCGCACTTTCCTGGAAACCGCGGACATTTTGGCGAAATCCCGACCTGCACGGCCCAAAACGCTGAAACTGCCTGCGGAATGGCCCTGCGTGTTCCTTCACACAGAGGCTCTTGACGATCTACCTTCAGAAACTCCTTTGGAGCATCTTTGGTCTCAATGGGCCATAGAAGGGCGCCTTGGGACCGTGGACACCTGTTTTGTGCACCGGTTCGCTTTTGTCCATCAGTCACCCCGAGAGGATCTGATCAAGTTGATTCCCGAAACCGCTGCAAAGGTGCTCGATGTGGGGTGCGCCTACGGGGCTTTGGGTCGTTACCTGAAAAGCTTGCGACCTTGCCACGTGACGGGCATTGAACGGAACCCGCATATGGCTCGAGCGGCGGCCGCTTTTTATGACACCGTGCTCACCTGCCCCGTGGAAGAGGCTCGATTCGAAGGGCGGTTTGACGCGGTTGTCTGCGGCGACGTCCTGGAACATCTTCTTCACCCTTCGACGGTGCTTCGGTATCTTTGGGAAACGGTTACGGACGACGGTGTCCTTATCGCCAGTGTGCCCAACACCGCCCACTGGTCTGTGGTGCTGGATCTGGCTTTGGGTCGCTTCGAAACGGTTCCGGCCGGATTCCTTTGTTCCACCCATATCCGCTTTTTCACCGAGGAGGATCTGCTTCTTCTCCTTGACCAAGCCGATTGGAGTGTGGAACTCATGGAACGGGACGAGTCCACACCGACCCCTACAGGGCAACGTTTCATGGAAACCCTGGTTTCGGCGGGGTTCGGTGATGAACGATCCCTTCGCACGGAAAGGTTTCGTCTCAGAGCTCGAAAAAAACGTCGCGGACTCTAAGCCGGGGAATAACGCCGGAAAAAATCTCGTCATGGAGCCAAAGACAGCGTGGTTTTTGCCTCACCTATCTTTCTTTTCCTCTTTCTTCCCTTGACTTTGGCCGGATATTTTCTTCTCGGAAACAAATACCGTAATCTCTATATTCTTTTGGTAAGCCTCTTCTTTTATGCATGGGGGGAACCCTTCCATGTAGGCGTCATGCTTTTTTCTATACTTTTCAATTACGCAAGCGGTCTTTTGCTGCACCGTCCATGTGGGACCCCTTTTTCAGGCTTTTCCAAAAAACATATACTAACGCTCACCGTCGCCGGAAATCTTCTAATTCTCGGCTATTATAAATACGCCACTTTCTTGATGGATAACCTAAACAGGGGCCTCACGGCTCTGGGACTCCACACAATTCCCTTTGAGCCGGTGTCTCTTCCTCTAGGTATTTCCTTCTTTACCTTTCAGGCTATGTCCTATGTCATCGATGTCTATCGACATCATGCACCAGTTCAGAAAAATCCACTTCATTGCGGCCTTTACATCGCCCTGTTTCCGCAGCTCATCGCAGGACCCATCGTTCGATACACGCAAATCGCCGCTCAGATCACTTCTCGAATCGTCACTCTGCCCACATTCTCTGCAGGAATCCAAAGATTCGTTTTCGGTCTGTCCAAAAAGGTTTTAGTGGCCAATCCGTTGGGACGCATCACAGACATTGTCTTTGCCTGCCCTACGGATGAACTCAGCGTTGGTATGGCTTGGCTGGGTCTTATCTGCTATACGCTGCAAATCTATTACGACTTTTCCGGCTATTCCGACATGGCTATCGGATTGGGGCAGATGTTCGGGTTCAGGTTCCCCGAAAACTTTGACTATCCTTATGTTAGTCGATCCCTGAGAGAATTCTGGCGGCGATGGCACATGACCTTATCCTCATGGTTTCGGGACTATCTGTATATTCCTTTGGGCGGGAACCGAGGATCCACGCGTCGAACCGTCTTGAATCTTTGGGTGGTCTTTTTCCTGTGCGGCCTGTGGCATGGGGCGGGCTGGACCTTCATCGTCTGGGGTATCTTTCACGGGCTCTGTCTTTCTCTGGAACGCACCCGCCTATGGCAGCTCACGATTCCACGCCTTTGGCGTCCCTTGCAACATCTCTACACTCTGGGGCTTGTGGTTGTGGGATGGGTTTTTTTTCGATCCGAAAGCCTTCCGTATGCCTTGAAGTACCTGGCCTGTCTTTTCGGCTTCTTTCTGCCTGTCACGACCCCACATGACGCTTTGCTATATTGTGACCCCAAAACAGTTTGGACACTGGTGCTCGGCGCCGTTTTCGCCGTGCCCATCGTCCCCTGTGTCGCTCAAAAGCTCCAAAATTTATCCGAGAAGAGAAGGCGCGCTTCCTCTTCGATATTTTTGAACACGGGCCGCTATCTTCTCCTGATTTCTTTGTTCGTTGCTTCGGCCGCCCATCTGGCGGCGGGCACTTATAATCCGTTCATCTATTTTCGTTTTTGAGGAAGCCGAGAGTTTCCCATGAAGAGCTCGGATCGAATGTTCGATATTCTACTTGTTTTAAGCTTTCTTGTGAGCCTCTTTTTACCCCTCGCCACCTTGCGCTTTGAGCAGGCTTCAGTCTCGGAAAAGCGTTCTTTGGCCCCTTTTCCTCAATGGCCGAAAAACACGCACGAAATCAGGGTGTTCCAGACAGCTTTTGAAAAATGGTTCGACGATCACTTCGGAGGCCGTCATCGTCTCGTGCAGGCTTATCACCTCATGAGCCTCGCCCTCGGAACCACAGGCTCTCCACGTGTTCTTCTCGGCAAGGACGGCTGGCTTTTTTACACGGATCCTGAAGACGGCAACAATCTGGATGATTACCGCCGAACAGACCCCTTGACACAGGATGATCTGGAACGTTGGCGCCTTGTCCTTGAAACGAAGGCAGCTTGGCTTAAAAGTCGAGGCATTGCTTATTTTTTTATCGTGGTCCCCAACAAGCATACGATCTATCCGGAATATTACTCATCCCGAGTAAGGGTGCACGGCGTTCGCTCTCGTTTGGATCAGCTGATGGACGCTCTGAAAGACTCTGATGTTCCGGTGCTCGACCTTCGAAAACCCTTCCTGGAAGCGAAGGTTCTCGGGCGGCTCTATCATAAAACCGACACGCATTGGAACGACTTAGGCGCCGCTTTGGCCGCCAACGTCATTGTGGATAAACTCTTTTCCTTTGGGCTCACCGCAGGTCAAGGTCATTACAGAGTAGAGGATTTTTTCCAGCGTTCGGCCGAAGGCGGCGACCTGGCACGAATGCTGAATCTTTCAAGGATCCTTAAAGAACATCAGGTCCCTGTGGTTCGTCCCGGAGTGCTTCGATGCTTTGATCACAACCAAGACGATGTGTTGAATGCGGAAGATCCGGAACTGATCATCACGTCATGCCGATCGGAGGGGAAATCGGCCTTGATCTTTCGAGACTCTTTCTTTACGCGACTGCGTCCTTTTGTTTCCGAACATTTCAGGAAGGCTGTCTACACCATGGCGTTGCCGGAAATCGAAACCCTGGAACGATTGGTGAAAGAATATGCCCCGGATGTGGTTTTGGAAGAACGTGTCGAGCGGTATCTTAAGGTCCTTCCCAAGGCACCCGATCCCGACTCAGAGCCCTACCGGGCTTATCTTGAAACACGGGTTTCCAAAGCCACCCATTCCACCTCAGTGCCATGTCCGTAAACCTCTATGAATCCCCCAGTCCATAGGCCGTTTAGAATCCTTGCGCTTTTTCTGGTCGGTTACGCCCTCGTCGCCGTGAAATTTTACCTTCTCCAGGACCAAAAGCTCATGGTTCTTGGAGACGCTTTTTACGATTCGAGGCTGTTTGTCGAGTTGGCTCAAAACCTCAGCCAGGGCCGATGGCTTGGTCCTTACCACGAAAGAACCTTGATCAAAGGCCCCTTTTATCCCCTTTGGATCGCCGCCACGCACTCTATCCACGTGCCGCTATTGACAGCACAACATTGTCTTTACCTTGCAGCTTGTGCAGCGGCGGCCTGGGCGCTTTTTCGGTTTTTTGATCCCTGGTGCGCTCTGTTTTTCTGGACGCTGCTTTGGTTCAATCCCATGAGTTATGCCCTTTATACGAGCATGGTCATGAGGGAATACGTGTCGGCTTCCCTGGCTATGCTTGTCGTCGCTTTCAGCTTTTTGCTGTTTCGAGACGTTGGGCCCTCGTGGCGCCGTACGCTTTACGCGGGGATTTTGGGCATTGTTTTCAGCGCCTTTTGGCTCACACGGGAAGAATCCCTCTGGATTCTTCCTTTTTATGGCGTTACGGTGCTCCATGTGTTTTTGCGGTTGCGATTCGGTTCCAAGAATTCTTGGCGCAATCTGGTGATAAACGGAGCCTTGGCTCTTTTCCCTTTGGGGATTTTGGCGGGATCCATCGTTGTTGTTATGGAACTCAATCGAGCTCACTACGGAATCGCCGAAACCGTGGAAATCAAAAGCAGGTTTTTTCGAGATGCCTACGGAGCCTTAACCCGGGTCCATTCAGATATTTTCAAGCCGGCCGTCCCTGTGCCTCGAGAAGTCCGGGAAAAAGTGTATGGCGTCAGTCCTTCTTTTGCAGAACTGCGTCCGTTTTTGGAACGGGAAGATACGGGCTGGGCTTGCACCCTCCGTCACCTGAAACGTCTCTATGAGACCGGAGGTCTGGATGACACTGCCAGGAAAGGAATCGACTTTATTCTGCGCCATGATGCTTCAGGCGTGTGGCGCGGTATTTGGGAAAAAGTCGACGAGGAACCTTGCGATCTTCACGGACCCTGGTTTGTGTGGGCTTTTCGAGAAGCGGCGGCGGCGGCCGGATACCACCGGTCAGCTCCTGAGGCCCGTGCTTATTACGAAAGGCTTGCCCGTGAAATTCACGGCGCCTGTGACCGAAAGGAAATTCCCTGCGGACCGGCAAGATCGTCGCTGGCGCCACGCTGGAGATGGGAATTTCTGCCTCCATGGGTCAAAATGTTCGGGCAGGTTCTGCATCTCGCGGTGTCGCATCAAGGATTTCACTACGAAACCTCGGTTTCCAAGGGAGACGCGAAAGCCCAGGCTCTTTTTAGGCACATGACTCATGAGGACCCCATGCCCTTGGAAAAGGCGGCCCCGAGTTCCAAAGAGATTTTCCGTACGACGGTTCTGGATCATATCGCCGTTTTCTATCGTGTCGTTTTCCCCTGGCTTTTCTATGCCGCTTTGGGTGTCCACCTTCTTTTGAGCTTCTCCAAGAAAACCATTCTCGGTCCTTTATGGGGGTTTGCCACGGCTGTTCTGGCTTCATGCGCGACTCTGGCAGCCATTTTGGCTTATGTGCACGTGACTTCCTTTCCAGGCATCGAACCGCGCTACCTGGCCCCCTTGCCCCCTCTGGCCATCCTTTATGTGGCTTTGGTTTTTCCGGCCATGAAAGACTTTCTGCGCTCCCCAGAGCCGCCACCGGACATCTTACGACACAAAAAAAGAAAACCAGCCGAAGGGTAAAGTGATCCTTGCGGGTCAATGGAAAGGTCGCCTAGGGTCATCGTGGAAGCAGGTCAAATTCGGGATAACGTCCTTGACCGAGCGGATTCCCGCAGCTAGAAAGATTGGCACTTAAAACATGTAACGTCGTCGAAATGGATGGCTCCCCAAAAGCCTTGAGGTTGTTGAACCGGCATGGAGCACGATGATGGAACGCGACCCGAATCTGGAACTTTCCATTGTGATGCCTTGCCTCAACGAATCCCGCACACTTCGAACATGCATTCAAAAGGCCAGGGCCTTTTTGGATCAGGCCCAAGTGCGGGGCGAAGTGATCGTGGCAGACAACGGCAGTACCGATGGATCCATTCAGATTGCGAAAGCTGAAGGGGCTCGGGTCGTTCATGTCGACAAAAAGGGTTACGGAAGCGCCCTTATGGGAGGCATCAGCGCGGCCCGAGGTACCTATGTGATCATGGGCGATAGTGACGATTCCTACGATTTTCTGCATCTGGAAAATTTTCTGGAAAAACTTCGAGACGGCTACGATCTGGTGGTGGGAAATCGGTTTCTTGGGGGGATCGAACCGGGTGCCATGCCCTTTCTGCATCGGTACCTCGGGAATCCGGTGCTGAGTTCTCTCGGCAATCTTTTCTTTAAAACGAACTTAGGGGACTTCCATTGCGGCCTACGAGGTTTTCGGCGAGAAGCCGTGCTTGGATTGGATTTGAAGACGACGGGGATGGAGTTTGCTAGTGAAATGATCGTCAAAGCGTCCCTACAGGGGTTACGCATGACCGAAGTACCGACGGTACTTTCACGCGACGGCAGAGACCGTCCACCTCACTTGAGGACCTGGCGGGACGGCTGGCGGCACCTGCGGTTTCTTTTGCTTTACAGTCCCAAGTGGCTTTTCTTTTATCCGGGTTTTTTTCTTTTTGGCGCAAGTCTTCTCGTATTCCTTGCCATCATGGCTCATCCCGTTCATGTGGGACGAATCGTTTTCGACATTCATACCCTGGCCTATGCCGCTTTCGGTTGCCTTGTGGGTTTGCAAGTCGTCCTTTTCTATGTGGTATCCACCGAGTATGCGTACCGAAAAGGAATCCTTCCCATGAAGCCGGCGGCCATTGCTTCCGTCTTTCGTTGGCGGCTTGAATACGGCATCTTATTGGGAACACTTCTTTTCCTCGTGGGTATCGCCGGTGCTTTTTACGCATTCGGCCTCTGGCGTTCAGTGCAATATCAGGCGCTTGAGCCTTCCCGGGTTATGCGTTTTGTCATCCCGTCAGGGCTTTTTATGGCCGCCGGCATTCAGGTAATCTTCTCTTCTTTTCTCCTGTCCGTCTTTCGCATTGACACAAGCTCCTGAGCTGCTTGAAGCTTCGAGAACGCCTTTGGATTGGGTGCAGCGAAAGAACGCAAGACATGAAAACCTTAGATCATATGCTTCAAAAGTGGCGCTACCATGTGGTGACTCCCTTTATTCCGCATGGGTGCCGTCTGTTGGACATAGGTGGCTACGATGGTAGCTTTCTATACTTTGTTAAAGACAGATTGGTGCAAGGCTATTGCCTCGATCCTTTGTGCCGAACGAGGTCGGAAGGGCCTTTTCATTTGATTCAGGCTCATGCCGGCCAGGAACTTCCGTTACCTACCGCTTCCGTGGATGTGGTCACTTTGTTGGCCGTTTTCGAACACATCCAGGAAAGGGAAGCCCTGGTCCGTGAAATCTTCCGGGTGCTTCAGGATGAAGGCCTGGTGATCCTTACGGTCCCCCAGCCTCTTGTGGACGATATTCTCAAAGTTCTCATAAGGCTCCGAATCGCCGACGGCATGGCTGCAGAAGAACATCATCATTTCGACCCCGCTATGGTGGTTCCCCTTTTCGGGCGGTTCGGCTTTTCTTTGATCACACGGGCACGATTCCAACTGGGTTTGAACAACATCTTTGTGTTTCGAAAAACTCGTAGGGGCTGAGGCATGTCTTCTCACCCCGACACTAACCGCGACATGTTTTCAGAGAAGCTTATCGGGCACGTTTTTTCCCAAGACACACAATCGCCTTGACCTAACCGGAGACGATTGTTAAGAACTGCGGGCGTTGCCGGTTCGCATCACTTGCGGTAGCCTTGCTGAAGAAAGGTCAGAAACACCTCTATGATGGACCGGGCTTTCGAGGCCGAACTTTACCCGATAGAAGCCGCTCCTTTGCCTTCGGCGCGACAGGCACTTGTTTTTGCCGCTCATGCAGATGACGAGGTTTACGGCTGTGGGGGAACTCTTCGCCTTTTGTCGGAAAAAGGAACCCCCGTTTCGGTGGTCGTGGTCACCCAGGGAAACCAATGTCGAGGCGACGTGAGCGAAGAAATCGTCGAAAGGCGGCGTCGGGAATCCTTCGAGGCCTCACGCCTTCTCGGCTATGCGGCTCCAAAGCATTGGGACATTCCAGATCGGGAACTACGCTACACGGAAAATCTTGTCTGCCGCCTGCACCACATCATCACAAGCCTGGATGCCGATCTCGTTTTTGCTCCGGCACTTTCTGAAATGCATCCGGACCATCAGGCTCTGGCTCTCGCTGTGGGGGAAGCGGTCCGGCGTAGCGGCGGCTCCAGGCTTTTGGCTTTTTATGAGGTGAGTGCTCCCACAACACCCAATACGCTCATCGATATCAGCCCGGTTGTGGACGTCAAGAAACGGGCCATGCAATGCTTCATCTCTCAAGAAGCCATCCACCCATACCACGAACGCATTCTGGCCTTGAACCGATACCGAGCCTATGTTCTGGGAAAAAACGCTGAGGCTGCAGAAGCCTTTCTCATGGTTGATAGTTCCCGGTTGGAACACGGGCTGGCGAGGGTCTGCGAAACATGGCTATCGCGTCGTCGAACCAGGGGTTTGGCTGTCGAACCGGCGGACCTTCCCTTAGTGAGCGTCATCGTGCGTTCCACGGGGCGTCGTGAACTTTCCGAGGCTCTGGAATCCATCGCCAACCAAACCTATCCTAATCTGGAAGTTGTTCTCGTGGACGCGCTAGGAAGCCTTGCCTCTCACGAAAATCATTATGCTGGCCGCCTGCTCTTAAAGACGGTCTCCACAGGACAATCCCTTTCCAGAAGCCGTGCGGCTAACTTGGGACTTCAAGAAGCTTCAGGCCGTTACGTCCTGTTTCTCGACGAAGACGATCTTCTGCTCCCGGATCATGTGTGGCGGCTTGTCAAGGCTCTGCAAGCCCGAAGAGAAGCCAAAGCCGCTTATGCGGGGGTTCGTGCCGTGGACGAAACAGGCACAACCATCGTGGAATACGATCTTTCATGGTCCGTGGATCGAATGCTGGCGGCCAATTTCATTCCGATCATGGCGGTTCTTTTTGAACGTGCCCTTTTTGAGGATGGGTGTCGATTCGATGAGGATTTCGAGGTTTCCGAGGATTGGGATTTTTGGATGCAGATTTCACAACACACTCCGTTAGTCCACGTGCCTGGAGTGAGCGCCATTTACAGGTACTACCTTGGAGAATCCAAACTTTCCCGAGATCGAGACCATAACTTTTATCTCTATTGGCGAAAGAAAGTCCTTGAAAAATGGTTTCGAGCCCTAGGGGTCGAGCCCTTTGCCGCCGCCTTGTATCGTTTAGCTCAGGAACTGGACCAGTTGGGAAGGGAAAAGGGCGCCTTCAAAAGGGAATTGGAAGAGCTTCAACGAGTACGTGAAGACCTGCTTCGACACAACGCTGCACTCAAGCAGGAACTGGACGAAACACGAGCAGATCTGGCGGCGCAAGTGCTTCACAACCAAGAGGTTCTCCGCGAAAACAATGAGTTGCGACATCAACTGGCCGCCTTTGAACGGGAACGGGAAATTCTTCTTAATTCTACCGTGTGGCGCCTCACGGCACCGGTTCGGTTTTTGGCCGGTGTGCTGAAACGTGCACGACGCCGAATCCACGAGATGATCTCATGAAAAGGCGGCCCCAATGCCCGCGAAAGAGGAAATAACCTTGAAGACATCAAAGATCCATGCGTTTACGAGCATTACTTGCAACTATATTCCCAAAGCACGCGTTTTGGCGCGTTCCCTGAAATCGGTCTTCCCTGACCTATGCTTTCATCTGTGCCTGAACGACGTCCCTCCTGCAGGGTTTGACATGAGCGTCGAACCTTTCGACCGTTTGATACTTGTGGAGGATTTGGAAATACCCAACAAAAAAGGCTGGATCTTCAGTCATAGCGTCGTGGAATTATGCACTGCCGTCAAAGGATTCGCTTTTCAGGAGATCTTCAACAAAACCGATGCCGATAAAGTCTTCTTCTTCGATCCTGACATTGTGGTCTTGGGCCGTTTCGAAGAGCTCTTGGAGCACCTCGAGCGAGGAAGCTTGTTGCTGACGCCTCACCTGACCGAACCCGAAAAGGATCTGGAAGCGGTCGCGGACAACGAAATCGCAAGCTTGAAACACGGTGTCTTCAATCTAGGTTTTCTGGGCGTGCGAAGAACGGCCGAAGGAATGAAGTTCTTGGATTGGTGGAGTTCACGGCTTTATCACTTTTGCCGTGACGACATTGCAGGAGGTCTTTTTACCGATCAACGCTGGATGGATTTAGCCCCGTGTTTTTTTGATGAAGTGATTATTCTTCGTGATCCCGCTTTCAATGTGGCCACATGGAACCTCACCCACCGTCATGCCGAGGGATCCCTTAAGTCAGGTATTTTGATCAACGGCAAGCCTTTGGGATTTTATCACTTTTCAGGCTTCGACAGCGGGGCGCAGGAAGTGATGCTTAAGAAGTACGGCCAGAGCTACCGTGTCCTCTTTGAATTGCGGCAATGGTATGTGAAAGCGTGCGAACGGGAAGGGCAAAGTCGGCTTGGAAATCGGCCATGCGCCTATGCGACTTTCAGTAACGGGGAAAAAATCACCGCCCACCAGCGGACTGTGTACCGAACAAGACTCGACGTGCAGAGGGAATTCCCAAATCCTTTTGATGCCGAGGATGTCAACCGAAGTTACTACCACTGGTATAGGATCCATTATGGATCCTCCCAGGAAAGGTCTTCGGTTTCCATGGATATGACGGTCCCGTACCATCAGGCGCTCACCGATTTCGTCGTCTTCACCAAGAATAAAATCAGCGGAAGCTCACGGCTTCCCACGGCGGCCAAGCCTTTGCTGTTAAAGGCTTTTGACGTGCTGCTGTCCGCGTCTCGTCCCCTTATTTCCTGAAACTGCTCATTGGCAAGATCATGGGTGCTCTTTCTGCTTCGCACATTGTCAAAACACCGTTGATCTGTGTCCTTTTCAAAAAGGGTGAAGACCGAGCTTTAAGGGAAACCTTAGAGAGTTTACGCGCCTCTGAAACCCAGGGCGAGATCGTGGTGGCGTCTGAAAAGGACGTCTTCGACTCCCAGGGGCCGCAGTTAAACTACCGCCATGTCTGGATGACTCCGGGCCGAGGATCCTTGATCTGCCGAGCATGGGGAAAGCTTCGTTCTGAAAACCGAGACATTCTTTTCCTTCGAGCCGGTGTTCGCGTGGCCCGCAATTGGGACATTCTCCTCTGTTCCACAGCGTGCCTCGATCCAACCATTGCCGCCGTCTCCCCACTCTCCGCCCGCGATCCCTTCTTCTCCCTCGCATCCCATCCGAATCACGGCCATTGGGATCCCCATGCCGTAAACGCCTGGCTTCAGTCCCTCGGACGTCATAAAGTTTTCGATGTTCCCGTGTTTTTGGGAAGCTGCGTGTTCTTACGCCACTCGGCCCTGGAAAGCTTGGAACAAGATTTTTGCAACCTTAACGATGACTCTCTTGCTCAAGCTCTTTCGGCCAAAGGATGGTCCCTCGTAGGATGCGAAAACGTCTATGTGGACGATGCCAAAGCCGCCGGTCAACAGCATGACACCATGCTGGAAACGCGTGAGGACGTGCTGGACTTTCTGCACCATCATCCCCTGACCGGCTTACGATGGGCTTTCGAGCATCAGCTGGAAGAAGAGAAAACCGTTGAGATTGACACAATCCGCCCCGTCCAACTCCATGTGGCGCACAGCTGGGGAGGGGGACTGGGTCAGTGGGTCAATGACTTCATCATGGCGGATAAAACCCGCCGCAATCTTGTCCTTCGCTCCATCGGATCTTGGGGAAGCTTCGGGCAACGCTTGGCCCTTTACAACGGCGCCGGCCCTGTCCCTATCGAAGAATGGAATCTTTCCCTGCCCATAAGAGCTACCGCGCCTTCCCACTATGAATACAAGCAAGTCCTTGAAGAAATCATCCATAAGTATGGGGTTGAAGTGATCGTAGTGTCCTCCGTGATCGGTCATTCTTTGGACATCCTAAGAACAGCTCTGAAAACCATCGTGATATTTCATGACTATTATCCCATATGTCCGTTCTTATACCTTTCATTTCACGGGACCTGCCGAGAATGCTCCGAAAAGATCATGCGGTTTTGCTTTGCCGAAAACAGATTGCCGAGAATATTTCGCAACGTGACTCTTTCTGAATGGTTTTCTTTACGTGAAACCTTTGTCGGCGCGCTCACATTCAATAATATTTCTCTCGTAGCTCCGTCTCCGTCGGTTTTTCGCAACCTATTTGAGGTGGAATCCCGGTTGGCCGCCCTTGAACATCACATTGTGCCGCATGGTCTTCCAGACCTCTTTACGAAACGTGCAGCCAAGCCTTCAAGAAAGGGTTCTTTCACGGAGAGAAAGGCGGGTCTCCACGTACTTGTCCCAGGGCGCGTTTCGCAAGAAAAAGGGCAATCCCTGCTTTTGAAGGTCATCGGTCGTCTTTGTCATTCCTATCAGTTCACGCTTTTAGGATGCGGGGAGGACGGTCAAGCCTTCAAGCACTTTCCGCATGTCACCCTCATCCCTAACTATGAGCGGAACCACCTGCCGGCAATCATAGATGACCTCAAACCTGATCTGGCGCTTCTTGCCTCCATAGTTCCGGAAACATTCAGCTATGCTCTGAGCGAACTGTGGGCCTTGGGAGTTCCTGTGCTTGCCACAAAGGTAGGCAGTTTTTTGGACCGCGTGGAACATGGTGTGAACGGGTGGCTCTGCGAGCCGAACGCTGAAGAAATAGTCCAAAAGCTGCGGTCCCTTGAAACATCCTTCAATCTTATCGAAGAGGTTGCGCAACGTCTTCAAAGTTACCGCCCCCGGTCCTGTTCCGAGATGGTCATGGACTACCATCGCCTCACGCCTCTCCCGTTTTGTGATCAGCGTCGCCTCAAAGCCTTTTTGCCCAAAGTAATGGATCCTTCTGCTTTGACATCGGCGCCCAACAGGGCCCTTCACATCGATCCTCAGGCTCCCTTCCGTGTGGTGCTCCTGGAATTCTTAGATTATGCCATAAGCAAGATGCAGCGGTCGCCCCGGCTTCACCCCGTCTTTCGAAAACCTCTTGCCGCCCTTCTTCGATTCTTTCAGTCTTTATTAACACCAAGGGGACGACGTTTCCGTCGTCCCCTCTAGGTGATCCGGCCAGTTGACTTGAAGGACTAGGCATGCGAGCCAAATGAATTATACACAGCCCACACTCGAGATGTTTGAGAAATATTCCATGTGATTTGGAAGTCAGGGTTTTAGTAGATCAGAAACACCGGTGGCCAGGCGGTTACGATGTTGCCTCCTTCTAGCAACAGCAATCCCGCTCCAAACAGGTTCGATGCTAAACAAAAAATATCATAAATCTCATCATTTCTACCTAGCTCATTTTGAAGAAAAAAGACTCTCTTTTCATATTTGCCGAGCTCATATAGTTTTATTGTTTGAGTTCTTGCAAGAGAGGTAAACCAGCACTGAACTTGCATTGCCGACGTACTAAAGTTTGACAAAATCAGAATGTTTTCCCATCCGGGAGTTCTAAGCTCAGGGGCAACAGGAAACCAAATTGCGAATGTGGCTTTAGTCCCTGTCGCCTGTTCGTATTCAGCCTGTAATTCTTGCGGGATTCTTGCATCCCCGGCCAAAGCCAACCCGGCACCAAGGACCAACATGGCAACCAAAACCGTGCTTGCAATCTTCTTCATGGCCTTTTCTCCTTCTCATCTTTTGCGCTTCTACGCCTACGACAAGACCACCGCCGCCTAAAAAAACTTTTCTCTAAACACTCTCACCTCCTTTCACCCCCCTGAAGCCGATCCTCACGGTGTTCTATTTAGCTTCCGCAAGATGTCCGCCATGTTTGGGGGTTGGATCACTAGATACCACTGCCCTTTTCGTCGCACCCACCTATCTTCCACCGTTTGTTCCAGGGGATACGGCTTCGACCCCAAAAGTGGGTGCGATAAATGCAAGGATATAGACGTCCTCGTATGTCCTTCATCTTCCAATATTTTTATGTCCCGAATGGAAAACGCTATAATCTTGGAAAAGTCCTTGGATTCTTCCATTTTCTTAAAGTAACTATCCAAATCATCGACCAACGTTGGGTCTACGAAACTTCGTATTTTTTCCCAGTCTTTTTCCTGGCGAGCCACCCAGTAAGCTTCGGCCCTATAACGGAGCGCTTCTTCCGATGATACGTGTCTCGTTTTGAGCGGGGCACATGAACATGCCATCCACAAGCATTGAATCACCAGGATAACTGATAGTCTTTTCATTTTACGGGCACCTGTATTCCATCAACAGGTTTTCCTGCAATATGAATATGCGGCATGACCTTCACCTTGGAGAGATCAGGAGCCAGGTTCACAACAACCGCAGCCACAGGACTGGAAGATTGACATTCCACCGTCAGAGATTGCGCCCATGGACGATTGTAAAAATAGCTCAGATCTTCTATATATTTTTCAAGGCCTTCCATTTGGATGATCCACAAAGTCTGAGTCCTGGAAGGGATCTCGTTGATTCGAACATAAACCACCGCCGGATCTTTGGAAAAGTTTGATAGCACAAGAAAAGGGATATACCTAGGATCAGCGAGCACCTCGGCAAACAGTGTGCGCAGCCCCCCTGAGAATTCAATGGCAACCTCAAAGAAGACCCCGTTGCTTCTCCCATAGAGGGTCTCGACGATGATGTCACCGGAAAAGGCTCCTTCCGGAACCTTGACAACGATCTTTTCATCGCCCCAGGCGACAACACTTCCTTGCACATTTCCCCCGAAGATCACAGCCCCTTGTGCTTGTCCAAATCCTGTACCTCTCAGGATAATTTGGGAACCAACTGGAGCTCTTTGTGGAATCACCCTGAAAATGTAAGGCCCCCCTATCGGTTCGGTCAAAGCACGGTAAGCATTGACACGACCTTTTGTAAGAATCCCTCGCAGGTCTTCTGTTTGATCCGCCGTTCTTAGAATCCTGGCTTTGACGTCACTGGGAGACAAATGAGGATATCGAGACAGAATGAGTGTCGCCAGTCCGCTGACCAGGGCCGTGGACATGGAGGTTCCCGATAGGTTGTTGTAGTCGTTTCCTGGCAGAGTCCCCAAAACGTTTTCTCCGGGAGCAGCCACATGGACCGTCTGAACGCCGTAATTTGAAAACAGCGACATTCTATCAGCCTTATTCGTGGAAGCCACCGAGATGAGGTTGGGTAGATCGTAACTGGCGGGATAGAGGGGATGAAAATCATTGTCATAGCGCTCATTGCCCGCCGCCGCCACAAAAAGGATATTGGAGGCTCCAGAAATAGCCCGCTTTTCCGCTTCGGAATAGGAATAGCCCCCGAAACTCATGTTGATGACTCGAACGCCCCGTGCTTTGGCGAAAGCGACGGCTTCCACGAAATCGGCCACATTGCCGCCGCCTTCCCCTAAGAATTTGACGGGTAAAATAGTGGTGCGCCAGTCCACACCGGCCATTCCTCGAGCGTTGTTACCGACGGCGGCGGCGATCCCCGCAACATGCGTACCATGCCCATCATCATCCCAAGGGTCCCCGTGACCCGTGATCACATTGATCCCGCGACAGTTATCCACATAACCGTCTCCGTCGTCGTCCCGTCCGTTTCCGCAGACTTCCCAACGATTCCTCCAAATCTTGTCGGCAAGATCTTCATGGCTAAGATCGATACCGGTATCCACGACACCCAGAAGGACAGAGCCACTTCCAGAGCTCACCTCCCAAGCCTGAGGCATACCGATTTTTTCCAAGGCCCATTGTTCGCCGTAGTAAGGATCGTTCGGAACGATTTCCAGCTTTTGCCTTAGATAGTTGGGTTCCGCAAATTCAACGTCATCTCGAGCGTTTAAGCTCTGAAGAACCTCTTCCATGCGCTTGGAAGGTTCAAACCGCGCCCGATGAATCCCCAAATCCGGCCAGGATCGTTCCACATGGATACCCAGAGAACGAAGCATACGCCTTTCTTCCTCAGCCGCCTGAGTTCTCCGTTCCCCTTGTCTTTGAAAGGCCCCATCTCTAAACTTTACAAGGATTTCACCGGGTACGTAGTCTGCTTGGCTCTGAGCCAAGCCTTCCCCCAGCCACACCATTAGGGCCAACGCAAAAATAAGGAGGATAAAGCTTAAAGAAGTTCTCGGGTTTCGTGTAGAACTGACCCGTTGAACATCTCCCCGCAATAAATTTTTCCTCAACACGGGCTCGCTCCAGCTTTCATCTCAACAGTGAGTGAACAAACCACAAGAGGTGCTCGTTCAAACAACTAAAAACTTTTGAGGCTTCGGTGCCGCGAGAAAGCGCTTCAACTTTTGCTTGATCTTAGTCTCACAAAGAAGAGACTGTCAAGAATAGGTTTGAAAGCCGGCGTGAATCTTCAGGCCGGCTTCATCTGAGCTTGAGGGTTTACTGCACTATGGTGCTTACAGGTGGTCCCACATGAATGGTTCCGTAACGGGTACGATCGGGAGCGTGAATACCACCGGCAGGGGTCACATAGAAGGTGCCGTCCACACGGCTGCGAATAACTTCCCGGCCGGTCAGGCTCGCCACAAAGTTGTCGATAAGACGCCCCACGGCATGCTGAATGGCTTCACTGGTCAGAATATCCACATCCTTTTCGCCGAAGACGGTCTTGGGCATGACCTTCACTTCAGCCCGGTTCACCCACACGATCTGGCCCGTGCGAGCATCCTGCGCGATCATACGCAACTGGACCCACGCATGATCCACACGACCCCCTTTGTGGGCCAGAAAGGCGATACCGGCCCCCGCCGCTCCCCAAACGGCCGTGTTCAAACTGGCATAATCCTCTTCGCGCAGCAACCCGCCGCCAAAACGAGGGTGCCCCACGAACTTCTTGTCATTGTCTTCCAAAGGCCAGTTATCTTTGGCCAGAGCCGCTCCCACAAGGCCTCCGATGGCCATCTTGTCGATCATTTCATAGGTGTCGCTTTGCGCAACACCAAAAACCGTACGGGACCCCACCTTGAAAAAGAACGGCAATAACCCGGTCTGGATCGGATTAAAACTGTCTTCCTGCCCGGAACGAAACACCAACACGCGGCCTCGAAGCACGTAATCGGCTCGAAACCGGTTTCCGATCCCTCGCACCGCATCACTGTCCAAGGTGATCAATCGCTCTCGGTTCCAATACGGTTCACTCGCACGACGATTGGCTTCATTGCGATAGATGGCTGCAAGAATTTCAGCCTTCATCCCCGAAGACCATTCTTTGAGCAGCTCCTTTTCCAAAGCCAGTGTGGCCGTGCTCTTGCCTTCCTCGGGCGTCGCCTCCTGAATAATGCCTTTTTCCAAAAGATAGCCGATGACATCCTCGTAGACCACAGGAGAGAAACCGAAGCGCAAGAATTCATCCGTCAAGGCTTCATTGATCAAAATGTTGCGCCTCCAGTAGCCGTAAAGGGCATCTTCCGGCGTGTAGTCGGAAAACGGCAGCACCACCACCCTCTTGGATTCCCCGACGGAAGACTCGCGGGCCACGGGAGTCTTCAGTTCCATCACCGACGTCCCACAGCCGGAAAGGATCCACAGGCCAAGCCCTATCGCCATGCATTTCCTGATCATCGTCCTCTCCTCACGACTGTCCAGAGCCATCCCCATGCGCCTTGAGGGCCTTTAAGCTTTTCGCTCTAACGAAAAGCCACTCGAGCGGCCTCAAAAGTCTCCCATGGACCCCCATACTGAAAAGTCCACCGTCCCTTCATCTTTTGCGCAGTCAGGGACGTGATTTCGTATATGTATGCCACACCTCTTTCCACAAATTCCAGAACATAAAGTGTGCTCACTCCGTCTCCGGGTCGGCACGTTACAGGTGTCTCCCCCCATGTTCCCACAAAAAGAAAGCTTTCGGGATTACGATGCAAGCGAAGCGCCCGATCCGGCCCGTAATCGTAGACGGCACCCCGATAGGTTTCGCTGACCAGCCATGTGCCTTCAGGCGTGCGCACATTGATTTGAGCTCGCTGCACTTCCACCGCATCGGCCAAGGTCTTTCCCACGCGCGAACTGACGATGATACGACCCTGCAATCCGAGAAGACGCACAGGACCCAAGGGAATGGATCCGATGGGACCCGAGGCGTAATAGAAATCATCGGCCCCAGGCACTTTGACACCGCTTTGAAAAACCACGGCGAGACCCTGAGGATGCTGCGCCGAGAGGGCGTAGACCACACCGGGCAGGGCATCGGGAAAGGAAAGCAGCAGGTAAATTTTTTCATCCAAACTACAGCTTTCATCCAAACTTCCCCCAAGACCGTCCGGATCTATCCAACGGCCTCCGGCCTGAATGCAGGACGCCTGGCTGTTGTAACGGCTCACAAGACTCGGGGCCGCCAAGATCAGTTCCAACCATGCCGAATCGACGGTTTCCACCATAAGAAACCCGGAAGTGGTCTGGGAAATGGTCACTGAAACCGGCGGCCCGCTGATCGGTTCTCCAGGTCGGCGAACATCCACGATCACCGGAATCACACGGTAGGCATCCCCCGTGACGTTATAGACCGTGATCCTTCCCGTGAAACGACCGTACCCCATGGTCTGGAGTATGGAATCTATGGGGGTCACGACAACGGTTCCGGATCTTCCCGTCGACCCCGGAACCCCAAGGTTGGAATCCACCGAGACATCCAGGAACGGAACGTCTACCGTGGCGAACCAACCCGCTTCCTGGGAAATGACATACAAAGTCTGTGAGGAAGCGGCGTCCAGAAGGCCTTCAGCCGTGCGCTCCAGGCTCCAGAACAGATAGCCCGGATAAACACTCAATCGTTCCCGTGACACGGGAATCACTCTCGCCTTGACCACCAGTTCCACCGGATCCGTGGACAAACTGGAATAAAAGACAATTTTTCCTTCCACATAGGAACCGTCTTGCAGGATAGGAATCTTGGTGGGATCCACGGTCAGGGTCGCGGAAGCGTTCCCTGTGCCACTGGAAGGCGCTAGACCGAGCCACGGCACCATAACGGCTGCAGACCAGAGAAACGTTGTGTCCGAAGGGTCTGCGTTTCGTACAAGAACAGGAAAGGCACGTGAGGAAAGATCCGCCGTGGTGAAATCCAACTGTATGTGAGTGGGGGAGACCGTCAGTCTTCTTTCCGGCGTGCGGATGACTGTCATGGAGACCGTGACTGTCGCGGATTTCGATGGATCCAGGCCCGAGACCACGGTAATCGTTCCCGTGAAGGTCCCTTCCATAAGTTCGGAAATGGTGACGGTGACCGTGATGGTTCCCGGAATGTCTCCGGAGGTGGGGTCCAGCTTTAACCAGACAGCGTCACTGGAAGCGAAAAATTTGCTGGTAGTGTTGGGATCTGAGACCTCAGGACCTCCTGTGACCGTTATCGTAAAAGATCCAGGCTCCAGACTTTCGCCCGGCTGCAGACGAAACGTCCCCACATCCACGAAACTCGGTGAAACCACAAGGGTTTCGTTGTCCGTTTTGTTGTCCGAGTCCTGAGCCCACAAGGGGCAGGGGGACATCAAGCAACAACAAAGGACAAAAAACCCCAGAGAAACCCACACCGACTTGGCCCGAACCTTCATGGAAGACCCTCCTTGACCAGGCTCTTCTAACAGGGGAATCGGTCCGCCCTTTTGCTTGAACACCGACGGCACGTGACCGCAGGGTCCATCCCCACACACAGCGCTTACTGTTTTATCGTCCTTGCGGCTCTAAAGCTTTAGAATTTTCTTCCATCACCCCTCCACGGGACCGAAGCATTTCCCGCAAGCCTTCCACTTTCCGAGAAAATTCCTGAGTCACCACTTCCGCTTCCCTGCGATCTCGTACCACCCGCGGCGTGATCAATATGATCAGTTCTGTTTTGGAATTTTCCTTGCCTTCACTGCCGAAAACATATTTCAAAAGGGGAAGATGGCGCAAGCCCGGAATACCGGAACGACTCACCGAATCGCGATTACGCATCAAGCCGCCGATGACGATCATCTGGCCGTCCTGAACCACCAGGGAAGTTTCGGCCACTCGACTCACGATGGAAGTGGTTTTGAGGTCCGGATCTTTTTCACCGCGTTCACTGACTTCCTGGGAAATGTCCATCTTGACCAGGCCGCTGGAATTGATATGAGGGGTCACTTTAAGAATGATGCCGGTTTTACGGTATTGAATGGTCCGCGAGGTCGCCGTGGTCTCCTGGCTTGTCACTTCACCCGTGACAATGGGAATTTCTTCAGCCACTTCAATATAGGCTTCCTTGTTGTCCGAAGCCATAATGTTCGGTGACGAAAGAATATTGAGAGAGGTGTCTTTGCCCAAGGCGCTGATCAGACCTCGAAGAAAGTCCGTGCTGTCGAAAACGGCGGCGGCGAAACCCGTCCCCGTCCCCAAAGCCGTGTTCGCGGCTCGGGACCGAAGGTTATCGAGCACAAACTGACCTGTGTAGTCCTTGTAGTGCCCTTGCAGAAACCATTCAATGCCGTATTCGGCTGAACCGGAAAGGGACAGTTCTGCAATAATCACGTTGATAAGCACCTGGCGCGGTATCTGATCCAGTTTTTCTAGAACGTTTCGAATGATACGGTAGTCCTTTTCCCGGGCCTTGATGACGATACTGTTGGTGGCTTCATCCGGAATGAAGGCGACCTCGGCTTCCAGAGAACCGGCGGCCGCTCCCAAGGTCGTTCTTTCGGGAGCTGTGGAAGTCCCGGTGGAGCCGGCGGCTCCCGAGGCCGAGGGCCTCTGCGTTGCAAGACCGGTGGTCCCGGTGGGGCTTGTGAAGGGTGAAGATGTCGAGCGTGATCTGGAAGTTCGGGTGGCGGCTATGGACGTTGCGGCCTGACCGGTTCTCGTTGTCCGTGACGTGGTTGTCGGCAGACCGTAGACCCGTGATAAGACATCGGCCAATTCCACCGCCGAGCCGTTCTCTACAAAATAGACATAAACCCCTTGGCCCGCCTCCCCAGGCCGGTCGATCACGGCCAGCCATCGGGCCGCCTGATCGATGAGCGCCGGCCATCGTGTGGCTAAAAACACGGCATTCAGGCTTCTAATGGCAAAAAGCTGAAACCCTCCGGGATCCGCCCCAGGACGCAGAAAAAGACCTTCTTTGCTCAAAATTTCCGTCAGTTCCTGGGCTACCTGGTCCGCTTCCGCATGCAGTAAAGGAAAAATTCTCCAGGATACCTCCTGAATACGATCCACATCCATGACCGCGAGCACTCCGGCCACTTTTTCGATGTTAGCCAAAGTGTCCGTCACGATGAGAGCGTTGCTGGCTTTGTCCGGCACCACCACGGCATTGGGAGAAAGAAAGGGTTTGATATTGCCCGCAGCGGTTTCCGCACTGAGGTACCTCAAACGGATCAGGCGTGTCACATCCACAAAACCCGTTTCGGTTATTCCTGTTTCAATTCCGGCCCCACTTAAGCCTCCGCCGAGATCCTTACGGACCACCTTGACCATGTCCCCCGGGCCGGGCACCAAGGCCAAACCGCTCACTTGAAGAACGTCGTTGAGCAGCTTCATGAAGGCAGGTTTCGTATAGGAACCCTTGGCACGAAAAGTCACCTTGGCCTTGATACTGGGATCTACGATGTAGTTGACTCCGTAGAGCTGATAAAGGGTGGCATCGAGAACCTGATAAAGATCCGCTGCATCAAAGGCCATATCGATGGCCACCGTTTGGTCTGCGGCGGCGAGCTTGGCGGCTTCCCGGCGGGCTTCCTGAGCGACGGCGGCTGGAGTGGCTCCCGCCCCAGGACGTCCCTGGTAAGAAAGATCACGCGCGGGCAGCTCCGTCAAAGAACCTTTTGGGGGAGCCACAATCACCGCCTCCGATTTTTTTTCTGAACCCGATTCGGTCCCCGGAATCGTCTGGGTCGTCGGCGTCAACGAAGGCGTCGTCCCCACGGAAGGCCCGCCAGGGGGTCGACCCTGTAAGGACGTCGTGCCACATCCCACCATCCCCAGGACCACACACAGGATTCCGGCTCGCATCACCAACTTCCATGGGGACCTTCGCACTACCATGCTCACGTCTCCTTCACCTCTCTATTTTTTCGATCCCTGATTCAGCACGGTCTTTAAGCTTTTGGTATCCACAAACAAGGTGCCCACGCGCAGCGTTACAGTAAGCGGAAAGTCCTTGGCTGGTCGATACGCCACGGTCAGGGATTCCACACGGACCAGTTTTTCATCGTCTTCCAAAACCTTGAGCAGGCTTGCCAGGGCCGAAGCGTCGGCCCGTAACCGAAATTCCACTTGAGCCATGGGAATCTCTTCCCAAGCGCCTGGCGCCAACACATTGTAGGACTGCACTTGAATGCCTGTTTTTTCAAAGGCTTCTTGAAGCCTCTGTTGCATTCTGGACGCCGCATCGTCCAGACTCTTGGCCTCCAGGAGCAACTGCTCCACACGACCCAATTCTTCAGCCAGCTGGGCCTGATGGGAAAGATCCTGTCGAATCTTGGAGATTTGTTTCCGTAACTTTTCATGCTTGGCTGTTTCCAGCTCCACGGACGCTTCGACCGAAGAGGCCGCTTCCATTTTCGGAGCACACTCCACAAGGTACCACACGACCCACAGCACGGCGGCCAACACCGCGATCCCTAACCAGCGCCGTGTTCTGCGTCCCAAAACATGCATCATTTCAGCTCCAGCACCACGGTGAATGTTTCCTTACCGTCTCGACCACGATTGACCGATCCTTGAAGCTTCACGTCTTTGAGCAGAGGGCATTCCCTGAGGCTTTCGATGGTTTTCAGGGAATCCGGGCTTTGAAAGGAAACGGTCATTTTGCCGGCCGCATAATTGAATTGGGAAATCCAAGTACCATTGGGAACCCTTTGGGCGATGTCGTTCAGAAGCTCATAGAAACGGGGTCGTCCTTTCAGGAAAACATCCGCTTCCTTGACGAGCTTCTTGAGCTGTTCCATTTCCTGAGCATTCTTTTCCAAAGGTTTGAGTTCCGCTTCCAGTTTTCGGGTCTCCTCCGCCAAACGTGCAGTGCTCCGTTCCAAGGTCGCCGTGCGCCGCTCCACATGGAATCCGAGTCCCCAAGCCGTCAATGCCAGAAACAAAAGAAACGGCAGAACCGCTTTGGCGGGATGCAACCCGGGAATGTTCGGCGCTCTGCCGTCCAAACACAAAACCGAACGTCCTGAAAGAAGCGCCCAGGCGGCGGCCGTTCCCAAATTGATCTTCGGGTGCGGCCAATCCGAAAAGAATTTTCGAGGCGTCACCGACTCCGAGTCCACGGATTCGGTCCAGTCTTCAATCTTTTCGGCCGGCACATTCCCTTGAGCGAGAAACCAGGCTCGAATCTGTTCCCGGTCCCAGATCCCTTCCGAAGGGTTTAGAAGCCGTGAACACACGACACCGTCGGGATCTAAGACAAGAACTTCCCGCAGCCCTTCTTCTTCTCGTACCAGACCTGACGGGAGCGACCATGTTTGGCGAAGCCAAGCCGCAAGGCCGAAAGAGATGGGACACAAGCTGTTCAGTTGGCCTCTATGCCCGGTTTCGACCAAAACCGAAAGCACAGGGTCCACGATTTTTCTTTCCACATAGACCAGGGTCGCCGAAATGGTCTTGTCCCGGCGCCGAACCAGATGCACACTCCAATAAATGTCTTCTGGAGAAAGATGCACATGAATAGGCAGAGCGTTTCGCACCACATCCAGAGCATCCTCCATGGGCACCGGAGGCACCTCCACATCTCGAACAAAAAACAGGTTTCTGGAAAGACAAAGGGATAGACGCCGATGAGACTTGGGCGGCAGTTCACGCAAGAAAGCTTCCAAGCCTTTGGCGCCGCCGGGAAGAGTCCCGAACGGCGGCATACCTTCATGCGGCGGCTCCAGGCGGATTCGGCCGAACCGCTTCACCGCATGGACATAATCCAGCCGGTTCTCATCCAGATAAATTCCCAGAATACTCTTGCCCGCCACCGACACCTGCCTCGTTTCATGTCCTCCAATGGGCGATCTTTTCCGTTCAAAGCGTTACTGAAAAAGATAGATGGAACGCACAAACCCCTGACAGCGATCCGCCGTCACCCACCCCTCCGCCTCCGTTTTCCCAACCATCACCGCCACTTCATAAGTCGTCGGATTCAACGGAAGAAGAATCGTCAACCGATCGACTTTGGAGCCGGTGACGGTCAAAAGATCCACCAGAGAGCGCCTTTTAGGTGTCAGCGTTTCCCTTTCACCGATCACATCCTGGTGTTCCCAGGTCCTGACGGCTCTCTCCAAAGGATCCCCCCAAAACAACTCGGGCCGAACCCCTCGAACCTTTTGAATTTCGCATAAGCTTGAAAACGGCCGATTGGTCGGCGGTGACAGACCTCTTTGTAAGTACCATCCCGCTTCCGCACCCTGAAGCCGCACCAAATCGTCCGCATCCTGCCAATCCAGTAAAGCATCCACCAACGCATCGGCTTCACGACCATCCGAAAGCGGCAAAGATTCAGTAAAGACCCGGCGCATTCCGGCGTCATTGGCATCCGTGGGCTTTATTTTTGATGACTCCTTTTCATAAGAGACCCAGACTTCTTGACCGCCCACATTCCACCGATACCATAATCCAGACTGCATAGCCCCATTGTTTTTTCCGGTAACCGCAAAGTAACGGATCACCGACCGGAGTGCCTCCCATCTCTGAAGCTGTTCCCAGGCCGAAAGCGCTTCCGAAGCCCGCAATCGGGACGCCAAAGCGGTCTGCATGCCCAGAAAAGAAAGCAGAGCCAAAGCCCATAAAACAAAAACCAGAACCGCCCCCGATTCTCCATATCCAGGAGTCTTTTCGAAAATGGTTTCTACTGAATTCTTGTAGGAAAAACCCATGTGTTCACCTTCTCCGCCGATCCGGTCCTCACTCCGAAAACCACGCGCACTTGTCGAGGAAGTTCCTGAACCTCTTTGCACGGCCATTGATCCTTCCATTGAAGCTCCCGCCCCGATGCATCGGAAGGACTAAGCTCCGCATAGGCCACCTCAAAGGCTGTGACATCCCCGTAACGACTCATCGGCGGCCCCAGGTCTTGTCTTCCGTTCAACAGTGTTTCAGCCAGGACCACCCAATCCGTCGCCTGGTCCTCTTTTTCGTAGAGCTCCAAATCGTAGACTTCAAGGATTCTTCGGGAAGGATCGTAAAGGTAGCCGATAAGGCGAAGGCCTTGCCGATTCGACCCGGAAGGACCATAGGTGCTGTAGAAAGCGATTCCGTGCCTGTCACCGCACAGTGGAAACAGTTGACCTTGCTCACCTTTCCACGGGGTGGCTTCCGTGGGGGTGTATTCGAGATACCGGCCCAAGGAAACCGGCACCGCATGAGCAAAGATGTCCGCTTGACTTTCCGGACCCAGTTTACTCCATGACAAAAGCCCGGACCGTAGAGCCGTAGCGAGCAGTGTGATCACCATGGCCGTTAAGACCATGGCCACCAGCACTTCCACGAGAGTGAACCCGACAGCCGCCTGGAAGTCATGTTTCGCACCTTTTTGCGCAAAATCCCTGGGAGCTTTTCCGAGAACTCGCAAGACCAAGGTCTTTGATGCCTTTTCGACGAAGGGGCGAGACGCCGCCTCGCCCCCACAGACTTGAAACCTTGTTTTTTCTCGGAGCGCGGGCCTCCGGCCCGTCATATGTGCGGGCGGGACGACATCCCCGCTCCCTGGAAGAAACTCGTCCCCAGACACGCTCCTAGGATGCTTTTGGTGGTTTCGTAACGGCAGCGGCATACCCTGGGTTTTCGGCGAGTTCATCCTTTTCTCTCGTACCAGCCTACCAGACATCTTGATCGTCGTGAACTCTGCGATTCTTCAAACACGCAGAGGGTCAGTTGCACCATGTTGGGATCTTCATAAGCTTCCATGTCCCTGCCCAAGGAAAGGACCAAAGGTCGAGCTTCCAACCTGTAGAACCATCCCGGCTCGCCATCCACCGGCCCTTCCATCACCCCTCGCCGTACCGCTTCGGTCAGAAGCACGGAATCGGCCAGAACGATGCGTGCCACTCTGGACGCCTCCAGCACTTTCTGCGCCTGCAGCCGCAGTCGAGCCGACTGAGAAAACCCGTAGAAAATCACGGCCAACGTGATTCCCATAATCGTTAAAGCGACCAGGACCTCAAGAAGGCTGAATCCCGAAACGCTTTTGGAAAAGGTTTTCGGTTTATGGGAAAACATTCTCCCTTGCAGCCTGATGGGCATGATCCATTCCGTGGAAAATCTCACGGGCCTCAAATCCCTTTCCCGCCTTAGCCCGCTTCGGTGGTCACGGCCATGGCCAATCCGGTCAAAGGGTCCACTCGAATGCGGCCAAGCACCACACCTCGACGCCTAACGGTCAGTTCCGCTCCGCTGGAAGCCCCATCGGGATAAAAGAAAAGGTAAAACATTCCATCGGCACGCAGGGCACCCAGAGCTTCGACCTCCACCTCTCTCGGAATACTCAAGCCTTCGTCTTTGAAGTCCTCGATCCAGCACCGTCGATCTTCCTCGGAAAAGACCACGGCCACGGCAAGACCTCCAGCCACCGCGTGCTGCCTCGCCTTTCTCAAAAGCCCTCCCAGTTCCATGACAAAACGGCGCTCTTCTTTTCGGCCGAGCCCACCACCCACCGTGGTGATCACCAAGGTAAGCGATAAGGCCACAATGGCCAGCACCACCAGGAGTTCCACCAGAGTAAAGCCGGAAATCTTAGAATGATATTTCATGGATACCAAAAATGGCCAAAAGCATGGAGATAACCATGCCGCCGATGAGTATTCCCATGAACACGATGACCACAGGTTCCAGAAGGGCCAAAGCCGCCTTCGTTTTGCTCTGGATTTCCTTTTCCAGATTGTCGGCCACACTGCCTAAAATGTGACCCAGATCTCCCGTTTCTTCACCGATGGAGGTCATGTGGACGACCATGGGCGGAAAAACAGGGGAGGCTCGCATAAGAGTACTCATGGCCATGCCCTGTTGCACCTTTTCGTAGATGTCCTGAAGAGCTTCCTTGAGGAGCACGTTGCGGGCCACGGCTTGTGCGATGGCCAGGGACTTGAGAAGAGGTACGCCGCTTTGAAGGAGCGTCCCTAAGGTCCGTGTCATGCGGGCCAGCTCCACCTCCAGAACCAGCCGTCCCAGAAAAGGAACTTTCAGGATCAGGGAATGAAGTCGACGACGGTTTTCAGGTTTTCTGGCATAAGTCACAAACCCCAAGGCAAGGATTATGGGCATCAGAGCCAACAGCCACCAAAAAGCACGGAAAACGCGGCTTAAAGCGATCAAGGCTTGGGTCGCCGTTGGAATGTTCGGTCCCAGATCTTCCAGAATGACGGCGAATTTGGGAATCACAAAACCCAGAATGGAAGCCACCGAGGCAACACCCACAAAAAGAAGCACCACGGGATAGATGGAGGAAGAAATGATGAATCTTTTGATCTCTTCGGTTCGAGCCAAAAAACCGGCCAGTTTTTCCAGGGAATCGTCCAGAACGCCGCCTGCTTCCCCCACTCGAATCATGCTGACGGTCAGATCACCGAATTCAGGGGCTTTCTGTGCCATGGCTTCGGAAAGGCTTTGGCCGCCGCGAAGTCCTTCCCGAAGGCTGAGAGCCAACTGACGCACACGATCGGCTGTGGTGGCATCGGCAAGGATTTGAAGACACCGGTCGATGGGAACTCCGGAACGCACCAGATGGGCCAGTTCCGAAATGAATTCCAACCTTTGCTTGGCGCTGAGGCGCCCTTTTCGGAAAAAGGAGAAGCCCTCCCGTCCTATGGGTGATTCGGACCACCGCAGAACATGAACCCCTTTGGCACTGAGACTCACCAAAAGACTTTCCAGGTCCGAAGCCTCTTCGGCCCCTCGCACCTTGCGCCCGCGAACATCCACTCCTTCATAAAAGAATCTCTGCATCACCTGGTCACTCGAATGACTTCCTCAAAGGTGGTCATCCCGGCCACAACCTTTTCCAGACCGTCCTGCCGCAAGGTTCGCATGCCCAAGCTTACCGCCTTGGCCACAATGGCGTTACGATCAGCCCCTTTAAGAATCTCCCGCTGAACCGGCTCATCCAAAGGTAAAAACTCAAAAAGCCCGATACGCCCTCGATACCCCGTCCCGCCACAATGATCACACCCTTTGCCTTTAAAGTACGATGTCGGCACCGCTTCCAGGGGTACGGCAAATTCCTGGGCCAGAATTCGTCGTTCTTCGTCTCCTATTCTGATCTCGTTGCGGCACCCCGAACAGACCTTTCGCACGAGCCTTTGCGCCAGAACAGCCACCACAGCCGAAGTGATCATAAAGGGTTCGACCCCCATGTCTTCCAATCGCGTGATGGCCCCGGCGGCATCGTTGGTGTGCAGTGTGGAAAAGACCATATGGCCGGTGAGGGCCGCCTGAATGGCGATTTCGGCGGTCTCCAGGTCACGAATTTCTCCCACAAGCATCACGTCCGGATCCTGGCGCAAAAAAGATCGCAAACAATGAGCAAAGGTCAAACCGATTTTCGGTTGCACCTGAACCTGGTTGACACCGTCCAACTGGTATTCCACAGGATCTTCTACAGTGACGATCTTACGGTCCGGCGTGTTGATTTCGTTGATGGCCGCGTAGAGCGTGGTGGTTTTTCCGGATCCGGTAGGTCCCGTAACCAGAAGAATGCCATAAGGCAGCGCAATGATCTGTTTGAATCGACTCAAAAGATCCTTGGGAAAACCGAGAACGTCCAGATCCAGCAAAATGTCTTCCTTTTGAAGCAGGCGCAGGACCAGGCTTTCGCCGAACACGGTCGGTAAGCTGGAAACTCGAATATCGATTTCCTTTTTGGTAAGTTTGAACTTGATACGGCCGTCCTGAGGCAGCCGCATTTCAGCGATGTTCATGCGAGCCATGAGTTTGATTCGCGAGGCGATGGCCGCCTGAAATTTTTTGGGAAGGTCATCCTGATCATGCAGAACACCGTCGATGCGATACCGCACCTTCACCAGTTTTTTGAGAGGCTCAATATGAATGTCCGAAGCCCCCACATCTACGGCTCGAGTGATCAGATGGTTCACGAGGCGCACGATGGGGGCTTCAGAGGCCATATCCCGCAAGTGCTCGGGATTGTCCCAAAGATGGGCGTCCAAGTCCGGGTTTTCTTCCCCTTCCGCCTCGGTTTCCTGAAAAGCCGTGTCCGCTTCGTACCATTGGTAGGTAAATTGAGAGATCGCTTCCGCCGTGGATCGATAAACCTTGAGGGGTTTTCCATAAGCTTTGCGCACCACTTCCTGAGTGGCCAAATCCAGGGGGTTCACCATGACAATGGTGACCCTGTCCTCGGCCTCAACCAAGGGCAGGACTTTAAAGCGCTTAAGATAGGCAATGGGCAGGGGATTGTAGCGGGGCGGCGAGTCGGGGAAATCGGCCTCGTCCATAAAAGGAAAATCCGGAAGGTTTTCCACCCGCATGATTCCATTCCCGCCAGGCAAAGGCCCTAAAGCCTCCATCGATCCCGAGCGAAACTTTTGCATCACCGATCGCACCACATCCATCATCTTGGGTTCGGCTCCATGATCTTCGTGAAATTTCCTTGTCCCTTCGTGTTTTTGCAGCATAGCACATGAAGGGCGAACAAGGTCAAGGTCGGCGGATTGTAGGCTTTTCCAAACACAAAACAAAGCAAAAATGGTTTTGACACCGAAGCCGGCGCCTGCTAGCAAACGAAGTTTATTTCAACCAAGGAGTGAAAAGCCTCGATGAACTGGATTCCCTCAGTCACAACAGAGCACAGCTTGTCCGTCCATCATCGGCGCAAGGTTCGACATGTTGTCGCCGTTGTCGTCAACTACCACAGTGCCCCGCTCACCGTGAGGGCCGTCCAATCCATTGTGAACTCCGACTATCAAGGTCCTCTGGACGTGGTTGTGGTCGACAACAGCACCTGCCCCAAAGAAGCCGATTTTTTGAAAGCTCATCTGCCTGGCTCGGTGCATCTTATGATTTCGCATCGAAACCTGGGGTTTGGACAGGCATGCACCATGGCCTGGGCACAAAGGCCGGCGGAAGCTCTTCTTCTTCTCAATCCCGATGCGTACCTGATCGAAGGGTGTTTGACACAACTGGTGAAAGCCCTCAACACCAATAGTCGTATCGGCGCCGTGGGCCCTCTCATCTATTGGGATCCAGGAAAACGCTTTCTTTTACCTCCGTCGGTGCCACCCTCATGGATCCTCATGCTATCCGCAGCCGACAGGGTTGGAGACCCGGCGCTTCCCTTGATGCGTTTTCTGGGAAAAAAATGGCGCCGGGACACGGTGCGTGCCTGGCAGTCGCGAAATCCTTTTCCAGTGAAAAACCTCTCAGGCGGCTCGGTCCTGATCCGAGCCGATGCTATTCAAGATGCCGGCGGGCTTTTTGACCCTGGATTTTTCCTCTACTTTGAAGACACAGACCTGTTTCTGCGCATGACCCGCCGAGGCTGGCGCCTTTTCGTCGTGCCCGAAGCTGCCGTGGTGCATGAGTTTGATCAATGCGGCCTGGAAAGTTTGCCCACAAAAAGACGGCTCATGGTAGAATCCCATGCGGTCTTTCTCAGAAAACACTTTTCATGGTATACGCGATGGGCACGATGGATTCCCCAAGGTCCACGCATGTCGATGGACATGCTGGCACGTCATGGAGCCGAACAGGTTTACCGAGAACCCTTTCGGGTTCACGTCCCTGAGGCGATTCAAAGACCGTGGCTTTTCGAATGGAGTCCCAGCGTCCATTTCATTCCCGCAGCAGGAGCCTTCGGCACAGGGGCCCATGCAGAATTTCCGGAAGACGGCTTTCAAAGGCTCGCTCCCGGACATTACTTCGGAAGAATCGGTCCGGTAAATGGTTTCCAGGAATCCAAAAGCCTTCGGTTCTCCTTCACTGTTGTTTAGGAGATTTTCTGAAAAACCCTTTTCCTCGAGAGCACGGGCACCCCGCTCGCATCATGAGCCGGCCGGAGGGAACGCGCCACAAGGAAAAGACACAATTTCAGCCTTATAGGGGCAAGACGCTCCTCGCCCCTACCTTGAAAGGGCATGAAAGACCTTGGTATTCCGAGTTTTCGGACAAGCATTCGGAATTTTCGACCGAAAGTCCAAAGAACCAAAGGTACGAAGGGAAGTTCATGGAAAAGCTCTCGTTTCCTTTCTCCATCTATCGTGACATCGTGCGCGGACACGACCTCCATTTCGGCTATTGGGATGAGAGCACGACGTCTCTGGAGGATGCCCAAAACAAACTGACGCAACTCATGTTGGAACACGTGCATGGAGAATCCCTTAACATATTGGACGTGGGATGCGGCTTCGGCCACTTTGCCTACCGGTTGGCCCTTCAAGGACATGACGTGACAGCCTTGGCCCCCGAACCCGCTATGATTCAGTACGCCCAGGAACACTTCTCCCATCCTCGCGTACGGTTTCTTTGCGAAACCTTTGAAGGAAGACATCCCTCCTGGTGGAAGCAGGAATCTTACGATCTTGTCGTTTTTTTCGAATCTTCCCAGTATTTTCCTTGCCTTCGCGATCTCTTTGAATCTTGCCGCACGCTGCTGCGCCCTCACGGGCGAATCCTTCTATGCGACGAAATGATCTATGACGAAAGCACGGCCCAGGAAACAGCCGTGAAACCCAAGCGCTTTTACGAGACCGCCTTGGCCGAGGCCGGCTTCAAAATTCGTTTTCACAAGCCCATCGGGTCGTACACCGCCCCTACCTGCAAAGCGGTCCTGAAACGCTTGGAGGCCTATCCGTGGTGCGAAGGGTTGGATTCCCTTGTGGCCGGATGGCAAAAGCAAAAGGAAAGACACGAACGGGGCGCCTGGGGCTATGAAATCTTCGAAGCCGAAAAGGATGACTACCGCATCCTGGCGTGCCCCGAAGAGGACGATCCTGAATTGGTACAACTTTTCGTCCAGATTTTTTCGGGTTCTCGATCCCTTGATCATTGGCGCTGGAAATATCGAGCATGTCCCTTCGGGCGGGATGCCGTGGCGGTGTGCCGGAATGCCATGGGAGATGTGGTGGCGAATTTTTCCGGATATTTTGTGCCTGTGGAAGAGACACTCACGAAAACATCGGCGGTCGTCTTACAGGTGGGTGACACCATGACGCACCCCCAGGTACGCCATGTTGGTTTTGGAAAAACGTCCCTTTTGGTGCGAACGGCCCGCTACTTCTTTGCCCGCTACTGTGAAAACCAAGTTCCCTTCGTTTATGGTTTCAATACCGGAAATATTCAAAAAATGGGGAAGCTTTTTTTAGGATACCGCCCTGTCTACCCTCTGGACGAGTACACTTTGAAGCTCGAGACCTTCACGCCGGGACGATGGAACCGCATACGCTACTCGTGCCGAACCCTTCAAAAATTCGGTCCGGAACATGACATGCTTTACGAAAGAGTGAAAAAGGCCTACGGTCGTTTTCTGGTAAGGCGACAGAGCCGCTATCTCAACTGGCGGTTTGCAGATCCGGATAAAAACTACAAGATCGTGGAAGTCCGAAGGCGTTTCGGCCATGTGGTGGCCTACCTGGTAGCTGAAAAAAGAAACGAGGATGCTGTGATCGGGGATTTCTTTTTGGATCCCGAACACCCTGAAGCTTTAGCACCAGGACTGTCTTGGCTGGGACAGGTTCTGGGCATTCAAACGGTCAGTCTCTGGGTTTCCCGAACCCCCACGTGGCTCATCACTCAACTGTCTTTTCTGGGATTTCAAAAACAACCGGAACCTCAAGGGCTATGGTTTGTTTACGTGCCTTTTCAAAGCCCTTTGGAAGTAGATGATATGCAGGGGTTCTTCTTTACACGGGCCGATTCCGACCTGTTTTGAAAAGGGCTCTGGATCGAGGATGAAATCAGGGCTCCTAAGACTCACTGGGACCGATTCAATCAAAGCCTCAGCAGAAGCCGCAAGGGGAAGCGATGTTTGAGGGGATAGTTAAGGGGTGACTTCAGACAACGGGAGGATGGCCATGAAGAAAAAATTTTCGACGATTTTATGGGTTGCGCTTGTGCTTGCCGGAGCCGCTTCAGCAGCTTACGGCGCCGGAGGCACCGCAGACGATGCGCTGAAACTGACGCTTCCGTACGTCACGGTGGGTACGGACCATTATCGAGCTTATTTCGACTTTGTCCAGCTTCCTCAAGATCCTTCCGGAGCTTACTGGAAACTGACGTGGGCCGGACGCACTTCCATGTCCGGACCCCAAGGCGGCGTGCTGGATTCCTCGCTGAACATCCTGAATGCGGTGGTCATGTATCGAGGATACCCTTATGCCATCGACTTGGCCTACACGCCTGTTCCTCAAGACCCTTCGGGGGCGTACTGGAAACTGGCACGGCTTCAGGCGCTCCCTGTGCGCATTCACAGTGTGGGGGGAGGCGATGTGGACTGCTACGACTACAGTGCCTGGGATCCGGCCAAGATTCAACAGGTTGTCCAATGCATGCAAAATTGCGGAACAAACCCCGAATGCTTGATCGGATGCCTTCCCCCGGATTTGGGACTCACGTTTCATCTGGCGGTTACCTTTGTTAACGAATCTTCGGAACCCATGGAATTCAAAATCCCTGCAGGAATGGTTTTTTACCCGGAAGATTCCGGACTTCAGCCCATGATGGTCCTTCATGTCCCCGCTTTCGTGCTTCAACCCGGCCTATCCACTTATTGTGTTCCCACCTATTGTCTCGCAGCCCATTTGGCGGCGCCGGGCGCCGGCAGTCCCTATACGCCGGCAGCCATCACGGGCCTTCAGTGTCTTTATGAAATAGCGGAGCTGACTTTTGGGAAAACCCTTACGGCGCAGGCTCAAGGCAGAATCCAGGAGATCATCTGGGACTGTTCGGAGACAGGGACTTTGTCCGAGGAAAACAGAGCTTATCTTCAAAATCTGCCGTAATTGAACCAGGCACTCGAAAGCCAATCGGGCATCCTTCGATACACCCCATCGACCCCGGTGCGAAGAGGAGTTGATTTTCATGTACCTGGATTTTTACGGGTTTCGAACGGAACCCTTTCACATCACGCCGGATCCGGAATTTCTGTACTTGAGCCCCAGTCATAAAGAGGCGTTGGCGGCCATTATTTATGGTGTGCACCAGCGCAAGGGGTTCATCACCATCACCGGGGAAGTGGGGCTGGGAAAAACCACCATTGTCCGTAGTTACTTGCAACGCTATGACCGAAAAAGCATCAAAACGGTTTTGGTTTTCAACGCCAATGTGTCCTTTAAGGGGCTGTTGCGGGTAATTTACAAGGAGCTGGGCTTGGAGCCGCCCGATTCGGATCCTTACGAAATGGTCCTGGACCTTCATCGACATCTCATCCAGGCCTACCAAGAGGGATGGAATGTGGTGCTCATCATCGATGAAGCCCAAAACATGCCTATGGAAACCCTGGAAAATCTGCGTATGCTTTCCAATCTGGAAAGTACCAAGGATAAACTTCTTCAGATCATTCTTATCGGTCAGCCGGAACTGGAAAACCTTCTCAACCGGCACCAATTGCGCCAACTCAAACAGCGTATCGCCATCCGCACCCAACTCAGGCCGCTCACCCCCAAAGAAAGCCTGGATTACATCCAACACCGGTTATCCCTTGTGCAGAGAGAGCCGAGGGAATACTTCACAAGGAAAGCCTTGGATCGCATTGTTCGAGAAGCTCAGGGGATTCCCCGAAAGATCAACATCATCTGCGACAATGCCTTCATTACGGGCTTTGGTTACGGACAAAAAACCATCACGCCGAAGATCATCGAAGAAGTGGTGAACGACCTCGAGGGACGCCCGCAGGAAACATCCAAAGGACGAAAACGCCTGGCCGCGGCGCTCGTGGGCGCCGTGGTCTTGGCGTTGGCTTTTCTGTGGCATCCGGAAATACCTCGTAACTCCTGGACATGGCTTCTGGGCAACATGAAACACCTTCAGGGTCTGTGGGCTCCCGCCGCCTCCGTCCCTGGGACAAAGGAACCTTCCCCTGAGACGGGGGGGGCCGAAAAGGACAGACCTGCGGCTTCGGAAACTTTCAATGACGAAAAGACCGAGAGACACCGGGTTGTTAAACCCCTTCCTCTATCGGAAAAAGAACCGTCAAAAGACAGGGAAGCCGCCCCGGAACCTCAAGCCCCTCAGAAGACACCGCCGCCGCAAGCCCCTTTCGAAAGCGACGGTGCTGAAAAGACTCCGCAAAAATCCTCCGGAACCCCCGAATCACAAACTGTCAAGACGAGTCCTTATTTAAGCCCCGGTTCCTTCCATGGACCGGCTGTTATGGAAAAGCATGCATGGGCTTTGGGACATCATTTGTGGGACATGACCCTTCCGCCGATCCCAGGGTCTCGGGATCCGGAAACGGTACGACTGTCCAACCTGAAAAAAACCCACCCGTCCCGTGCCGCTCCTTCAGAGGAGCCACCCCACGAAAAGACCGTCACCCCTTCGGCTCCCTCGTTCCCCAAGACGCCCGCCAAACCTGCAACCTCCGATGTGCCCCAGCCGGACCCCGGTCGTGTCATCGACTGGATTCTGAACAAGCGCACCCAAACACCCTAAAGCCTTATCGCTCATGGACCGATCTTGACTTTTTCCATATGACATGCCTTTCATCCTGACATGTCTTAAAGAAGGAAGCTTGACTTTCGACGGATCTCGAGCGCGCAGCGGGAAAGGAGAACTCACGATGCGTCAGTACAGCATTCGACCTTTGGTGGTCGGCGCCAACGAAACGGATCAAGGGATCATGACCTATCTGAAGGACTACGGGAAACGTATCTGGATTCCCATGTATGTTTTTGTCATTGAAGGCGGTGATGAAACAATTCTGGTGGATACAGGTCTGGAAGAATTCATGGTTCCAGAGCATGTGGGGGAAACTTACGGTCTGAAGATCTTGGAATTTGAAGACGCCTTGGCAACTGTGGGATTGAAACCGGAAGATGTGGATGTGATCATTCATACACACTTACATAATGACCATTGCGAAAACGACGCCAAATGTCCCAATGCCACGGTGGTGGTTCAGGAAGCTGAATACGCCTTTTACCAAAACCCACACCCTTTGGATCATCGCTATATTCCAGGGCTTTTGGACGGCCTCAAAATCGAGCTGGTGCGAGGTGATGTGTCTTTTCGGGACGGCATCGATTTAGTCTGGACGCCTGGTCATACTCCTGGAGGCCAATCCGTGGTGGTGAACACCGCCGCCGGACGCGCCGTCATTACGGGTTTTTGTTGTAACGACAAGAATTTTCCCGCCTCAGGACCGGCCGTGACACCTGGAGTTCATACGGACGCTTTGGCGGCCTATGACAGTATTCAAAGGGTTCGAGCCATGGCCGACATTCTGATTCCCGTGCATGATCCGGCCGTCGGACGTCGAACACGCATTCCGTCCTAGCCCGGGGATTCCGAAGCTTGAAAGCTTCGAGACCCGGAAGCCTTTCCGGGGCTCTTGTCGCTTCGAACCCGAAAATGCTATAGGAACGCGGTTTCATGGCCCTTTGAAGCGGCTCGGCCTGTCCGCTGCGCGTCTCCAAGAAACCTGATGGGTAGTCCCCAATGGGTTGCAGTAGGCTGGTGCACGCAACTGGGATTTTGGGGACGGACCGATGTGTTCGCCTCCTGATCTGAGAACGCTTACCGACACCGTAAGAGGGCTACTTCGCATGAGCTGGATCCTGGTCGCGTGACTCTTATGTCCGTCCCCTGTATGCGGAGAGCGCTTCCGGCCGGCCACAAGGGGTTGCTTCACGAAACCCGGCAGCTACAAGGGCGGACCCATGTGTCCGCCCCTGACCCGAGCATCCTGCGTGCGGCCTTGGAACCGTTGCTCCAATCTTAGAAACCTGTTTTCTTGGGAACTCCGGCGAATCGTCCGCACAAACGGCGCGCCGAAGGCTCAATGCTCCCGGGAAACTGTCCAGCTTCGGTTTGGGACGGGCAAGGCGCCGCTTCGCCCTTACAGAAAGGCATTGGACACCGCGGTCACGGCGCGTTTTCGGGCACGCTCCTAGACGGGGCAAACCTTCAAATTCGCACAGGGTGCAGCTTTGATGTTTTCGTCATGCCGTTGAACGAACCGAGGCTTCTTGGTTTGCGGCATTGGGCTGCCTCAAGCACGCGGCCATTCAACGGGCGTGCATGAAACGCCTTCATCCAAAGACATGGTAGAGACGATGGCTTTAGAGAGAAACCCCGACACGCCTTCATCCCGTGGTTCAAACGAACAGGGCGTCCGAACGGCACCTCGAAAACGCCGACGCCCGCAATGTTATGAATGCACCGTCTGTGGAAAGGAACTCCCTTTTTGCTGGACATGCCCGTGCGGATTCATGATCTGTTCCGATTGCATGGAAGAAAACTTCTGGGGCATGACCTGTAACGGTATCACTTGGACATGTCCGGACTGCGGAGCCATTCGCGGTTTCGGCAATCAGTGACACAAAGGAGAATTTTTTATGGCAACACGACGCGTGGTCATCGTGGGAGCTGTAGCTTTGGGGCCTAAAACAGCCTGCCGCATCAAAAGGCTTCGTCCCGATTTCGATGTGGTGATGGTGGATCAGGACCAATACATTTCTTACGGAGGATGCGGTATTCCTTACTATGTTTCCGGAGATGTGAGTGATCTTTCGGCCCTCATGAGCACCAGCTTTCACATGGTGCGCACGCCCGAATTTTTCGAAAAGGCTAAGGGGGTTCGTGTGATGACGCGAACTCGAGCCGAGGCCGTGGATCGTTCCCGCAAAGTTTTGCATGTGCGCCGTCTGGAGACTCAGACCGAAGAGGAACTCCCCTACGATTTTCTGGTGCTGGCCACGGGCAGTGTGCCCAATTCTCCACCCATTCCAGGGCTGGATCATCCTCGAGTCATGCGGGTGTCCAACCTGCACGACGCCGCGGCCATCAAGGATATGCTGGCCAAAGGAGCTGTCGGTCGCGCCGTGATTATCGGAGCGGGCGCCATCGGCTGCGAAATGGCTGAAGCCCTCACCGACATGTGGGGCGTGGAAACATCTCTTGTGGAAATCGCTCCCCATGTGCTTCCCGGGATTTTGGATCCTCTCCCCGCCCGCATGGTGGCGACTCACTTGGAAGAACGCGGGGTCGCCGTCTACACCGAAGAATCGGTTCAAGAAATCATCTCAGGTCCAGACGCACATTCCCTTGTCGTGCGGACCAACAAAAGGGATCTGGAAGCAGATCTGGTCATTACGGCTGTCGGGGTTCGTCCCAATGGACGGCTTGCCCAAGAAGCCGGTTTGCTGGTGTCGCCTCGCGGAGGTATTGTGGTCAATCAGCGTCTGCAGACGTCGGATCCTTGCATTTACGCGGGAGGGGACTGCATCGAGCTGATGCACCTTGTCACGGGAAAACTTTTTCATTTTCCGCAAGGGTCTCTGGCCAACCGTCAAGGACGCATCATCGGTACCAACATCGCCGGAGGACACGCCACATTTCCGGGATCGGTGGGATCCTTTGCCGTCAAGATCTTTGATCTGGCCGTAGCGGCCGCCGGACTTTCCCGAAAAACGGCTCTTTCCGAAGGCTTTGACGCCGTTCAGGCTTTGGTGATTCAAGCCGACCGCGCCCATTTTTATCCAACCCAGGACCTTATGACCCTCGCTCTGGTGGTGGATCGAAAAACCCGAAGACTTCTCGGCATTCAAGGGGTCAGCCGAAACGGGGACGCTCTCGTAGGCCGCATCAACGCCGTTGTCCCTCTTTTAGCCCGCCGTGCCACGCTGGAAGATTTATCCAACCTGGAAGTGGCATACTCACCACCCTTTGCCGCTGCCATGGACATTGTCAACGCCTTGGCAAACACCGCCGAAAATATTCTCGACGGCTACAATGTGACGGCGGATCCCGACGAATTTGAGGCATGCTTTCTTCAGGAAGCCGACCCCAATGTGGTTTGCCTGGATGTGCGAGGGCCTCGCAACGCGGAACCATTCGTGCAGGCCTTCGGTGAGCGCTGGATCAACATCCCTCAGGAAACCTTAGCCAAGAGGTTAGAGGCTGTTCCGAAAAACAAGCGGCTTTTCGTTGTGTGCAATTCCGGAGTGCGATCCTATGAAGCTTTGCTGCAACTGCGAGCCGCCGGCATCGATAACGCAGTAAATGTGCAAGGTGGCGTGGCGGCGGTGAAAAAATCGGGCATTTTGCAACTGGAAAAAGAAGACGAAACCTGAAGCCGCCTGTGATGATCGACGAGTCGGGTTTTGTCAGGGGCACAAGCCCGCCTCGGAATGCCGAGATTCCCCTGTGTTCTGCTTTACCCTGCTGCGGGGATTGTGTGGCCGGCTTCTTCTTTCACCTCGGTCGCCTAATAAACGTTGTAGGGTGAACCTGAATGTCCAGCCGACGTCCATTTTGCACCAGTGCTGGAGGATGAACATGTGTGTCCGCCGTGTCCACCCTAAAAGCACGTTGCTTCGGGGGTGCAGAGGAACCTCTGTGTCCCCCCAACTGCCGTCTTGCACCGGGGTCACAGAGGCGGACACATTGGTCCGCCCCTCCATGGCAACCACGATTTCCTGTTCTGCCGACGGTCCCGGACATTGGTACGCCTTACGGGAACAGCCGGGGCATCGGTGATTGTGGCCGCATGGGCGATGGGGGCATCTTGAGGGGAACACGTAGGCCGCCCTGACAAAGACATGAAGAGGCGAAAGGGGTGCCGCTTGCGAGGATTTTGTCCTGAGGACAACGAGGTCCGCCCGTACGGAGACGCGAAAACAGGCAAGGGGTGCTGCGTGACGGTATTTTTTCCGCGAGGATAACTGGGTCGGTCCCTATACCAACATCGAAACAAAGACGCATGTGGGTTCCCTCGAGGCTGTTCCGTGGTTGACGCCTCAAAAGCTTTGGACTACAAGAGCCGTGTGAGGTTCTCTGACAAACGAGAGGCATCAGGTACCCGCATTCGGGTTTAAAAGGGAAGACGGTGCCATTCCGTCGCGGTCCCGCCGCTGTGAACGGGGACAAAGGCCGATGCACCCACTGTTCCATGGGTATGGAATGGGAAGGGCGGCCGGAGGATGATCCGTGAGCCAGAAGACCTGCCTGAAGCCTTTGGTGGAAGAGATGCCGATGGCAAAGGGATCTTCCCCGCAAAAAGACTTCGAGGAAAAAGTCTTTTTGTGTCCCACGGGATGAAGAAAAAACAGGGTGACATCCTTGAAACGGAAACGTTTCAAGGATTTTTTGTTTCTTGAAGGGACATGGGCCTCATGACTTCACAACCTTTCAACCCCGAAAGTTTGGCGACACCGCTGGTTTCGGCGGGAAAAAACATCGAAGAAGAAAGCTTTCGAATCATCGACGCTGAAATGGGGCCGCACAGCTTTCCACCGGATCACTGGTCCATTGTGCGGCGCGTGATTCATACCACGGGCGATTTTGAATTCGCCCGGCTTATCCAATTTCATCCTCAGGCCGTCACAGCCGGTTGCGAGGCATTACGCCGAGGCGCCACCATTTATGCGGACACACGCATGATCCAGGTAGGTCTTTCTTCCTCAAGGCTTCAATGGTTCGGCAACACCGTGGTGGTCCCCTCATCGGAGGCGGGCGTGCCTGAACTGGCGGAATCCTTGGGGATTACTCGGTCCGCGGCCGCTTTTCGTTATTTAGCTTCAAGACTCAACGGAGCGATCGTGGCCGTCGGGAATGCACCGACGGCACTCCTGGAAACGCTTCAGCTTATCGAAAGTGAGCAGATTCGACCGGCTTTGGTCATAGGTGTTCCGGTTGGATTTGTTCAAGCAGAGACTTCTAAAGAGGCTCTGTGGCGCTGTGTGAAGGTGCCTTTCATCACGGTGCTCGGCCGGAAAGGGGGAAGTCCCGTCGCCGTAGCCATTGTGCATGCCCTCTTGGAATTGGCTCGAGCCGAAACGCCTAAACATGACGGGCCACAAAAGGAAGCGTCCCGATCATGAGGACGGCGTTCTTCGGTGCGGCATGCATCGAACGCCATTGCAACCTAAAAGGCGACGCGGCGCCTCGCCCCTCTAGGGCTGAAACCTGAAAGATCTTGCGCTGTGGAAGTCGCCGTCGAGGGCGGCGAGGCAACACCTTGTCTTACAAACCTGAAACCGGGCCCGACCCCTGGCATCGCGGGGTTCGGCCTGCTCATGAGGCGGATGGTACACTCATGCCCTCGTGGGGGGCTTTTTGGACAAGCGCCTAAGCTGCTTCAAGCTTCATTTTCATTGACGGGAAAGGATCACGCCCATGCTGGGAACGCTTTACGGTGTCGGTGTCGGCCCCGGAGATCCGGATCTTTTGACCCTGAAAGCCGTTAAAATCTTGGGGCGTGTGGGCCACGTCTTTGCCGCTTCATCATCGTCCAACGATTACAGCCTGGCTTTGGAAATCGTTCGGGATCATCTTCGAGAAGGTGTGCCGGTGCATTTCCTGGATTTTCCCATGACTTTCGACAAGGACCATCTGGAAAAAGCGTGGAGCGCCAATTGCGACACTGTGGCGGCACGCCTCGAAAGCGGGGTGGATGTGGCCTTTTTAACCTTGGGCGACCCCATGACTTTCAGCACTTTCATTTATTTATGGCGCAAGATTCGGAATCGGCTGCCTTCAGTGCCTGTAGAAATCGTTCCGGGTATCACATCCTATCAGGCGGCTGCGGCATGCGCCGGCGTGGCCTTGGCGGAAGCGGAAGAAACCTTGACGATAATTTCCGGGGCCAAAGGCGGCCGTCGTCTTTCGGAAGTGCTTCCCTTTTCAGACAATGTGGTTCTCATGAAAGCCTACAAGCAGTTTCCTCAAATTTTGGAACAGATACGGCTTTTAGGCCTTCAAGACGCCGTCTGCTTTGTCAGTCGTTGCGGTCTGGAGGGTCAGGTGGTGGAAAAAGACTTCGACGCCCTTCAGGACCTTAAACCCCATTACCTTTCTCTTCTCATTCTCAAAAAAGGCGGGAATTCCCCCTAAAGGATCGAGGAAAACCTGTGGGTGTGGCAGAGGCTTCTTGTGCAAGAGGATCCTCCTCGGAGTGCGAAACATCTTCCAAGGCCATGGTTTCGCCTGACATGACTTCAGAAAAAGTGTGGCAAATTCGGCTGTTTTGGACGGCAACGATTCTTCTTGTTCCGACACTTTCTTTTTATGGTATCACCCTGGGACCCTACACCATTGAACCCGACACTTTATGGCGTGTCCTAGCTTCGGTTTTCCATGATTCCCCTTCCATGCTTTCAGAAAAAGACGCGGTCACGGCCCACTACATCGTTTTTCAGCTTCGCCTGGCACGGGTGGCTTTGGCTCTTCTCGTGGGAGCTTCTCTGGCCGTTTCCGGAACTGTTTATCAGGGTCTTCTGCTGAACCCTTTAGCGGATCCTTTTACTTTGGGCGTGTCGACTGGAGCGGCCTTTGGGGCTTCTTTGACCATCCTTTTCGGGTGGGCATCATGGAAACTTGGGGGCATGAGTGCCTTGCCCATGATGGCTTTTCTGGGAGCGGTCGGAGCCCTAAGCCTTGTTCTCATCTTAGGGCGTCTTCAGGGCAAAATAGATTCCACCACATTGGTTCTGGCCGGCATCATCGTTTCCACGTTTCTTTCAGCCTGGATCAGTCTGCTGAAGAGCCTTCACGAAGAATCCCTTTCGGCCATTGTCTTCTGGATCATGGGAAGCCTTTCGGGGCGCAGTTGGCGTCATGTGCTGGCCGTGCTTCCTTACATGTTGGTCGGATCCTGGATTATTTTCCTGTATGCTCGAGAATTGGATCTACTAGCTCTTGGAGACACGGCCGCCCTGCAAAGCGGCGTGGCTACGGATTCCGTACGACGACGTCTTCTGGGTGCCGCTTCCTTGATGGCGGCGGCGGCTGTGGCCGTAAGCGGTGTTGTGGGCTTCATCGGATTGGTGGTACCCCATGTGGCGCGTTTATGCCTCGGCCCCAGGCACCGGCAACTCCTGCCCGCGTCCATGATTCTCGGGGCTCTTTTAACTCTTGTGTCCGATACTCTGGCCCGAACCATCCTTTCCGACGGTCGAGAAATCCCTTTGGGCGTCGTGACGGCTATTCTCGGAGCCCCGTTTTTCGCCTATTTGCTCATCCATAGAAAAAGGTCCGTGATGTTGTGATTCAGGTCGAACAGCTCCACTGCGGATATCCGGATCGTAAGGTCTTGCAGGACGTCAATCTCGTTATTGACGCAGGAGATTTCGTAGGCGTTTTGGGCCCCAACGGATCTGGAAAAACCACATTCATCCTAGCTCTTTCCGGGGTGTTACCCATTGCTTTTGGAAGTGTTCGATGGAACGGGCGCCCTTTGAAGAGTCTGACCCCTCGGGAAAGAGCCCGCCTTATGGCTGTGGTTCCCCAAGATATTCATGTGCCTTATCCTTTCTCGTGCCGAGATGTGGTGGCCATGGGCCGATACCCTTATCAGAAAAGAGGTTCCCGAGAAACACCGGAAGACAGAAAAATCATAGAACAAGCCATGGAATGGACCGACACTGTTCATCTGGCTCAAAGGCCCATAACCATGCTCAGCGGCGGGGAACGCCAAAGGGTTTTCGTGGCCAAAGCTTTGGCTCAGAACACTCCGGTTCTGCTCTTGGATGAAGCCGTCTCGGCCATGGACGTGCATCGCAAGCTTCAGATTTTTGATCTGCTCAAGACCTTGCAGGAAAAGGAAAAACGCACCATCGTCTTTGTGCTCCATGACATCAACACCGCGGCCGTTTTTTGCCGACGGCTCGTGTTTTTAAAACACGGTCGCATTCTAGCCGACGGATCGACCGAAGAGGTGTTGCAGCCAAGGATTCTGGAAGAAGTTTACGAAACTTCGGCTATGGTCTACCCTGTACCGGGTTGGAACAATGTCCGCCAGGTTTTTTTCTCGAGGGGCAAGATGACGCGGGAAAACGGAGCCGGGGGTGACCTGTAGGGGCGGACCGATGTGTCCGCCCCCAGATCACTGTGACTCCCTGACCGGTGGCTGCCAAGGGTTGTTTTTGGTGGGGGCAAACAGGTTCATCCTACTAAACATGACACACCCTTCTCGCAGGGTTGTTACAGCCGCCTCTATGAGAAAAATGTGCATGTACGTAAACGGGCTGTGCCAGCGTGTGCACTCGTTCAGCAAATTGTCGTGCGGCAGCTCGAGGGGCGGACCGATGTGTCCGCCTCAACATGCCCTCATCGCCCATGCGGACCCGATCACAACGACGCGGACCCTTCCCGTAGGGCCACCCATGTTGATGTCCGCCGGCAGAACGGCAACTCGTGGTTGACCTGTAGGGACGAACCGATGTGTCCGCCTCAACATGCCTCCATCGCCCAAGCGGACCCGATCACAACGACGCGGGCCCTTCCCGTAGGGCCACCGATGTTGATGTCCGCCGGCAGAACGGCAACTCGTGGTTGACCTGTAGGGGCGAACCGATGTGTCCGCCCCTAAAAGACAAGGCCGCATACCAGATCCATGGCGAAAAGGCGGTGGGTTTGCACGTTTTTCCATCAAAGCTTCAAAAAGGGGAGCTTCATGGCTTTGCCGACAGGAAAACGAAAACTCTTGTGCTTTCTCATGGGAATCCTGTGCTGGCTGTTAGTATCTTTGGGTGAGGCAGCCGTGCAGATCATAGACGATACGGGGCGAACCGTGCGTCTCGAGGCTCCGGCACGCCGCGTCATTCCTCTCTATGGAGCCTTCGCGGAAATGCTTTACGCCATTGGGGCCGAAGACACTCTTGCGGCTCGCACGCAGGCGGACTCTTACCCTTCGGAAATTTCCAAGCTCCCTTCCATAGGAACCCACATGCGTCCCAATGTGGAGATGATCCTGGGTCTGCAACCGGACCTCGTGGTCCAAAGCGCCAGCCGTCGTGCTGCCTCTCCCGAACTGGCCCGCTTGGAAGAAGCGGGCATTCCCATAGTGGTTTTTGCACCGAAGACTTTTGAGGGGGTCTTTGCCGTCATGGAGCGGCTCGGCCTATTGGTCGGCCGAACCGAGCAAGCTCGAACCGCTATCGAAGCCCTGCGCCAACGGCTTGAAGCTGTTCGGTCCACCTGTCGTGCGGCTCCTCATCGGCCACGCGTCGTGTTTGAAATCCGTTCCAATCCTCTGGCCGTAGCGGGCCAAGGGGGTATGCCTCAAGCGATCATGGAAACCGTCGGCGCCGTCAATGCGGTGTCCCAGTCGGAGGCCATCGTGCCGATGTCCGTGGAAAACCTTCTGGCATTAGACCCGGATGTGTACATTGTCCAGAAAGGTCCCATGAACCCGAATCCCAGTCATCCCAAAGACCGTGCCCATTTCGATCGATTACGCGCCGTCCAACGGAACCATGTCCTGGTGGTGGATGAAGCGCTGTATTCCCGTCCCGGGCCACGAGCCGTCAAGGCCGCTGAAGATCTGGCTCGTCGGCTGTATCCCTCTTTGTTTCCTTGAAGCTCGCCCTCTGATCTCAAAGCCTACGATTCCATGAGACCCAGGGGCTTCGTATGCCGGCGCCACTCGCCCCTCAACGTGTCGTGATTTCCACCTCGTAAGTGACCTGCACCTGACCTTGAGCGGGCACATCCACGGGAAAACGCACCAGCCCTGCATGAACCTTTTCATGCGGCTGACTCGACTGGACGATTTTCCAATCCCCCGAGAGTCTCTCCTCCAAGAACACGCGTTCCTGTTGCGCTTTGGCGTTCTTGACAATCAAGGTCCAACGGAGGCGCTGCACGTTTTGGCCGATCTTTTTGGCGTCCTCGAGGACGCGTTCCACCTGGACGTCAAAGGAGCGGCCGAATTCCAGACGAAGCGTCCCATGCACGGGGGTATGTTCGATGGCATCTTCACCCAGGGGAATGGCCTCCCCTACAGGCGTGATCATACGGGCAGTCACGACGCCTGCCGGAAGAGGCATTCCGAGCCCGGATGCCTCCTCGTTCTGTAGGTCGATGAGGACTCGAACCGGCTGCTTTCGACTTTCCTTGCGTTCCGAACCCCATTCGGCGCTCGATCCGTTCCCCGTGCTCACCAGACGTCGTTCCACAGGAACCGCCGAGGCTTTGACCCAAGGCACCTGCACGGGGTCTCCGCTCTTCAGGTTCAAAGGTTCGGCAAGCCTGTACAAGTGATACTCAAAAACAGCCGCTTCTTCCACTGCCTCCGCCTTGGCCGCTCCAACCATGTCGCCCATGGGCGCCATGGGTAGGCGACTCCGCTTGGGCACTTTACGCAGATCTCCGGCTAAAAGGAGCACTTTTACGCCGGGAAAATCCATGTCGGTGGTGTTATGCAAAAAAATACGACCTTCCAGGGTGGCACGAGAAGCTTCTTCGTTCATGGTGAGTGTGTAGAGAGCCTTCCATTGCAGGCCACCGGCTTCATACAGGCGTTCGGCCTGCACTTCCACCGGAGCTTTCCCTTTGTTTTCCACATCCCAAAAAGCTTTGGGCGTCACACTCAGTTCCTCGGGAAGGGACGGGAAAAAGATGCCATGGTACTCCCCCGCATAGACGCCTTCTTCCGTGAGAAATACCGGAGATCCTCCTTCCCCCCCCTCGGAAACCAATTGAACCCGGCGCACCATGCGAGCGTCCAGGCTTCCTTTAGGATTGGTCATGACCAGATCCAGTGGTTTTCCGACATAGCTCTTGAGCAATTGGTTTTCCGTCACGGGTCGAAAATGGCTCGCCAACGTGTACGAGACAAAGGTTTCCGCTTCGTTTAAAGGCCGAACCCACAGGGTCTGAGGATCCATGGTCTGAGGAAAGCCTTCCAGCACCACCGTGTGCCGTCCGGGAGGAACAGCCACCGTGTCCACTTCCCGGAACAGCGCGAGGCCGTTCTGGCTGATGGTTACGGATCTTTCTTGGACCACGGCGAGGCTTGGGCCGGGTCCGATCAGGGACCACAGGATCAAACCGGCACAAAGAAGCCATGGACGACGAACGTTCATTGTCTCCTCCTTACGTGAGTCACTTCCTTTTTGAAGTTTTTCCACCATAAGTTTCAGCTTCTTTAAAGGCGGACCCATGGGTCCGCTCGAAAACCTAGGGATGGCGTGACAAAAGCGATGGAGCCGAACCATGGCCGTAGGCCTTGAGGGGCCGAGACACAGGTCTGCTCTTAAGGGTAGTTTGGCATGGCCCTACCACCAGTGGTCCTTGAGGGTTTGGCCATGAGGACCGACATCCAGGTCGGCCCCTACAGATTCCTTGGGGTGGCACAACCAATTGTTGGCCCGGATGATTTGTTCGTGGGGATCGACACATTGGTCGGCCCGAACCGCTTGACGGCTGGGGCCGGGGTGTGGCTGAAACCCCAAACCCCATTGTCGAGTTCGCCGAAAGGCAACGGCCCATGGAGGCTGCGGTTTCGAGATTCATGAAGAGGTTTCGTCCGTGGTTTCTCGAGATAGGCGTTCTCGAGCCTGTCGCCGTTCTTCGATGAGATGGGCTGCCAGTCGGCTGAAGGGCCAATCAATGGAATGTTCCGTCACCACGGCAAAAATAGGCTTGGGAAGATTGGCGTCCTTGAATTTTTGGATCAGAAAAAAAATTCCCTTTTGCGGAATGTTATAAAAAAGCACAATCTTTTCGTGACATTCAAAGGGTTCGCTCCCCACCTGATCTGTGTGAAGAATGTCCCGAACCAGCAGATGGCCTTGATGTGGAGCAATGGTGAAGGCCGGAGGAGCCTTGACCAGTTCCAGCATGCGGTCCAGTTTTTCTTTTTCTTCCGGCGTGAAATTCCAGACAAGCAGTCGAGGTCTCTGATCCATAGACGATCCTTCTTTCTCGTCGCGGCCGAAGCGGCTTTGGCATGATCAGCCTCTTCCTACGAGGCGCACGAACTGGTCCAACACTTCATAGAGGCGAAAAAGACTCTCAATGACCACATGTTCATCTTCCGCATGCTGGCTTTCTTCTCCATCAGCTCCCCAGACAATTCCGGGAATACCGAATTGGGAAAGAAAACGGGCATCGGAAGCCCCGTGGGCTTGACCCAATCGAGCGTCCGGAACAAGGCGCAAAAGTGTCTGAACAGGTCCTGCGGTTTCTCCGATGAAGAGAGGTTCCTGTTCCAACACTTCCACATGGGAACGAACGGTGCGTCGCACGGCTTCAGCAAGAGCCCCAGGATCATCGTTTTCCGTGTATCGAATATCCAAGTGCGCTTCCGCGGTGTCAGGAACCTGGTTGACGGAACGCCCGCCGCGAATGAGGCCGATATTGAGCGTGGGATGCCAATGATCTTCTGTTTCCATGGCAAACAAACCTTTAACGGCCATGAGATCCTCCATGAGGATTTCAATGGCGTTTCGCCCCAGCCACGGACGAGCTCCATGAGCGCTCTTGCCTCGAGCCGTCAAACGAAGGCGCAGAATACCCTTTTCCTTAACGATGATTTCTCGCAAACTGCCGCCGTCCAAAGCGATGGCGAAATCGGCGGCAATATGCGGAAGAACCGCAAGGGCTCCGTGATACCCCCCTATTTCCTCATCCCCTGTGATGAGAATACCGAACGGAAGCTCTTCCTGACCTTGACCTCTCGCTGCAAGTTCTTTCATGTGTTGCTTGAGAAGGATCATAGACAGGGCCACTGCATACTTGTCATCGATGCTTCCGCGTCCGTAAAGGCGCCCGTCACGTTCCACAGGTTCGAACAAGGATTCCGGAGCATCCACCACGTCCAAGTGGCTCATGAAAAGCACCGGAACCCGCCTTCTTGAAGGTCCAACCCAAAGGGATGGAACACCTTCCTGATCCATGCGTTGCACGGTCACAGGAATATTTCGTAGAAAGGATTCAATGAAGTCGGCGCAGCGACCAATTTCATCCGGTCGCGAATGCATGGTACGAAAGGTGATGAGTGTCTTGGTCAAATCGAGCAGCTCTTGCATGCATGACCCTTTCTTTGCTTGAGATAGCATGTGGGCGTAGTCTGCCACGGCCTGAAGCGGGCATCAAGCGGCAAGTCCTCAATCCGTTCATGAAGGAGGGCACACCCCTTTCGTTTCCTTTTTTTGCGCCCACTCGCACTGGGTTCATTTTTCTATCGACGAAAACTTGGAAGACCGGATATATGAAAGAAAAAATTCAAGTGGACATCCTTGGGCGGACTTCGTCGGCATGGCAAAAGGAGTGATCCATGAAAGCCATCAGCCCGTCGACGCCACGAAACAAGGCGGCATGGTGTCTCCTTCTTTTAGCCGCCTGCATCGCCTTGTGTGCTGGACCCGCCTTAAGTCAACAACAAACTTCAACCCCAGGAAAATCGTCCAATCTCATCAATATCAACACCGCCGATGCCAAACAGCTTGAAGCGCTTCCCGGAATCGGACCCGCCATCGCCGAGCGCATCGTTCAGTATCGTCAAGCCCACGGCCCCTTTAAGAATCCAGAAGACATCAAGAATGTTCAGGGGATCGGCGAAAAGAAATATGAAGCCATCAAGGACCTGATCACCACAAAGTAACCGACAGGTCCGCCCGAGGATGTTTTTCTTTTTTCTCCTGCCGACAACCCAGAAAATTTTGTTTTGGAGTGTTGCCCGAGGACGGCGTGGTGTTTAAATAGGGAGGGCACAATGACACAAATGGCTTGAAGGAGGCGCATGTGATTGTACCATCGGGCGATATGGCCATCTGCCGTCAAGGCCATGAAGTTCTTGAAGCTTATCTCGGCACTTGTGTGGGGGTGGCCCTGTGGGATCAGGAAGCCGGAGTGGGCGGCCTGTTCCACGCCCTCCTAGCCGAACCTCTCACCGCCAGCCTCGATCCTCCGGAACCTTTGCGTTACGCTTCCACAGGACTTCCCTTGTTCCTTGATGCCTTGGGGAAAAAAGGAGCCAAACCTTTTCGCATGCGGGCGGCTGTGGCCGGTGGGGCTATCGTCGGTCCCAGTGATGAAGTTCAGCTGGACTTGCAATTGGGAGCGCGTACCCTGGAACGCGTGGAACTTTTTTTGAGAGCGGCCCGAATTCCCGTGATCCTCAGTGAAACAGGAGGGACCTTTACCTGTTGCTTACGTCTGCACTGCCGCGATTGGACTCCGGAAATCGTCCCCGTGGGTAGCCATTTTTTTCGGCCCGCACGTTCCGAAAAGATTTCCAAGCCGGACAAGGAAGCTTTAGAAAGAGCCATCAAAGACGTCAAACCCATTCCCCAAACCGCCTTTAAGATTCTCTCCCTTTTGCGTTCCGAAACTTACCACATGGGAGAAATCAGCCGCGAAATTCGCTTGGACCAGGTGCTGGCGGCCAAGGTGCTGGCCCTGTGCAACTCTCCCGTCTATGGAGCTCCCGAAAAAATCGATTCCTTGGACAGGGCGCTGGTTTTTCTCGGCGAAAGGCGTATCCTGCAAATGGCACTTTCCGTCTTTTTGTCCGCAGTTTTCCCTTCCAGAACCGGCGGCTATTCTTTATGCAAAGGCGGTCTTTTTCAGCATGCCGTTACAACGGCGCTGGGAGCCGAATTCATGGCCAAGCGGCTCGGGCTTCCCCAAGGGCGAGCCTACACTTACGGGTTGCTGCATGACATCGGAAAGATCGTCCTGGATCAATTGGTAGCCGAGAACGCCCCTCTGTTCTACCGACAAGCCCAGCATGGCGACCGCCCATTGAAAGAGATCGAAAAAGAATTTTTCGGCATGGATCACACGGAAGTGGGAGCTCTTTTGGTCCAACACTGGAACATACCCATGGACGTGGCCGATGTGATTGCCGGACACCATAGCTCGAAGGCGGAGGGCGTTTCGGCCACTCCTGAAGAGGTGGCCCTCATCACCGTGGCCGATTTCATCACAAACCGGTTTCTCGCGGGAAGTCAATTGGAACGGCTGGATCCACGACCCGTGATTCCTGCGCTGCAACGTTGTGGCATGAGTCCGGAAGGATTGGAAAAAATGATCGCCGGAATGCCCCTTGACCTCATGCGCCAACAAGCTTCCGGCTTTTAAACAAGCTGTGAAAGCAGGGGACGACAAAAACGTCGTCCCTTTGTCCGCCCCAAAACCAGCGGTACCATAACACTTTATGCCTTTTTCATGGAGGGGCGAGAAGCCGCCTCGCCCCTTCGAAGCCTGGAACCATGAAGCTTCAACGCTGGAATCGCCTGGATGGAACGGAGCCCCTTTCCAAAACCCTTACTGCGTTTGACCGTATCCGGTACCGGGTCCCATGCCCCAGCCCATGCCGCGCCCATAAGGACCGTAGCCGCAGGGAATTCCGGCATCCTGAGCCTTTTGCCAGATTTGCTGACGAATCTGGTGCATTTCTCGAGCCAATTCCCCTAGCGCTGCAGGATCCGTGTTGGGATTATTGAGCATCTGCTGATACCGCAACTGTTTCTGATAGAGCTCCTGACGCAGGGGTGCCACATCCTGAGCGAAGGCCTGGCCTTCAGGGGTGGTCTGAGCCCAACAAGGCCCCATGCCACCTCCTCTATGAGGGCCTCGAGCCCATACAGGAGCCGCCGCCACCAAAACCAATCCAAGAACCATCACCCATCGCATTGCCTTCATGTGAAAACTCCTTTTCTGCTCTCTTTTGTTTTATCCTACGAAATGATCCATGTTCCCGGGAACCTTTCCCCTTTCGGCCTGAATCCAAGGCAACGACCGTGCCAAACCTTTCAGCCATCCAATATTAAAGGCACGTGAACGTTTTTTCTTGAAAAGGCAATAAGTTACCCTAGATTTTCGAGAAGCGGGCCCTTGATCTTTTCTCAGTCTCTTTCTGTCGCGCCGGAAAAACTGGTTCAAAAATATCCAGAAATTCAAAGATCATGGGTTCCAGTGGATTGTTTTGAATCAGGCGGCCACCTGAAAATCTTTAAGGCATTGTCGATCAATGCCGATTTTCTTGTAAGGCATGAAAAGCGATGGAGGGACCCGCTGAAGCTGAAGGAGGGAGTTTTCTTGCCATGAAAGCCGGGCAGGAAGTCTTGGAATCCATCGGGCAGAGGATCATTTTCGACAAGGGCGACAAGATCCTTTTTCAAGGCACTCAGCAACGGTGTCTTTATTATGTGGAACGGGGCGCCGTGGAGGTAGCCTTTGGCCAGAACGGAACGACCATTGCTGTTGCTTATCTCGGCCCCGGGGAATTTTTCGGTGAAACGGGCTTTTTCGACGGTGTTTCGAGAGTGCGGGATGTGCGTGCCGCCGAACGAACCGTCCTTCGCCTTGTCGATTGGGAATCCATGGAGGCTTTACGCTTTAAAGATCCGCACCGCTACAGCCTCTTTATCACGGATGTGGCGCGATCGGTCTGTGCCAAGTTTCGCCGTGTTCTGGATGAACGAGAACCCCTGACGGCCTATGCCGACTCCCTATCCACAGGACGCAGACAGTTTTATGAAGCCCGCCCGGTTCCCGACGACTTCATTCGCACACGCCAAGGAGCCATCGTTCATGAACTGGTGGAAAAAACCAAGGCAGATTTCTTTGATCTGAGCTATGCCGTGCAAAAGAACGGCAACCCTCAACACGTGCGAGAACTCCAGGAACGATGCACGGCCATCCTCGACCAGCTGAACCAAAACCTTCAGGATTTGGAACCGCTCATCGCTGAAAGTGAATTTCAAGATTATGTTTGGGGTTATGTGTTCAGGGAAATTTTTCCCTACTTCATGAGAAGCCGTTTTGCGGAACGGGCCTATTACAAACCGAAAGGGTATGCCGGCGACTTTCTTATGATGGAAATGATTTACAAGAATGAACCTGCAGGAGACGGAAAGCTGGGGCTCCTTGTGGATACGTGGTGTCTAAACACGCCGGCTTCTCGAGCGGTACGGGGACGTCGGTCATTGCTTGCCCAAGAATTAAAGCGGCATGTGGTTAGAAAGTGTGGTTCCAATGAACCCGTTCGCATTCTCAATCTTGCCTGCGGGCCCAGTCGAGAATTTTTTGATTTTCTCAAAGAATATCCCCTACAGGATCCTGTGGAAGCCACCTTGATGGACGCCGATGTGGAAGCCCTACATTACGTCAATACCAAAGTGAACACCTTTCCTCATGGAGCCAAAATCCGTTATCTGAATGAAAACGCCGTGCGTTGGGCTCTGGGCCGAACCCGTCAGGAGCTGCCTCCACAGGACATTATCTATTCAGCCGGCTTAACCGATTATTTGGACCGACGGCTCTTTAACACTTTGATCCGTCGATGCTACGAACAGTTAAAACCCGGAGGATGCCTCATTGTCGGCAACTTTTCTCCATCCAACCCGAATAGAGCTGTCATGGACCATATTTTGAATTGGAAGCTGATATACAGAACAGAAAAGGATCTACGGGACATATTTGCCGAAACGTCTTTTAGGCATCGTGTGCGCTGCCTTTCGGAACCGGAAGGGATCAATCTTTTTGCCGTCGCGTATCGTGAACCTGCAGCCGAGGCTTGCTGAAAAAACGGCTGCCGTTTCAGGGCGGTGGATCGGAAGAGACGTAAGAGACCATGGCAAATGAAAAGTCTTTCGGCGCCCCATGGGCTTTGGAAAAGCCACCTCCATTGCCCACGCCGGTCAACCGGGAAATGTTAAAGAAGGGTTTTGAAGAGGAGATGCGAGCGCTTTTGCGCGTTCGCGTCAACGTCATTTTGATCATGGGCGGCACGCTTGTGCCTCTTTTCGGCGTTCTGGATGCTTTGCTCTTTCCATCCCTGTTTGAAAAATTCATTGTCTACCGGCTTGGAGCGGGCATTAGTTGCTGGGTTCTTTACCTTTTCAATCGGCAGCAACGTTGGCGCCTTCCTAGTTTCGCTTTAGCCACCCTGGCATTCTATGCCATCGGCTTGGTTATCATCTCCATGATCGTGGATACGGGGGGAACTCGGACCCCTTACTATGCCGGACTCAATTTGGTCTTTCTCTCTTACTGCGTGGTTCTGCCTGTTCCTGTCAAAACATTGGCGATACACACGGTTCTTCTCTATGCCTGCTACGTAGGAGGCGCTTTGGGTTTCGATCCAAGTCCGGCCTACAGTACCTTTTTCGCTCATAACCTTTTCATCTTGGGCACACTCTCTATTATTCTCATCGCCGCACACATAGATCACACCCACAGATGGCGAGACTTCGTCCTTCGTCATGAACTGGCGGAAACACGCGCCAAACTGGAGCAGTATTCCAAGAGGTTAGAATCGTCGGTCGAGGAATCGGAAGCTAAATATAGGCATCTTGTGGAAAACGCTAATGATGCCATTTTCATCTGCCAAGAGGGGCGCATTCGTTTCCCCAATCCTCGAACCCAGACCCTTTTAGGACGACCTTTAGCGGATATCGAAGAAAGCCTGCTGCTTGAATATGTGGCCTTGGAAGACCAAGATGCTCTTATGGAGTTCTTTGAAGCTCTGGAACGAAACCCTCAAGCGCTGCCTCCACTGAGAACTTTGCGCCTCGACCATCGGTCGGGACGCACGGTTTGGGTGGACATGAACGTGGTTCCCATGGAATGGCAACAGCGTCCCGCCCTTCTGTGCATCGCTCGGGATGTGACGGACAAGAGACAGATGGAACAGGAACTGGTGCAACTTCAGAAACTGGAAGCCATCGGCACTCTGGCCGGTGGAATCGCTCACGACTTTAACAACATCTTGCAGATGATTCACGGCTATTTACAAATGCTTGTCAGACGCATGGAAGCCGACCATCCCGATCGGCCTCTGTTGAACAAACTTTTTGAGACCGTGAATCGGGGAGCCAACCTCACACGGCAGCTTCTTATTTACGGACGAAAAACCGACGAAAAAGTAGCTTCCGTGGACATCAATGCCGCTGTGGTGCGTGTTTGTGAAATGCTGGAACGGGTTCTTCCAAAGATGTACCGATTGGATCTGCATCTTGAAAGTCATCTGGGAAGAATTGCCGCCGATCCCAATCAGTTGGAACAGGTGGTCATGAATCTTGTCATGAACGCTCGAGACGCCATGCCCGACGGCGGCACCATCACCATTGCAACCGCCCCGGCAACGGTCGACGAGATTTTGGCTCAAAAACTGGGCATGTTTCGTACAGGAGCCACGGTACGGTTAAGCATCTCCGACACCGGGGCGGGAATTCCTCGGGAGATTCAAGACCGTATTTATGAACCCTTCTTCACCACCAAAACCCCCGACAAGGGCACAGGGCTGGGGCTTGCTATTGTCTATAGTGTCATCAAGCGCTTTGGAGGAGGCATCACGTGTGAGAGCGAGCCCGGGAAGGGCACACGGTTTCACATCTATTTTCCCGTCTCTCAAGCGCCTGCAAGGGAGACGGCCCCGGATCGGCAAGTGGCAGCTCAGGTAGATCTGAAAGGGTTGCGTGTCTTATTGGTGGACGATGAGCCTCATCTTTTGGAAATCGGCCAGAACCTTTTGGAAAGTTACGGATTGCAAGTGACCACAGCGCCAGACGGTGAATCCGCTTTGGATCTTTTGGCCACGATGGCGCCCAGGCCGGATAGCGTCATCTTGGATCTCAACATGCCGGGCATGGGCGGCGCTCGATGCCTTTCTGAAATTCTGAAGCGATACCCAAAGCTTCCCGTTATTGTTGCCACTGGATATCTAGATCCTGAAAAGCGCGAAGAGTTGCTGGCCAAAGGGGCGGCAGACTTTATTGAAAAGCCTTTTAGTTTTGAAAGAATTCTTCAGGCCCTGCAAAGAACTCGAGTATGCAGCCCTGGTTCTCCCTAAATCTCTTTTTTCATCACCAGAAAGCTGGTGTCGTCCACATCGATGGTGACCATGCGTTGAACGCGAAAGCCGAATTTTTCGTATAGGTGCACAGCGCCTGCAGAGATGATCTTCACGTCCAGTTCCACGTTCTTGATACCCCGCCGATGAAAGGCATCCAACGCGCCTTGGACGAGTTTGGAGGCGATCCCTTGACCTCGAGCTTCCGGATGCACAGCCACTTTGAGAATGACGGCTTTGTGGTCCTCGTCCCGACATGTGGCCGCCAAGTACCCTTGCACCTGATGACCGTCGTCGTAGACCAGGAAAAAATCTTTGAGGGCGTTTTCCAGATAATAGGGTGTCCAGGGGTTGGGAAAGGAGAGACGTTCGATTTCGGCCACCCTTTCCAAATCACGGGTTTCGGCGTGTCGAACCATAAAGGCGCTCCTTGGCCCGCAGAGTCGAGGCTTATGACGACGAGTTGCCCAAGGCGTCCACGGAACGGACACGGTCTCGAATTCTGCCCGAAAGCACCAGCTCCATGAACTCTTCCCCCAGGAGACGCGATTTTGTCATCACTGTATCCCAAAAACGTAGGCGCTGGGAATCCTGCCCGGCAAAAATCCAAAAATCTTTTCGGTCCGGAATGCGCCCATACGGCAGAGATGCCACAAAAGAACGGGAAGGTACCACCACAAGCACCTGATCCAGGTACCTTGCATTGGGACGCCGCTTCGTCAAGCGTTTGTCAAACCAGCCGGGAACAAGCCGGTCCATATAGTGTGGGTAAAGCACAATGCCGCCGGAATCTTGAAGCCATGGGACAGTGACATGGTAGTCCATCAGCCCGCCGTCCCAGTAAACCCCAGAAGGTGCTTTTGGAATATCCAAGACGGGTTCCATAAGGAGCGGAATGGATCCGGATGCCAAAAGCGCCGGAATCACGTTCTCGGGTTGCAAAGGCACAAGACGATAAGCCCAAAGGCTCTTGTCCAAGTGCCGCAAGAGACGGCTTTCTGGAGGCGCAAAAAGGATTCGTTCAAAAAATCCATGAAGCCAAGCTCGGTCTACGGCATTACTCATCGAGGCTGCGGCAAGCCCCAGAGCCACCGAAAAGGTGGCCCGGCTGTTCAATAAACCTCGGCCACGCATCGTTACAATGTGAAGACGACGCTTTTTCTGGAAAGCGATGTCCCGAGCCTCCTCATGACCCACAAAGGATCTTAGCACGCCACCGAGGACTCGAGTCACCTCCTGAGGCGTCGGGTGCATGCTGTAGGACTGGCTTCGGTACGCTTCCAAAAATCGATCCAAGGCTGCTGCGGGATCTTTCTGGCAATAGGCGGCAAAACGCCAGGCTCCAATGCTGGCTCCGAGAAAATCCAAAGGGGTTTCGGCATGAGGAAGCCAATGGCGGCAGAGCACGCGATCCAATCCACAGAGAATCAGCCATTTGGGACCTCCAGCAGCCCCGAGCATCCCCTGAATGCGTTCCCATCGAAGCCCTTCGTCCCGAATCATTTCCAAGATGCTTGAACCTGCGTAGAAATCCAGCCACTGCGCCATCGCTTCCGTGTCACCTCGCATCTTTTATCGAGTTTAAGCGGAACCTTGAAAACCTTTCAGATCTTCCAGAACCTGGCATTCGAACACACGTGGATCGACAAACTTCGAGGTTTTGTGCTATGGATAAAGGGCCCATGGGTCATTTCCATGCGGCATGGGATGTTCCAGAAAGGGCGCTTTTCCGAGAACTTGCCATACCTCGGCGTCTCATTGTCACTTGAAAAGAAGGGCGGCCTCAGATTTCCCCCCTCAAACCTCAGCCACCATACCACAAGGGATGGTTTTTTTCATGGCCATTCAGCAGTGAACGCAAAAAGGCACGAAGGGACCTTATGCGAGTCGTTTCCCTTGCCCCCACCGCCACAGAAACCATTGCGTTTCTCGGGGCCCTGAACCTGCTGACAGGGGTTACCGAAGACTGTGATTTTCCCGAACAAGTGCGCCGTCTACCCACTTATGGCAGTTGGGCTTCGCCTGATCTTTACGCTTTGAGTCGAGACCGGCCGGATTTGGTATGCACCTTTGGTGGGCATCAGAAGGAAATGGCTCTTTGGCTGCAGGATCGAGGTCTTTCGGTGTTTCATAGCGATCCGCCCACGGTGGAAGCTTCCCTGACGGCCATGATGGCATTGGCGAAGTGTCTGCAAAAGCCCAAAGACGGCGCTCGATTGCTGGAACATCTTCGGGCCCGCCTTCGGGTTGTGGATCATCAAACAAGCCTTCTTCCAAAGACCTTGCGTCCGAAGATCCTTCGCATCATGCAATGGCACCCTCTGATCACGGTAGGACCTGGCGCTTTTCAATACGATGTGATTCAACGGGCCGGGGGTATACCTTTCTTGGAAGACGGGGCTGCAGCCTACGAAAAGGTATCACCTGAGCAGGTGGTCGCTTGGAATCCCGATATCATCTTTTTTTGCGAACCGAGCATCAAAACTCTGCTAAAGCACGATCCCCTTTGGCAATTCTGTTCTGCGATACGCAGAGGCTCGGTGTTTGTGTTCCCGTGTGCGTTGACCTGTCGAGCTGGACCCCGCATCGTGGACATGACCGAGCAATTGGCTCACATCGTCGCCCTTTGGTTCAGAAAGCACAAGGAAAACATATGAGAGGCCACGCATTGAAAGCCGAGACTGACCAAATTCCCCTTGACACAACCTGTCGCCTTTTGTTCTTGCGGCGGTCCTTTAGGAATGACTTTTGTTTCGCTTCCCCAAACGGGGTTGCCGATTAGAGGGATGCCTAGGCCTGGACCGCCGTCCGACTGATCCCTGATCGTTCAAATTCTGCCTCAGGTTTTCCAAGACGATTCCGACACGGCGCGAAGGCCGACTTTCGCCAATGCCGCCTGTTGTGCGGGCATGGCTTTTTCCGACCTCGAGAGGCTTCGGGAGTTTCAAGGGCGTGTTCATGGGTTTTCCGGGCTGCCTATACGGCTTCGGGAATCGGATGTGCCCATGGACCTATTGGAAAGCCTCGCCGCCTTTGGCATCAACAACGGCGCCATGTTTTTAATCCCGAAGACGTGAACCCGTAGGATCCGCCGTGTGTGCTCCATAAAGCCTATTGATCCTTTGAACCGGGCGGATACTCAAGGATACAGCCCATTCATCTGTAGGGGTGGCTGTGTATGGCGTGAGGCCATGGGCAACGCCAACATACAGCCCATTCGTCTGTAGAGGCGGCCCTACGCATCCGCCCCGAAAACCTTCCCTCCGGCGGACGCTCAGGGGCGGACACACAGGTCCGCCCCTACAAGCACTGGTGACGTGGCCGCATTCACCCCCCGTCCCTCCAGAAAATTACCCTTCCCCATCCCCGACCAGAATGCACCCTCAATCACTCAATGACCCAATAACCCAATGATTCAATGACCCAGTAACTTAATGACTCAATGACTCAGAAAACTACGCTCCCCCATCACCGAACGGAATGCACCCTCAATGGCTCAATCAACTCAATAACCCAATGACTCAATAACTTAATGACTTAATGACTCAATGACCCAATGACTCAATGACTCAATGACTCAATGACTCAATGACTCAATGACTCAATGAC